>NZ_CP065681.1:207500-542500 GCF_016027375.1 Clostridium perfringens
CCAGCTGTTGGATCTCCAGCTAAAAATCTTGCAATATCTCCAGTTGCAATTTGACCTGAAACTGGATCTGTAAAGCTTCCTAATTGGAACCAAATTACTGTGTTCATTACATGGTGTAATCCAATTGGTATTAATAATCTATTTAATATTCCATATATTCCAGCCCCAATAGCACCTGCCGCTACCATTATATTAGCAAATCCGTCTAATCCAGCTTGGAATGTTGGCCAAGTATATCCAAAGAATACCCCTAAAATAAGACATACCGCTGATGTTATTATTGGAACAAATCTTTTTCCACCAAAGAATCCTAAAAATTGAGGAACTTTAATATCTTTAAATTTATTATATAAAAGTCCTCCAACAACTCCGGCTACAACTCCACCAAAAGCTCCCATATTTATACTTGGATCAAATGAAGTTGCAACATTTTTCATAACTAAAAATCCTAAAAGACCTGCTAATCCTCCAACTCCATTATTTTCATCTGAAAGTCCAAATCCTATACCTACAGCAAAAAGCATTGCCATATTATCTCCAAAGGCAGCTCCACCAGCAGCGCTGATCCAAGGGATATTTAATAAGTCTTTATCTCCAAGTCTTAATAATAATCCTAAAGCTGGCATTACTGCTATAGGAACCATTAAAGATTTACCTATTCTTTGAAGAAAGCCTAAAACTTTTGAACCTTTTTTACTCATTTGTTCATTCCTCCTTATAAGTTTTTTTCATTTAGTTTAAGTTTGTGTAATACTTTAAAAAATTTAACTTCTTTAAAGCATTAGGTATTCTAAAAATAAAATATAAAAGTTATCTATTCCTATTGAATACCTATATAAGCATTTTATAATCTATATTTTTAATCATAAAATGCTTATATAGAAATTCCTTTTGAAATCCTTTCCCCTTTAGCTAAAAATTGTCCTATTAATACAATTATATTCACACATAAAAAAAGCTGAAAAGAACATAGTAATTCTTTTCAGCTAATGCCCAAAATTTATGGTTACACGCTTAAAATAATCTCTTAAACATTACATCTGTAATGTTTGCATTTAAATATTACTATATCTTTTTTAGGGTGTCAACTTTAAGATAAACATATTTTTTATAATCACTATAATATTATCTTTCTCACGCTTCCTAAATTTATTACATATAAATACAAATCTTCAAATGATATTGTATAAATATAGTGTTGACTTATAAAAATAAAGAATATATAATGTAATCATAACATGTTACTGTTAAATCAGGCATAAGTTCTAATAGACTTATGCCTGTTTTTTTATATTTGATTCTATATATAGAAAGGAAGTGAATTTCTTAACTTAATATAATAAGTTGAGAAAATAAATATGTTTGGATTATTTAAAAAAGAATTAAAATTAATTGCTCCTGCAACTGGAAAAACTATTGATTTATCACAAGTACCAGATCAAGTTTTCGCTGAAAAAATGGCTGGAGATGGAGTTGCTATTGAAGTAACTGGAGATACTATTGTTGCTCCTGCTGATGGAGAATTATCATTAGTATTCAAAACTAACCATGCTTTCGCTATGACTTTAAGTAATGGTATTGAATTATTAGTTCACGTTGGTATAGATACAGTTTCTCTAGAAGGAGAAGGATTCGAAAGATTAACTGAACCAGGACAACAAGTTAAAGCTGGTACACCAATATTAAAAATAGATAGAGATTTTATATTAGGAAAAGGCTTAAAATTACACACTCCTGTATTAATCACAAATCCTGATATGGTAAAAGATATGAAACCTGTTATAGGTGAAACAGTTACTGCTGGAAATGATACTGTTTTAACTTATAAAGTTAAATAATAAAAAGCTGACTTAAAAGTCAGCTTTTTTATTTATTCATTTTTTCTTATTCTCTCTACATGCAAGGCTAAATACCCTATCTCATCTTCTGCAACTTCTAGAGAAAAATCTTCATTTATAGCTTTTCCTATTTCTTCAGCAACCTTAAAGGATTCTGGATACTTTAGTTTTATAATAGAAAGTAATTCATTTTTTACCGGAGTATTATTTATAAGTCTTTCAATAGCAAATCTTAAGTGACTTATAAATCTAGCATAAGATAATGAAGTTCTATCTACTTCAATATTAAAAGCATCTTCAATATATTCTACAGCAGTATTTGCTATATAGGTAAATTTTATTGTATGAGAAATCTTTCCTGTTGTTCTTGCCGAATGTATATGCATAGCAATAAATCCAATCTCATCATCAACTATACTTACCCCTGTAAAATCCTCAAGCTTTTTAACCATTTTAGTTGCAGCCTCAAACTCTTTAGGATATAGAGTTTCTATTTCTACTAAAAAAGGATTTCTTAAAATCTCTCCTTTTTTCATTCTCTCAATAGCAAAAGAAATATGATCTATTAAACCTATATGTATAATCTCGTTTAATTCCTCACTAAAATCTCTTGAAATCTCTAATATTAATTCTTCACAAAAAGCAATAAACTTCTCATCATTACTTCCAACCACTCTTCTAAAGTTAGCAATATTATTCTCATCTTGTATAGTAAATATTTTTTCTATATTAGTATTCTCAGGTATTATTGAACCTTTTTTACAATTAAAGCCTATACCTTTAGCAAATAATATAATTTCTTTTTCATCATCATCAACCAAAACTATATTATTGTTGAAGGCTCTTTTTACCTCATATGCTTTTTCCGTTTTTTTTATCATAATATTCTCCTCTATACCACACTATTACTGCTAACTAAATTTATATTAACTCTTATTTAAAGTCATTCCATATTTATAAAAAAGTAACTTAAAAATATATACTTTTTTATTCATTACATATAATTATATATTAAAACTTTTATTTTTACTAATATATAAAGTCGACTAGAATCCTGTTAAATATTAATATATTCTGAACTCTAGTCGAATTTATATGAAACTTTATTAAATTATGATTTATTTTACTATAATTATTTTTATATTAATTTACATAATATATTTTTATATACAAAAAAACCTCTCTAATTAAGAGAGGTTTTTGGTGATCTGCCAGGGAATCGAACCCTGGACACCGTGATTAAAAGTCACGTGCTCTACCGACTGAGCTAGCAAATCATAAGACCTGGCGACCACCTACTCTCCCACACAGTCTCCCGTGCAGTACCATCGGCTTCTAAAGGCTTAACCGTCGTGTTCGGAATGGGAACGGGTGTTACCCTAAAGAACATCATCACCAGATGTTTGAAAGTTTTTGTTCTTTCAAAATTGCACATATTTAATTTACTATATTTGGTCAAGCCCTCGATCTATTAGTATCGGTCAGCTGAACATGTTACCATGCTTACACCCCCGACCTATCAACCTTGTGTTCTTCAAGGGATCTTACTAGCTTATGCTATGGGAAATCTCATCTTGAGGTTGGCTTCACGCTTAGATGCTTTCAGCGTTTATCCATTCCCGACTTAGCTACCCAGCTGTGCTCCTGGCGGAACAACTGGTACACCAGAGGTCAGTCCATCCCGGTCCTCTCGTACTAAGGACAGCTCCTCTCAAATTTCCTACGCCCGCGACGGATAGGGACCGAACTGTCTCACGACGTTCTGAACCCAGCTCGCGTGCCGCTTTAATGGGCGAACAGCCCAACCCTTGGGACCTACTTCAGCCCCAGGATGCGACGAGCCGACATCGAGGTGCCAAACCTCCCCGTCGATGTGGACTCTTGGGGGAGATCAGCCTGTTATCCCCGAGGTAGCTTTTATCCGTTGAGCGATGGCCCTCCCACGAGGTACCACCGGATCACTAAGCCCGACTTTCGTCCCTGCTCCACTTGTGGGTGTCGCAGTCAGGCTCCCTTCTGCCTTTGCACTCTTCGAACGATTTCCGACCGTTCTGAGGGAACCTTTGGGCGCCTCCGTTACTTTTTAGGAGGCGACCGCCCCAGTCAAACTGCCCACCTAACAATGTCCTGTGACCAGATTCATGGCCGCCAGTTAGAATTTCAGTACTGTCAGGGTGGTATCCCAAGGTTGACTCCACCAAGGCTGACGCCCTGGTTTCCTAGTCTCCCACCTATCCTGTACAGACAATACCAAAACTCAATGCTAAGCTACAGTAAAGCTCTACGGGGTCTTTCCGTCCAATCGCGGGTAGCGAGCATCTTCACTCGCACTACAACTTCGCCGGATTTACAGTTGAGACAGTGCCCAAGTCATTACGCCATTCGTGCGGGTCAGAACTTACCTGACAAGGAATTTCGCTACCTTAGGACCGTTATAGTTACGGCCGCCGTTTACTGGGGCTTAAGTTCACACCTTCGCTTGCGCTAAGTGTTCCCCTTAACCTTCCAGCACCGGGCAGGCGTCAGCCCCTATACATCAGCTTACGCTTTAGCAGAGACCTGTGTTTTTGCTAAACAGTTGCTTGGGCCTATTCTCTGCGGCCTACTCTCGTAGGCACCCCTTCTCGCGAACTTACGGGGTCAATTTGCCGAGTTCCTTAACTGTAATTCTTCCGCCGGCCTTAGGATTCTCTCCTCACCTACCTGTGTCGGTTTGCGGTACGGGCACTACTTCTCTCTCTAGACGCTTTTCTTGGCAGCGTGGAATCATGTACTTCGGTTCCGTGGAACCTTCCCCATCACGCCTCAGCATTATGAGAGCGGATTTGCCTACTCTCACTGCCTAAACGCTTAGACTAGCATCCAATAGCTAGCACACACTATCCTCCTGCGTCACGCCATCGATAATAACGATGGTAGTGGTACTGGAATATCAACCAGTTGTCCATCACCTACGCCTTTCGGCCTCGGCTTAGGTCCCGACTAACCCTCAGCGGACGAACCTTCCTGAGGAAACCTTAGGTTTTCGGCCTGTGGGATTCTCACCCACATCTCGCTACTGATGCCAACATTCTCACTCGTAACCAGTCCACCGCTCCTTACGGTACGACTTCAGCCCGGTTACGACGCTCTCCTACCGCTTGAACTAAGTTCAAGCCCGTAGCTTCGGTGGTAAGTTTAGCCCCGTTACATTTTCGGCGCAAGATCTCTCGACTAGTGAGCTATTACGCACTCTTTTAATGAATGGCTGCTTCTAAGCCAACATCCTAGTTGTCTTAGAAATCTCACATCCTTTCCCACTTAACTTACACTTTGGGACCTTAGCTGACGATCTGGGCTGTTTCCCTTTTGACCACGGATCTTATCATTCGTAGTCTGACTGCCGAGCTCAAAGTATGTGGCATTCGGAGTTTGATAAGGTTCGGTAAGCGCTATGCCCCCTAGCCCATTCAGTGCTCTACCTCCACTACTCATACTCGACGCTAGCCCTAAAGCTATTTCGGAGAGAACCAGCTATCTCCGGGTTCGATTGGAATTTCTCCGCTATCCACAGCTCATCCCATGCTTTTTCAACAGCAACGTGGTTCGGTCCTCCACGAGGTTTTACCCTCGCTTCAACCTGGCCATGGATAGGTCACCCGGTTTCGGGTCTACGGCATGCAACTAGTCGCCCTATTCAGACTCGGTTTCCCTTCGGCTCCGTACCTTAAGTACTTAACCTTGCTACATACCGTAACTCGTTGGCTCGTTCTACAAAAAGCACCTCATCACCCTCATAAGGGGCTCTGAGCGGTTGTAGGCACACGGTTTCAGGTTCTATTTCACTCCCCTCCCGGGGTTCTTTTCACCTTTCCCTCACGGTACTGCTTCACTATCGGTCATCAGGTAGTATTTAGCCTTGGGAGGTGGTCCTCCCTGCTTCCCACAAGGTTTCACGTGTCTCGTGGTACTCTGGATCATAACTCGTGGTCTTCTCGTTTCACTTACAGGACTATTACCTTCTACGGTGGAACTTTCCAGTTCTCTTCAGTTACAATAGCCTCCACTTTTATGCTATGTCCACAACCCCGGAAACAAGTTTCCGGTTTGGGCTCTTTCCCTTTCGCTCGCCGCTACTAAGAAAATCGATTTTTCTTTCTCTTCCTCCAGGTACTTAGATGTTTCAGTTCCCTGGGTTACCTTCATTAAGCTATGTATTCACTTAATGATACATGGGGTTTCCCATGTGAGTTTCCTCATTCGGAGATCTTCGGATCTCAGGCTATGTGCGCCTACCCGAAGCTTATCGCAGCTTATCACGTCCTTCATCGGCTCCTGATGCCAAGGCATTCACCATGCGCCCTTTGTAGCTTGACCTATATTAGTTATAGTTCTCATTTTACAAAGAATAGAAATTGGTTTTGCCAATTTGGCTTGTTGTTTCTATAAATTAAATTATGTGCAATTTTCAAAGAACAATTTTGAGAGATAGTCTCTCAAAATTAAACAGAGATATTATCCAGAATTCATTATCATCTTAGTTGTCCTAAGATGTATTCCTTAGAAAGGAGGTGATCCAGCCGCAGGTTCTCCTACGGCTACCTTGTTACGACTTCACCCCAATCGCTGACCCTACCTTCGGCCGCTGCCTCCTTGCGGTTAGCTCACGGACTTCGGGTATTGCCAACTCTCATGGTGTGACGGGCGGTGTGTACAAGACCCGGGAACGTATTCACCGCGACATTCTGATTCGCGATTACTAGTAACTCCAGCTTCATGTAGGCGAGTTTCAGCCTACAATCCGAACTGAGACTGGTTTTTAAGTTTGGCTCCACCTCGCGGTATTGCATCTCTCTGTACCAGCCATTGTAGCACGTGTGTAGCCCTACACATAAGGGGCATGATGATTTGACGTCATCCCCACCTTCCTCCTGGTTAACCCAGGCAGTCTCGCTAGAGTCCTCAACTTAATGGTAGTAACTAACGACAAGGGTTGCGCTCGTTGCGGGACTTAACCCAACATCTCACGACACGAGCTGACGACAACCATGCACCACCTGTCACCTTGTCCCCGAAGGGATTTCCTCGATTAAGAGTAATGCAAGGGATGTCAAGTGTAGGTAAGGTTCTTCGCGTTGCTTCGAATTAAACCACATGCTCCGCTACTTGTGCGGGTCCCCGTCAATTCCTTTGAGTTTTAATCTTGCGACCGTACTCCCCAGGCGGAATACTTAATGCGTTAGCGGCGGCACGGAGGTGTTGAAACCCCCACACCTAGTATTCATCGTTTACGGCGTGGACTACCAGGGTATCTAATCCTGTTTGCTCCCCACGCTTTCGAGCCTCAGCGTCAGTTACAGTCCAGAGAGTCGCCTTCGCCACTGGTGTTCTTCCTAATCTCTACGCATTTCACCGCTACACTAGGAATTCCACTCTCCTCTCCTGCACTCTAGATAACCAGTTTGGAATGCAGCACCCAAGTTGAGCCCGGGTATTTCACATCCCACTTAATCATCCGCCTACGCTCCCTTTACGCCCAGTAAATCCGGATAACGCTCGCCACCTACGTATTACCGCGGCTGCTGGCACGTAGTTAGCCGTGGCTTCCTCCTTGGGTACCGTCATTATCTTCCCCAAAGACAGAGCTTTACGATCCGAAAACCTTCATCACTCACGCGGCGTTGCTGCATCAGGGTTTCCCCCATTGTGCAATATTCCCCACTGCTGCCTCCCGTAGGAGTCTGGGCCGTGTCTCAGTCCCAATGTGGCCGATCACCCTCTCAGGTCGGCTACGCATCGTCGCCTTGGTAGGCCGTTACCCCACCAACTAGCTAATGCGCCGCGGGTCCATCTCATAGCGGATTGCTCCTTTGGTTGAATGATGATGCCATCTTTCAACGTTATGCGGTATTAATCTTCCTTTCGGAAGGCTATTCCACTCTATGAGGCAGGTTACCCACGTGTTACTCACCCGTCCGCCGCTAATCCATTTCCCGAAGGAAACTTCATCGCTCGACTTGCATGTGTTAAGCACGCCGCCAGCGTTCATCCTGAGCCAGGATCAAACTCTCAATTTAAAAGTTTAATCTATACTCATATTACTTATAAAAGAATTGCTGGTTTATGTTAATATCTTCTGTTTAATTTTCAAAGACCATTTCTTTGTCGCCCTCAAGCGACTTTCTTAGTTTAACATCACTTTGAAACTTTGTCAACAACTTTTTTTCAAAACTTTTAATTTGTTTTGTTGAGTTGTTTGTGTGTCTCTCAGCGACGAGATTTATCTTACCATGTTAGATAATATATACTTACTATATATTTCATTAGTTACGACAATTATTCTTAAAATACTCTATTTTTCATTAGAATACTTTATTTTCTTTATATTGATACGCCTGGTTTTGTGTTCTTTATTTTAATTCAACTTAATTCCAAACATTCCATTTTTATAAATCCTATTCCTTGATAATTACTACATTTAGGACATAAATACTCTATTTATTTAAGCTTACAACCAAAATTTTACTTAGAAAATTCCATATTAAAAACTAAATATAACTTTTAGTTATAGTAAAATCTCAATTTAACTATAACTCAATTTAAATATAAGTTATTTTTTATTTTCAACTTATAGCATTAAATTATTAACTATTTATAATATTAGATTATTAACTATCAATAACTGCCCTTTTAAATTTAAACATAAAAAAAGATATAGGATTTAATAGTTATATATTAAATCCTATATCTTAATACTCTATATTTTTTATATTTATATTATCTTTATAAATAATACTTCTAACTTATATAATGTATAACTTTTTATATTCATATATTATATAACTATTCCTGCTCCAGGTCCTAAAGGTAATTTAAATACATACCAAAGCATTAATAAGATTGTCCATCCTATTAGTAAGCAAACTGAATATGGAACCATTGTTGATATCATTGTTCCTATTCCAGACTCTTTATCATACTTCTCACTAAATGATACTATTAACGCAAAGTAAGTCATAAGTGGAGATATAATGTTTGTTGTTGAGTCACCTATTCTGTATGCCATTTGAGTCATTTCTGGACTTATATTAACTCCCATAAGCATTGGAACAAATATTGGAGCCATTATAGCCCATTTAGCTGAAGCTGATCCCATGAATAAGTTTATAAATGCTGTTACAAGTATGAATCCTACTAATAAAGGAATACCTTGAATTCCTGTTGCCTTTAAGAAGTCGGCTCCTTTTACTGCTATTACAGTACCTAAATTAGTTTTTCCAAAGTAAGCTACAAATTGAGCTGCAAAGAATACTAATACTATATATGAGCCCATTGTAGACATTGTCTTGCCCATTTCACCAATTATATCTTTATCACTCTTTATTTTTCCTTCACCTATTCCATATCCAACACCTGCTAGTAAGAATACAAATGCGATAGAAACAACTATTGAGTTCATAAATGGTGAACTTAATATTTCTCCTGTTTCAGGATTTCTTAATATACCGTTAGCTGGAACAACTAAAGCTCCTATTAATATAATTCCTACTAAAGCAAATAAACCTGCAAATTTTAATCCTCTTTTTTCTTTTTCATCAAGAGGTTTCATAGCATCTTCATCACCCGCTATTAGTTCTCCTCTATATTTACCTAATCTAGGTTCAACTATCTTCTCAGTAACTAAAGTTCCTATTAAAGTTATTACAACTGTTGAAGCCATTATAAAGTACCAGTTTCCTACTGGTGATGCTGAATATGATGGATCAAACATATGAGCACCCTCTGTAGTCATACCTGCTAATAAAGCATCAACAGGTCCTGGAAAAAGATTTGCACTAAATCCACCTGATACCCCTGCAAAGGCTGCAGCTATACCTGCTAGTGGATGTCTTCCACAACTCATAAATATTACTGCACCTAGTGGTACAAGAACAACGTAACCAGCGTCAGAAGCTATACTTGACATAACTCCTGCAAATACAACAACCATTGTAACTAAACTCTTTGGAGTTTTTAACACTAATCTTCTTAAAGCTGTTCCTATAAGTCCAGTTCCTTCTGCAACACCAACCCCTAACATTGCAACTAACACTGTACCTAAAGCCGCGAAGCTTGTAAAATTAGTTATTAATGATTCAAAAATATATCTTATTCCATCTGGAGTTAACAAACTTTGAACAGAAACCGTTATCTCTTTAATTTCATTTGTAGCTCTATCTATTCCTTCATATGTAACAGATACACCCCTTGATGCTAAAACATGAGATAAAATTACTACACCAGCACATAATATTACGAATATAGTAGCTGGATGCGGCAATTTATTACCTACTGTTTCTATGAAGCCTAAAATTCCGCTTTTTTTCTGATTGACTTCTTTTACAGCTTTCATATATATATGCCCCCCTTTTATTAATAGTTATTGATTTTTGTTTATAAACCCCCAACAAAAACAACTTATTTTTATTATTATCTTAATTTATTATATCATTTATTATTAAAATTTCAATATAATCACATTTATATAACACAATATTAATATTTTGGTTATATTTTTGATAATTTTCTCACTTTATCTTGTTAAAGAAAAATAAAATTATTAGTCTAAAATAAATTTTATCTTTTTTGATGTTAACTATTTAAAATTTATTAATACTCTATTGATTTCATACTTTCAATAATAAATATGTAGATTATAATATTTTATATAGTTTATAATTACATTTTGATAATATATTTTATGTAAAACTGTTTAGAAAGTATTAGTTATTGAGATAATTAATGTTACAATAAGATTTAGTATTTTATTTATGAGGGAGGGATTATTATAAACTATATAACAACATTTTTATACTTGGCATTTATAATTAATGTAATCTTGTCTGTCATAATTGTGGTACTAGAAAGAAAACAACCAGAAAAAACAATAGCATGGTTACTAATACTAACCCTATTGCCTCCTATAGGATTAATACTTTATATATTCTTAGGACGTAATTGGAAAAGAAATAAACTTAATGATAGAACCAATCCTAAAATTAATGACTTAATAAGTCCTATTTTAGATGAATATCCTGAAAAACAATATGTCCCTTTAATGGAGCTTTTAGCTTTTAACAGTGATTCTCCTATCTTTGTTAATAATGATATAAAGATATATAAGGATGGTGTTGAAAAGTTTAAAGATTTAAAAGAGGAACTTCTTAAGGCTAAGCATCATATTCATCTTGAGTACTATATAGTAAATAGTGATGAAATAGGCAATGAAATTAAAGATATATTGATAAAGAAAGCTCTAGAAGGAGTTAAGGTTAGATTTATTATTGATAAAGTTGGTTCAAGCAGCTTAAAAAGAAGCTACATTAAAGATTTAAAAAAAGCAGGGGTCTCAGTTGTTATGTACTCTTACTTCTTAGCACCCCTTCTTAAAGTAATAAACACTCAAATCAACTATAGAAATCATAGAAAAATAGTTGTTATAGACGGACAAGTAGGTTTTTTAGGTGGTATTAATATAGGAGATGAATATTTAGGGAGAAACAAAAAGTTTGGTTATTGGAGAGATACCCACCTAATGATTAAAGGTGATTTTGTTTTAGCACTGCAAGCAGTTTTCCTAGATGACTTCATAACCATAGAAAAAGCTAATAATAGTTATACTTTTTATGATAAAGAATTTGATAAATATTTTCCTGAAAATATAGTTGCTAAGGAAAGAGTTTTAATGCAGTTAGTTAAAAGCGGACCTGATTCAACATTTCCTGCAATAATGCAGAGCATTTTAAAAATGATTATGACTGCAAGGGAAAATATTTATATAACTACTCCTTATTTTGTACCTCCATCAAGCATAATAGAAGCTCTTAGAATAGCTTCTTTAAGTGGAGTTGACGTAAAGATTATTTTTCCTGAAAAATCAGATCACTTTATGGTAAATAAGGCATCTAAAAGTTATTTAGCTGAACTTATGGATTGTGGAATTGAAGTTTATTTTTATGATAAAAGTTCTTTTATACATTCTAAAACAATGACAATAGATGGGAAAATATGTACTTTAGGAACAGCTAATATGGATATACGTAGTTTTGAGCTTAATTATGAAATAAATACTGTTATATATGATAAGGAAATAACATGTAAGTTAGATGCTCTGTTTTTTGAAGATTTACTTAAATCTAGACATTTTAAAATTGAAGAATATGAAAAATCAACTAAGTTTGACAAGTTTATAGAGGGAGTTACTAGAATTTTCTCAGCATTATTATAAAAAATTATTAATTAGAAAAAGGTGCTGTATTAGAATAATAAAACTTACAAACATATTCAGAGAATTACAAGTTTTCTCTTCATACTGTTTGTAAGTTTTGTTAAAAGTTATTTTAATATAGGCCATTTTTGTATTTAAAATAAATATATTTTAATGTTTTTTTCATTTTAAGCTTTATTAGAGAAAATTTTACTTTTTAAAATAGCTAATAAACTTCCAAAAATTCCTCCTGATGTATCTATAAGAACATCTTTAAACTGTCCACTTCTTCCTTCTACAAATAATTGATGGAATTCATCGCTACAAGCATATCCAAATACTATAATTAAGGAATATATATATGCCTTCTTTCTAGTTATATATAATCTTAAAAGATTAAAAGCTAAGAAATAAAGTATCATATATTCAGTAAAGTGTGCTCCCTTTCTTATAATATAAGTTGATAATTCACCGAAACGACTATTTAAGTCCATTCCAAACATATCAAGTAAAACAACTACAAAATTACTTTGCTTAGAAGAAACCTCTCCTGGCTGGCTAGACATAAAAAATATAAAAGCCATCCATAATATCATTAAACTCCATGCAATTATTCTTTTTCTTTTATTCTCCATAGCATCTCCTCTTCTCCTTTTGTATAAATTAAATTTAAAGGATGCTATGATTTATTTCAAGTTTATATTATATTAGGTTTGCTTAAAACCATAGGACAGTATTCAAGACCTACTATTTTCTCATCATCTCTTATTACTGCTGCCTTATCTGTTATTATTTTATCTAAATGGGCATTTTCACCTATAACAGTTTCTTGCATTATAATACAATTTTTAATAACCGCCTCTGGTCCTACATAAACTCTTCTTCCAATTATACTGTTTTCAACTTTCCCTTCAATATAAGAACCATTTGCTATTATCGAATTAGTTACTTCACTATTTTTAGTATAATGGGTTGGTCCTTCATCTCTAGATTTAGTATATATAGGATTATTATCTATAAATAATTCCTTATAAACCTTCTCTTCTAATAAATCCATATTAGCCTTATAATAAGATTTTAGTGAATTAACACAGCTTAAATAACCTTTAAATTCAAATCCACTAACCTTCATTTCATCTAAGAATTCACTTAAATAACTCTTGAATTTTCTATGTGAACCTCTTCTTATACATTCATATATTATTTCTATTAGAAGATCTGTTCTTAATATATACATTTCCATGCTTATATTGCTTTCTTCTTCTCTACCTAAGTTTTTTCCTATACTTTTTATAAATCCACTTTCATCAAAATTTAAAACATCACAATCAATAAAATTAGAATCCGCATCTTTAACTTTTTTATATATTACTGTAATATCATTGTCATTTTTCTTGTGATATTCTAAAGCTTCTTTTAAATCTATATTACAAATCATATATGATGGTGACATGATAACATATTCTCTTCTACTTTTAGTTAAAAAATCTAAATTCTCATAAAGATTAGTTATATCATCATAATAAGGATCTCTTTCACCAAAGTTAAATACTCTTAGTCCATCTCTTTTTCTGTGTAAATCCCATGGTCTCCCATTAGTTAAGTGATCTACTAATGAACGAGATTTATTTTTGCTTAAAATACCTAAAGATTCTATTCCTGCATTAGTCATATTAGAAAGTATAAAATCAATTATTCTATATCTTCCCGCTATAGGTACTGCTGCTAAAGGCCTATTTTTTGCTAATTCTCCAATTCTGCTTTCATTCTCATCTAAATTTATTATACCTATGCAATTATTCATGAACTATTACCCCTCTCATATACCTCTTCTTACTTCACCATAGCACATTCTTCTATTATCTCTTTATTGCCTACTACAACCTCTTTAGATGCTATAACTGAAATTTTATTTCCATCGCCTATTTTGCATCCTTTACCAACAATAGCTTCACTACCTATAATCGCTTTTTCTATTACAACTTCATCCTCAATTCTTGTATTTGGCATTATTACTGCATCTTTAATTACAGCTCCCTTTCCTACGTAAACCCCTTGGAATAAAACTGAATTTTCCACCTTACCATGTACTATACACCCTTCAACAGTTAATGAAGACTTTATTTCTGCATCTTTTCCAATAAATTGAGCAGGTCTAACAGGATTAGCTGAATAAATTCTCCATTCACTATCATAAAGACTTAATTCATCTTCATGCTTTAATAAATCCATATTAGCTTCCCATAAACTTTCTATAGTTCCAACATCTTTCCAATAACCCTTAAATGGATAAGCTATAAGCCTTTTACCTGCATTCAACATTTTAGGAATTATATTTTTTCCAAAATCATTACTTGAATTTGGATCTAATTCATCTTCTTCTAAAAATTTCTTTAAAACTTTCCAATTAAAAATATATATTCCCATTGAAGCATTTGTACTCTTTGGATGCTCTGGCTTTTCCTCAAATTCATATATTGATAAATCTTCATTTGTATTCATTATTCCAAACCTACTTGCCTCATGCATAGGAACATTTATTACTGCTATAGTAGCATCAGCTTCTTTCTGTTTATGCATTTCTAGCATTTTATCATAATCCATTTTATAAATATGATCTCCTGATAAAATAAGAACATATTCTGGATCATATCTTTCTATGAATTCAATATTCTGATAGATTGCATTGGCAGTACCCTTATACCAATCTCCACCTTTTTCTTTTTGATATGGAGGCAATATACTTACCCCTCCATCTCTTCTATCTAAATCCCATGTATCACCAATACCAATATGTTCATTTAATTTTAAAGGCTTATACTGTGTTAAAACACCAACAGTATATATACCTGAATTAGAACAGTTACTTAAAGGAAAATCTATTATTCTATACTTTCCCCCAAAAGGAACTGCTGGCTTAGCCAAATTCTTAGTTAACACTCCTAATCTCGATCCTTGACCTCCAGCTAATATCATTGCAACTATCTCTTTTTTTGACACAAGTCTCCCCTCCAATTTACCCCTTATATACCATTAAATGGATATTGAAATTATAACATAATTTAACTTTAAATTTAATAGTTATTAAAATTAATTTATAATAAATTTAATCTTAAAAAATAATTATTTTAAATTAATTAAATATTTTAAAACAATATTCTTAAATAGCCTTAAATTTTATTATTTTTTTTAATAACAAAGAGTACTAGAAACCCTTCTAGTACCCAAATTGATTTAACACCTTATTTATTTTCTGATAAAAATTGATTTATATATGCCATAGATTGCTCTATCAATACTTGACCACTTCCTAAACTCTCAACCTCTCTCTCAAGATTGCTTATTCTTTGCTCAACTCTATAAACCATGTCCTTTATATCGTTTAAAATTTTAGATTCATAAGATACCTGATTTCCATCAGCATCAATAAAAATATTTTCTGGTGGATTACCACAAACAATACATTTTGCATATATATTATTGCTCTCAGTATCTTTAAAGACCTTAAAAGTATCATTATTACAGTTTGAGCAAGTAGATAACATCAAAAGTGAATTATTCTCAGTTTCATATTTATACTCACTATTACACTCCTTACATACAACACTCATTTCACCATCATGACTATTTATATAAAAAGCATTTCCATTGCATCCTTCTCTTTGGCATACTATTGTTCTTATCATATTATCCACCTCCATATATTGGATTAATATGATTTTTTCACTTAGAAAATACCTCTAATTAGTTAAAATTTTATAATTTTCTCTTTCTACTTCTAAAGTAATGCTACCATCACCATAAAATTCTTCCTTAGAAAATTTATCTTTATATCTTCCTTTCTCGCTATCTAAGGTTATGGTTTTTCTAGAATTACTCCTATTTACTATAATTATCATTTCTTTCTCTTTATAAACTCTCTTAAAAGCAATAACATCCTCAGGTGTATCCTTAAAAATATAAAAATCTCCCTTTCTTAAAACCTCTTCATTCTTTCTAAAGTTTCCAAAAAAGCTATAATAACTTAATATTTCCTTATTTTCTCGTCCCCAAGGATAGGTCTTTCTATTTTCAGGATCCTTATTTCCTAAAAGTCCTGCCTCATCTCCATAATAAATTAAGGGAACTCCAGGTAAAGTCATTTGAAGGCATAGGGCTAATTTTAACTTATTTAAATTCTCCTTTAATACTGTAAGTATTCTTTCTGTATCATGGTTACCTAGAAGATTCATGTTTGCATAAAAATTTTCTCTTGGATAATTTTCTTTTATGCTCATTATCACTTTATAAAAATCCTTTGAACTTATTTCTTCATTTAAAAAATTAGAAATTATATCTCTATAAGGATAATTTGTTACAGAATCTAATTCATTTCCTAATAAATATTTTCTTCTTTTTGAATAGCTAACCTTATTTGAAGCGTCTTCCCAAACCTCTCCTATAAGCACACTATCTTCTTTCTCATTTTTCATCCTTTCCTTAATCATTTGTATGAATTCATCTGGAAGTTCATCTGCTACATCTAGCCTCCAACCACTTGCTCCTAATCTAAGCCACTTTGCTATTATTGAATTTTCACTATTAACTATATAATCTGAATATGTCTTTTCTAGTTCCTCTACATTAGGCTGATTTTCAAAACCCCACCAACATTCATAACTATTAGGATAGTCATAAAACCTATACCACTTATAATATTTAGAGTATTTAGATTCATAGGCTCCAAGCTCTCCATAGTTTCCGTATTTATTAAAGTACCTACTATCTGATCCTGTATGACTAAAAACACCATCTAATATTATCCTTATGCCTTTTTCCTCAGCTTTTTGGCACAATTCCTTAAAATCACAGTTAGTTCCATACATCTTATCTATATTTTCATAATCTCCAGTATCATATTTATGACAACTCACAGCATCAAATATTGGATTCATGTATATAATATTTACCCCTAAAGATTTTATATAATCTAATTTTTCAATTACTCCCCTTAAATTACCTCCATAAAAATCCCACCGTTTAATACTTCCATTATTATCTCTTATATACATTGGCTCATCATACCAATTACCATATATAAAGCTATTTTTCTTTTTATTAAATATCACACTATCCTTATTCCCATTAAAAAATCTATCCACAAATATCTGATAAATAATACCTTCTTTATACCAAATAGGAATTTTATTATCCTCATAAACTGTTATTTGATAATAATTAGGAAAATCATAGTATATCTTTCCCTCTCCTCCTAAACACTCATCATTATTTCCATAATACTTAGTAAATCCATCTTTAATGTATTTAAAGTAATAATTTATTACTCCTGAGGAGTTTGTAGTGTCTATTATTCCTTTATAAATTATGCATTCATTTCTACGCTCTTCAATTGTCATAGGTATTGAATATCTACTTCCATCAAACTTTATTACCTCTATAAAAACTTCTCCACACTCTTTGCATTCTAATCTTAAACTTACCTTAGAACCTACAGAAACAGCTCCAAAAGGTTCCCTATAAAAGGTATCTTGAGAATCATGATAAATATAAGCTTTTCCCATGGCAATACCCCTTTCTTACTTAATAAAACAAAGCACTTATATTAATATATAGTATTAATATAAGTGCTTTATGGATTATACTTTGTTATAAATTTCTATAGGTTTTTGTATATAACTTTTGAACCCCATATTCCTGTAGCATACTCAGTTATGGTTCTATCTGAAGAAAATATACCTGAATGTGCTATATTTACTCCACATTTTCTTTGCCACTCTTTATTATTTCTATAAAGCAAATCTACCTTATCTTGAGCTTTCAAATATGAATCAAAATCTTTTAGTACAAAAAATTCATCATTATAGGTCAATAAATTATCATATACACTTCTAAACTTATCTCTATCCTTAGAGTAAACTCCATTTATTAAATCATCTGTAACTCTAATTAACCTATTATCATTATTTCTTACATCCCAAGCTGAATATCCACCTCTTGAGTAATAATCGAGAACTTCATTTTCTGTTAATCCAAAAATAACAATATTGTCGTCTCCAACTTCATCTCTTATTTCTATATTAGCTCCATCTAAGGTAGCTATAGTAACAGCACCATTCATCATAAACTTCATATTAGAAGTACCTGAAGCTTCCTTAGTTGTAGTTGAGATTTGCTCACTTAAGTCTGTAGCTGGAATTATCTTTTCTGCAAGAGAAACTCTATAATTTTCTAAGAAAACTACTTTGATTTTATCATTAATTCTTTTATCATTATTTATTTTCTTTGCAACAGCATTTATTAATTCAATAGTATTCTTAGCTAAATAGTATGCAGGGGCAGCTTTACCTGCAAATATAAAAGTTCTTGGAGCTATATCTAAATTTGGATTTTCTAATAATCTATTATAAAGCTCCATTATTCTCAAACAATTTAAAGTCTGACGCTTATATGCATGTATTCTCTTAACTTGTACATCAAAAATTGAATTTGGATCAACTTTAATTCCCTGATTATCAAAAATTACCTTAGCTAAATTCTCTTTATTTTTTCTTTTTATTTCTCCTAATCTTTTTAAAACATACTCATCATCAATATACTTCTCAAAGTTCTCCATATCTGTAGGATGTTTTATAAAGCTGTCTCCTATTGTTTCTTTTAAAAGATTAGTAAGTTCAGGATTGCTTTTTAGAAGCCATCTTCTATGTGCTATTCCATTAGTTTTATTATTAAATTTACTTGGATAAAGATAATAAAAATCACTCATCTCTTTTTTCTTAAGTATTTCTGTATGCAATTTTGCTACACCATTTACACTATGACTACCTACTATTGCAAGATTAGCCATTCTAACAAAGCCATCTCCTATTATGGCCATCTTAGAAATCTTGTCCCATTGACCAATATACTTATGCCAAAGTTCAGCACAGTATCTTTCATTCATCTCTTCAACTATCATATATATTCTAGGAAGAAGCTCCTTAAACATATTTATTGGCCATTTCTCTAAGGCTTCAGATAAAATAGTATGATTTGTATATGATATTGTGTTTGTAGTTATTCTCATGGCACTTTCCCATGAAAGTCCCTCTTCATCTAATAAAATTCTCATAAGCTCTGGTATTGCTAAGGTTGGATGGGTATCATTTATATGAATAGCAATATATTCATCAAACTCTTCTATTTTTCCACCATTTTTCTTATAATGTCTAACTATACTCTGAAGTCCTGCTGATACAAAGAAATATTGCTGTTTTAATCTAAGAAGTTTCCCTTCATACATTGAGTCATCAGGATATAATACCTGTGATATGGCTTCAATAGAATTTCTATATTCTATAGCCTTTAAATATTGACCTCTATTGAAATAACAAAAATCGAATTCATTATCTACTGGCTCTGCACTCCATAACCTTAAATTATTTACCACATTATTTTCATATCCAACAATAGGGGTATCATAAGGAACTGCTAAAATTGGCTCATAATTTACATGGGTAAAAGTTAATCTACCATTTATGTTTTCACACTTAATATTTCCACCAAACTTAACAACTTCTGATTTATCAGGCTTTTTAACTTCCCATACATTTCCGTTCTTAAGCCAACTATCTGGAGTTTCTACCTGTGATCCATCAATTATTTTTTGATTGAAAAATCCATATTTATATCTTATGCCACATCCATGTCCAGCTATATTTAAAGATGCCATTGAATCTAGAAAGCATGCTGCTAATCTACCTAATCCACCATTACCTAACCCCTGATCACTTTCAAACTCTTCTAGTTCTTCTAAGTCAATATTTAATTCCTTTAAAGCTTCCCTACATGTTTCTCTTATACCTAAGTTTAGTAAGGCATCTCCTAAAAGTCTTCCTAATAAAAACTCCATAGAGAAATAATAAACTTGTTTTTGCTTTGAACTCTCATATTTCTTTTTAGTATTTACCCAGTCTTCTGCAATATAATCTCTAACTAAACATCCAAGAGCCTCATACTTATGAAAATTTTTTCCCTCTTCAAGTTCTATACCATGAAGTTCTAAGAACTTTTTTTTATAATCTCTCTTAAAACTCTCCTTATTTATAGATAGCATCTACTCGCCTCCTACAAACTTGATTAAAACTACTTGATTAATTCTTCATATAATTCCTTATATTTTTCTGCTGACTTATTCCAACTATTATCAGAATCCATAGCTTGTATAATTAATGATCTCCAAATCTCTTTATCATCATATGTTTCTAAAGCTAATTCAATAACATGCATTAAATCATTATGATTATAATTTGTGAAACTAAAGCCATTTCCTATTCCAGTATATTTATTATATGAATGAATTGTGTCCTTTAATCCACCTGTTTCTCTAACTATTGGAATAGCTCCATATCTTAATGCTATAAGTTGTCCTAGTCCACAAGGCTCAAATAATGATGGCATTAAGAAAATATCTGAAGATGCATATATTCTATGAGCTAATCCATTATCAAACTTTATATTTGCAGATACCTTAGTTGGATAAAGCTCTTGTAATCCCTTAAAATGATTTTCATAATTATAATCACCTGTTCCTAATATAACTAATTGCACATTTCTTTGAAGTAATCTATTTGCTATATTAACTATTAAGTCGCATCCCTTTTGATTTGTAAGCCTAGATACAATGCTTATCATAGGTATATCTGGATTTATAGGTAACCCTAATTCCTTTTGAAGAGCTAATTTATTTAACACTTTATCTTCTATAGTTTCCACTGAGAAATTTTTAGCTATTAAACTATCCTTACTAGGATTAAATTCATCATAATCTATACCATTTACTATTCCTTTTAGTGCATATCCTCTTTCTCTTAATAAGCCATCTAAATTTTCTCCAAAGTAAGGAGTTTGAATTTCCTTGGCATAAGTTTCACTTACAGTTAAAATCCTATCACTATAATTTATAGCTCCTTTCATAAAACTCATTCCACCATAAAATTCTAAACTTCCATTTCTCACTGGTTCATAATCATAACCAAAAAGTTCCGGTAAAATATCTGCTGAAAAATTACCTTGGAATAAAAGATTATGAATTGAAGTCACAGTCTTAATATACTTATAAAATGGATCTTTAGAATACTCTAATTTATGAAGTACTGGTATCATTCCTGTTTGCCAATCATTACAATGAATAATATCTGGACACCAATCAATCTCTTTTAAAGTTTCTAAAACTGCTCTATCAAAGAAAGCAAATCTCTCTCCATCATCACCTTCACCATATAAACCATTTCTGTGGAAATAAAACTCACTATCTAATAAATAATATATAACTTCATCATATTCACACTGATATACTCCACAATATTGATTTCTCCAACCAACAGGAACCATAAACCATTTTTTAAAACTAAGCTTATCTAAAAGTTCTCCTTTTATAGCACTATATTTAGGCAAAATTACTCTAGCATCTATTCCCTTTCTTTTAAGCTCCTTAGGTAATGCTCCCATTACATCACCTAGTCCCCCAGTTTTTATAAATGGATTTGCCTCTGATGTTGCAAATAAAACTTTTATCAATTTAAACCCCTCCAAATAAAATATCTTCCATTTTATCTTTTATTAAATATATTTATCTTCTTTTACTATCTTTTCTTCTGTTTTATTTTCTTCAATTATTCTTTCAAAAACAGAAACTGCCATTGGCGGAACCTTTATGGTTAAAGTATATGGCTGATTATGGCACCAACCTTTTCTTGAGAATAAATTTTCTTTAATAACTTGTCCAGAGCCACCATATTCTTTCTTATCTGTATTGAAAATTTCTCTATAAACTCCCTTTTCAGGAACTCCTATATTAAAATCATAATAAACCATTGGAGTAAAATTGCATACAAATATTTTATACTTTTCTATATTTTTACTTTTTCTTATAAAAATATATATGCTTTGTTCATTATTATCAGCATCAATCCATTGAAATCCCTCTTGATCATAATCTAATTCCCAAAGCTCAGAATTATTTTTATAAAAGTTATTTAAATCCTTAAAGAAATTATGAGTTTTTCTATGCATATCAAACTTATCAATTAACTTCCACTCAAGCTCTTCATATTCTCTCCATTCTATGAATTGCCCAAATTCACATCCCATAAACATAAGTTTTTTCCCTGGATGACCATACATATATGCCATATATGCTCTTAAATTAGCAAACTTATTCCAATAATCTCCCTGCATTTTATCTATAAGAGATTTTTTCCCATGAACAACTTCATCATGAGATATAGGTAATATAAACTTTTCTGAATGATTGTACATCATAGGGAAAGTTAATTTATTATGATGATACTTTCTATATATAGGATCTAACTCATTATATTCTAAAGTGTCATTCATCCAGCCCATATTCCATTTAAAATCAAATCCTAAGCCACCATATTCAGTATCATTAGTTACATTAGGCCAAGATGTTGATTCTTCTGCAATTGTAATTACCCCTTTGCTATAAGTTTTTATAGCCTCATTAAGCTCTTTTATAAATTGAATAGCTTCTAAATTTTCATTTCCTCCATATATATTAGGAAACCATTCTCCATGATTTCTTCCATAATTTAAGTAAAGCATATTAGAAACAGCATCAACCCTTAATCCATCTATATGAAATTCATTTATAAAGTAAAAAGCATTAGAAATTAAGAAGCTTTTTACTTCTGGCTTTCCCAAATCAAAATTAAAAGTTCCCCAACCCTTATTATCAGCTTTCCACTTTTCCTCATATTCATAAGTTGGTGTACCATCAAACATATATAATCCTTGTTCATCCTTGCAAAAATGACCTGGTACCCAATCTAAAATAACTCCTATATCCTCCTTATGAAGAGCATTTATTAGCCTTTTTAATCCTTTAATATCTCCATATCTACTTGTTATTGAATAATATCCTGTAACTTGATACCCCCAAGAGGCATCTAATGGATGCTCATTTAATGGCATAAATTCAACATGAGTATATCCCATTTCCTTAACATACTTAGGTAAAACCACACTTAACTCATCATAGGATAAAAACTCATCCTCATCTTTTCTTTTCCATGAGCCTAAGTGTAATTCATATATATTAATAGGACTTTCAAAATAATTAGTTTCTTCTCTTTTATTTAACCACTTTTTATCTGACCATCTTATTTTAGTTTTTTCGCATAAAATAGAAGCAGTATTAGGTCTAACCTCTGAATAAATTCCATAAGGATCAGCCTTTAATACTGCTTTTCCATCTTCCTGCTCAATATAATATTTATACTTAATTCCCTCTTTTAATCTAGGTATAAAAATGCTCCAAAGCCCTGTTTCATTTATTCTCTCAAGTTTATTTTCTTCTTTTGTCTCCCAGTTTGAAAAATCTCCAACTAAAAAAATATTCTTTGCCCTTGGAGCCCAAAGGGTAAATCTTACCCCTCGTTTTCTATTTTCACTAGTAAAATGAGCTCCCATAAAATTATAAGCATTATAATTTCGCCCTTCATGAAATAAATATAAATCATCTTCATTAAAAATTTTATTTTTTAATTGTGTTTTATATTTTTCTTTTCTCACCCCAACAGGTTTTATCTCTAATTTATCATCTTTTACCTCTACTAAAGTCATCACAAATCTCCTTGCCCTTCTTAAGATATAAATAAAAATATTATTTATACAAATTCAAATCTAATTATTTAATTAAATTATTCTAAAATAATCTTATAAAAAATAAACCCATTAATATATTAAATGTATTTTTTTACCAAAACAATATTTAAAAATTTCATATCATTAAATAAATTTTATATAATAAAAATAATATTTTTCCTGCCCAATCCCTCTCAAGCCTTATGATGGCATATTTGACTACTCTCACTTTAAAAGTTTCTTTGGGAATACTTTCTTTTTTATTAAACAAAAAAGCTATGAAAGAGTAATTTCTCTTTCATAGCTACTGAATATCAATTATTTGATTTAATTCTCATAATTTCTTCTTCTAAATTTTTTATAAGATTATCAATCTCTTTTGTATCTTTATTGGCTAAAATGAAATTTCTTTTTTTAAGTTTTAATTCAACTAATTCATCTTCTAAAGCTTCTACTTTTGCCATCTCAATACACTCCCCACGCAAATTTCTGTACCATAAATAATATAACCCCAATTTCAAAACTTATATTTATTATATAATAAATTAACTAATATTACATAACAAATTTGTTAAATATCAAAATTCAATTTATCGGAAGTGTTTTTTTATGCTCATATATCCATAAATCGGAACTCCTAGTAATATTAAAATAAATCCATACATTACTATTTCAGCTCCTGAAGCATATATTGCCCAAATTGCAAAAGCAAAACCTATTAAACATCTTATTATTAAACCTAAATGTTTTTTAAATGTAGGTTTTTTATCCTCTTTAACCATAAGTATTATTTCTGCAATAGTTGAAATCGCATATATTGGTAAGTAACTTAAAGTAGCTAATACAACTATAAAGCTATATGCCCCTGCTAAACCCTTAGTAAAGTTCATTAGGAATATAATATTTATAAATATACTACCTATTATTAAGGCTACATGTGGCGTATTATACTTAGGATGTACCTTAGCAAATACACTAGGGAAAATTCCATCCTCTCCAGCAGCATATCCTACTCTAGCAGTTGATAATAGCCATCCCATAGCTGTTCCTAAAATACTAATAGCTATAGCTATATTTAAGAAGTTTAAACTCTTTAAATTTAAAACTTTAACTATTATATCAGAAATAGGAGCAGTACTTGAAGCTAATTCACTTTGACTCATAGCTCCCATAGCTACGACACTTATTAATATATATAAAACAGTACTAATTAACATACCTAATATAGTACTTCTCTTAACATTTTTTTCAGGATCTTTTATTTCTCCTCCTGCTACAGATGCAGTTTCTAAGCCCATAAATGCCCATAAAGTTAAAGATGCTGCTACAGGAATAGTTGAAACACCCTTTCCTTCTGGAAACATTGGTGTTAGGTTTGACGGATCAAAGTAAATTAATCCAACAACTATGAAGAATATAAATAATAAAACTTTAAAAACAGTTATTACTGAAGCTACTCTACCTGCTAACTTTGTTCCTCTTATATTTATATATGTACAAATCCATAAGATAGACGAACAGAATAAGAAACCTATTATTGGTGAATTAGTTAAACTTGTTATAACTTCACCTAAATAAGTAGTAATAACTATAAAAATAGTAGCATTTCCAATCCAAGATCCATTCCAATAAAGCCATGCAGTCATGAATCCCATAAAGTTTCCGTAAGCTAGTCTAGAGTATTCATAAGTTCCTCCTGTCTTTGGAATCTTTGAACCTAAGTTAGCAAACGTTAATGCCAAAACCAAAGAACCTAATCCCGTTAATAACCATGCCATTATAGTTGAACCAGGACCAGATACACTAGCTAAACTGGCTGGAAGCATAAATATCCCAGATCCCATCATGTTACCAACTACTAAAGCTGTAGCAGTAAACAATCCTATTTCCTTTTTTAATTTAGGTTTTCCCATTTTTAATCCTCCTAAAAGCGAATAAATCCAAAACATTAATTTTCACTATATAAAAATTAGTTTGTACTATTTCAATAATTTTATATAGTATATATAACCCCAATTAAAATTTTTAAATCCCTTACTTTGCTCATTGTAATATAAGTTCTATGTAAATTAACATAAATAGAACTTTAATTATTTAAAGAAACTCTAATAAAAATAACTATATAACTTTAAATCGCTAAAGTTTAAAAATTATTTTAATAAGTATAATTTAAAGTATATATAAATAAAATGCTACTTATAGAATATTATCTTATTACTTTATTTTGAACTTATTACTAGCCCTTAGATTCTCTTAATATAAAACTTATAACAATAATCAAAATTTAACTTTCATAAATAATTATAAATAAAAACATGATTATTTTCTATAAAATATAAGTATTTATGCATTATTTTTTGTAAAAATACTTTAAACTCAGTTTACATATATTTACTTAATTATTGTTCAAATATATGCTTAATTGTATTAAGCTTTTTATTTTTTCCATATATTATGATCTTTTTAACCTCTATAATATTATAATGAATATGAAAAATTAGAGTCATCTTTTAAAAATGACTCTAAAATTACAACAATATCTTAAGGTTTTGCTAAATAAGCACTATGAAATTTAATTATAAATAGTAATTGTATTGATCCTAAATATACTATTATCAATATCTTAGATAGAAATATACTCTTATTTACAAAATAAAAAAGCTATGAACTTTGTTCATAGCTTTAATGGTGGAGGTAAGGAGATTCGAACTCCTGACCCCCTGCGTGCAAGGCAGGTGCTCTCCCAACTGAGCTATACCCCCAAAAATGGTGGACCTTCAGGGACTCGAACCCCGGACCTACCGGTTATGAGCCGGTTGCTCTAACCAACTGAGCTAAAGATCCATATTACCTGGCAACCACCTACTCTCCCACACAGTCTCCCGTGCAGTACCATCGGCCTCAATAGGCTTAACCTTCGTGTTCGGAATGGAAAACGGGTGTTACCCTAAAGAGCATCATCACCAGATGACATGTATATGTTATCAAATCTCTAATAATTTGTCAACATATTTTTGAAAGTTTTTGTTCTTTCAAAATTGCACATATTTAATTTACTATATTTGGTCAAGCCCTCGATCTATTAGTATCGGTCAGCTGAACATGTTACCATGCTTACACCCCCGACCTATCAACCTTGTGTTCTTCAAGGGATCTTACTAGCTTACGCTATGGGAAATCTCATCTTGAGGTTGGCTTCACGCTTAGATGCTTTCAGCGTTTATCCATTCCCGACTTAGCTACCCAGCTGTGCTCCTGGCGGAACAACTGGTACACCAGAGGTCAGTCCATCCCGGTCCTCTCGTACTAAGGACAGCTCCTCTCAAATTTCCTACGCCCGCGACGGATAGGGACCGAACTGTCTCACGACGTTCTGAACCCAGCTCGCGTGCCGCTTTAATGGGCGAACAGCCCAACCCTTGGGACCTACTTCAGCCCCAGGATGCGACGAGCCGACATCGAGGTGCCAAACCTCCCCGTCGATGTGGACTCTTGGGGGAGATCAGCCTGTTATCCCCGAGGTAGCTTTTATCCGTTGAGCGATGGCCCTCCCACGAGGTACCACCGGATCACTAAGCCCGACTTTCGTCCCTGCTCCACTTGTGGGTGTCGCAGTCAGGCTCCCTTCTGCCTTTGCACTCTTCGAACGATTTCCGACCGTTCTGAGGGAACCTTTGGGCGCCTCCGTTACTTTTTAGGAGGCGACCGCCCCAGTCAAACTGCCCACCTAACAATGTCCTGTGACCAGATTCATGGCCGCCAGTTAGAATTTCAGTACTGTCAGGGTGGTATCCCAAGGTTGACTCCACCAAGGCTGACGCCCTGGTTTCCTAGTCTCCCACCTATCCTGTACAGACAATACCAAAACTCAATGCTAAGCTACAGTAAAGCTCTACGGGGTCTTTCCGTCCAATCGCGGGTAGCGAGCATCTTCACTCGCACTACAACTTCGCCGGATTTACAGTTGAGACAGTGCCCAAGTCATTACGCCATTCGTGCGGGTCAGAACTTACCTGACAAGGAATTTCGCTACCTTAGGACCGTTATAGTTACGGCCGCCGTTTACTGGGGCTTAAGTTCACACCTTCGCTTGCGCTAAGTGTTCCCCTTAACCTTCCAGCACCGGGCAGGCGTCAGCCCCTATACATCAGCTTACGCTTTAGCAGAGACCTGTGTTTTTGCTAAACAGTTGCTTGGGCCTATTCTCTGCGGCCTACTCTCGTAGGCACCCCTTCTCGCGAACTTACGGGGTCAATTTGCCGAGTTCCTTAACTGTAATTCTTCCGCCGGCCTTAGGATTCTCTCCTCACCTACCTGTGTCGGTTTGCGGTACGGGCACTACTTCTCTCTCTAGACGCTTTTCTTGGCAGCGTGGAATCATGTACTTCGGTTCCGTGGAACCTTCCCCATCACGCCTCAGCATTATGAGAGCGGATTTGCCTACTCTCACTACCTAAACGCTTAGACTAGCATCCAATAGCTAGCACACACTATCCTCCTGCGTCACGCCATCGATAATAACGATGGTAGTGGTACTGGAATATCAACCAGTTGTCCATCACCTACGCCTTTCGGCCTCGGCTTAGGTCCCGACTAACCCTCAGCGGACGAACCTTCCTGAGGAAACCTTAGGTTTTCGGCCTGTGGGATTCTCACCCACATCTCGCTACTGATGCCAACATTCTCACTCGTAACCAGTCCACCGCTCCTTACGGTACGACTTCAGCCCGGTTACGACGCTCTCCTACCGCTTGAACATAAGTTCAAGCCCGTAGCTTCGGTGGTAAGTTTAGCCCCGTTACATTTTCGGCGCAAGATCTCTCGACTAGTGAGCTATTACGCACTCTTTTAATGAATGGCTGCTTCTAAGCCAACATCCTAGTTGTCTTAGAAATCTCACATCCTTTCCCACTTAACTTACACTTTGGGACCTTAGCTGACGATCTGGGCTGTTTCCCTTTTGACCACGGATCTTATCATTCGTAGTCTGACTGCCGAGCTCAAAGTATGTGGCATTCGGAGTTTGATAAGGTTCGGTAAGCGCTATGCCCCCTAGCCCATTCAGTGCTCTACCTCCACTACTCATACTCGACGCTAGCCCTAAAGCTATTTCGGAGAGAACCAGCTATCTCCGGGTTCGATTGGAATTTCTCCGCTATCCACAGCTCATCCCATGCTTTTTCAACAGCAACGTGGTTCGGTCCTCCACGAGGTTTTACCCTCGCTTCAACCTGGCCATGGATAGGTCACCCGGTTTCGGGTCTACGGCATGCAACTAGTCGCCCTATTCAGACTCGGTTTCCCTTCGGCTCCGTACCTTAAGTACTTAACCTTGCTACATACCGTAACTCGTTGGCTCGTTCTACAAAAAGCACCTCATCACCCTCATAAGGGGCTCTGAGCGGTTGTAGGCACACGGTTTCAGGTTCTATTTCACTCCCCTCCCGGGGTTCTTTTCACCTTTCCCTCACGGTACTGCTTCACTATCGGTCATCAGGTAGTATTTAGCCTTGGGAGGTGGTCCTCCCTGCTTCCCACAAGGTTTCACGTGTCTCGTGGTACTCTGGATCATAACTCGTGGTCTTCTCGTTTCACTTACAGGACTATTACCTTCTACGGTGGAACTTTCCAGTTCTCTTCAGTTACAATAGCCTCCACTTTTATGTTATGTCCACAACCCCGGAAACAAGTTTCCGGTTTGGGCTCTTTCCCTTTCGCTCGCCGCTACTAAGAAAATCGATTTTTCTTTCTCTTCCTCCAGGTACTTAGATGTTTCAGTTCCCTGGGTTACCTTCATTAAGCTATGTATTCACTTAATGATACATGGGGTTTCCCATGTGAGTTTCCTCATTCGGAGATCTTCGGATCTCAGGCTATGTGCGCCTACCCGAAGCTTATCGCAGCTTATCACGTCCTTCATCGGCTCCTGATGCCAAGGCATTCACCATGCGCCCTTTGTAGCTTGACCTATATTAGTTATAGTTCTCATTTTACAAAGAATAGAAATTGGTTTTGCCAATTTGGCTTGTTGTTTCTATAAATTAAATTATGTGCAATTTTCAAAGAACAATTTTGAGAGATAGTCTCTCAAAATTAAACAGAGATATTATCCAGAATTCATTATCATCTTAGTTGTCCTAAGATGTATTCCTTAGAAAGGAGGTGATCCAGCCGCAGGTTCTCCTACGGCTACCTTGTTACGACTTCACCCCAATCGCTGACCCTACCTTCGGCCGCTGCCTCCTTGCGGTTAGCTCACGGACTTCGGGTATTGCCAACTCTCATGGTGTGACGGGCGGTGTGTACAAGACCCGGGAACGTATTCACCGCGACATTCTGATTCGCGATTACTAGTAACTCCAGCTTCATGTAGGCGAGTTTCAGCCTACAATCCGAACTGAGACTGGTTTTTAAGTTTGGCTCCACCTCGCGGTATTGCATCTCTCTGTACCAGCCATTGTAGCACGTGTGTAGCCCTACACATAAGGGGCATGATGATTTGACGTCATCCCCACCTTCCTCCTGGTTAACCCAGGCAGTCTCGCTAGAGTCCTCAACTTAATGGTAGTAACTAACGACAAGGGTTGCGCTCGTTGCGGGACTTAACCCAACATCTCACGACACGAGCTGACGACAACCATGCACCACCTGTCACCTTGTCCCCGAAGGGATTTCCTCGATTAAGAGTAATGCAAGGGATGTCAAGTGTAGGTAAGGTTCTTCGCGTTGCTTCGAATTAAACCACATGCTCCGCTACTTGTGCGGGTCCCCGTCAATTCCTTTGAGTTTTAATCTTGCGACCGTACTCCCCAGGCGGAATACTTAATGCGTTAGCGGCGGCACGGAGGTGTTGAAACCCCCACACCTAGTATTCATCGTTTACGGCGTGGACTACCAGGGTATCTAATCCTGTTTGCTCCCCACGCTTTCGAGCCTCAGCGTCAGTTACAGTCCAGAGAGTCGCCTTCGCCACTGGTGTTCTTCCTAATCTCTACGCATTTCACCGCTACACTAGGAATTCCACTCTCCTCTCCTGCACTCTAGATAACCAGTTTGGAATGCAGCACCCAAGTTGAGCCCGGGTATTTCACATCCCACTTAATCATCCGCCTACGCTCCCTTTACGCCCAGTAAATCCGGATAACGCTCGCCACCTACGTATTACCGCGGCTGCTGGCACGTAGTTAGCCGTGGCTTCCTCCTTGGGTACCGTCATTATCTTCCCCAAAGACAGAGCTTTACGATCCGAAAACCTTCATCACTCACGCGGCGTTGCTGCATCAGGGTTTCCCCCATTGTGCAATATTCCCCACTGCTGCCTCCCGTAGGAGTCTGGGCCGTGTCTCAGTCCCAATGTGGCCGATCACCCTCTCAGGTCGGCTACGCATCGTCGCCTTGGTAGGCCGTTACCCCACCAACTAGCTAATGCGCCGCGGGTCCATCTCATAGCGGATTGCTCCTTTGGTTGAATGATGATGCCATCTTTCAACATTATGCGGTATTAATCTTCCTTTCGGAAGGCTATTCCACTCTATGAGGCAGGTTACCCACGTGTTACTCACCCGTCCGCCGCTAATCCGTTTCCCGAAGGAAACTTCATCGCTCGACTTGCATGTGTTAAGCACGCCGCCAGCGTTCATCCTGAGCCAGGATCAAACTCTCAATTTAAAAGTTTAATCTATACTCATATTACTTATAAAAGAATTGCTGGTTTATGTTAATATCTTCTGTTTAATTTTCAAAGACCATTTCGTTGTCGCTCTCAAGCGACTTCCTTAGTTTATCATCACTTCGAAACTTTGTCAACAACTTTTTTTCAAAACTTTTAATTTATTTTGTTAAGTTGTTTGTGTGTCTCTCAGCGACGAGATTTATCTTACCATGATATTAATTCTATTCACTATTTATTAACATTAAAAATTCTAAATTATAATTATAATTCTTTTATTTTCATCTATTTTCTTATTAATTCTTATATTGATACACCTGGATTAGTATATTTAGTTCTTATTTACATTCTAATATAATATATTCAAAATAATTCCAAAACATAATGCAAACTAATATACTAATAAATTTAAAAATACTATTTTTTATTTATGTAACATTAATTTAATCACTTATTTAAAATAATAAAAATATAAGCTACTAAGTAAAAAATACTAGTAGCTTTATATTTATCCATATTAAATTTTGTGTTTTAAAATAATTATGTTTATAAAAAATTATTTCATACCTAACTTTTCCATTATTATTAAAGCAGTATCTTCTATAGCTCTTTGAGTTACATCTATGGTTCTGCATCCTATTTTTCTAAGTATCTTATCTGCAAATTCAAACTCCTCTAATATTCTTGAATCAGAAGCATACTCTATATCTGCTGATATTCTATGAAACTTATCTAATCTTCTTTTTCTTATTTCTATAAGTTGAAGTGGATTTATTGTAAGTCCAAATATTTTCTTTTTATCAATTTCATATAATTCTTCTGGTACACCTACCTCTGGAACTAGTGGAATATTTATTGCCTTTATTCCCTTGTTAGCAAGATACATACATAGTGGAGTTTTAGATGTTCTAGATAATCCAACAAGAACTACATCAGCATTTTTTAATCCTCTATAGTCTTTGCTATCATCATACTGCATAGCAAATTCCATAGCTTCTATCCTCTTATAATAAGTTTCATCAGTATTCCACATAGCACCTGGATTATAATCTGGATATTTATTTAATATTGTTGAAGCTACATTTATTATTGGACCTAATACATTTATTATATTTATATTTTTCTCAATACATTTTTGTGTTAGATACTCTCTAACATTAACAGTTATTATGGTAGATACAATCATACATGCTTCACAATCCTCAATGGTTTTCATTAAATCCTCTACATCTTCTAAGCTTTTAACATAAGGAATTCTTTTAACTTCAGCATTATCCTTAAATTGACTAGCAGCAGCCATAGCCACCTGCTGTGCTGTTTCTCCTATGGAATCTGAAACTGCAAAAATTGTTAACATAAAAATTACTCCTCTCTTTTCCTCTAAAAACAACTATATTATTATTGTTGTTTTTTTAATGTAATTTACTCTCTTTTCCCTTTTAGTTTTTATATTTTATAGCTACTAGAGCTTTTAAACCATAGATTCAAATTAATTCTCATAGTTACTATTTATATAAATAAACTATTTAACCTTTAAAATACTATTATTTTTTAGCAACTATTATAAGATGTTCTGTTGAGTCTCTAAATCTTTCATCTTCACATTTTTCAGTTGCAACCTTTAATAAATTAAAGTATATTTCCTTGTCTTCTAAATAATATTTAGTCATATAAAAAGCTTGTCCACTTAAAAAGCTTTCAGCCCCTGCTCTACTTAATATATTAAAACCTACCTCATTAACCTCAGAAATAGCCTTTTCTGGAACAGTAAAATATGTTTCAGTAAAAGATTCTTCCTGACTAAATCCTTTTTCATCAAATAAGTCATATATCTTATTTATATCTTTATACTCTTGTGGGAAGTCTGAAAGACCTACCTTTAATACCCCTAAAGAATTTATATAAGCTATTAATATAATCCCACCTGGTTTTAATATTCTCATACAATTTTCTAATATTCTAATTCTATCTTCTCTTGACTTAACATGATACATAGGACCCATAAGAAGTATTCCATCAAAGGTATTATCTTTTATAAAGTCTAAATATAAAGCATCTCCACAAATATAATCCTTTGCTTTTAATCCCATACTTTCTATATTATTTTTTGCCATATCTATAGATTTTTCTGACAAATCCATTAAACTAACTTCATATCCTCTTTTTAATAGCTCTATTGAATATCTTCCTGGTCCTGAGCCTATATCTAATATTTTTCCTTCCTGAGGAAAATACTCTTTTATCATGTACATAGTACTAAATAATTCTAATCTATTATATGGATCATTTAATCTAAGCCATTCATTCTTACTATTTTTATTATAGTACTCTCTTATAATATCTGTCATAAAACACCTCGTTATTTATTATGTGTGATAATTTATATATTCTTTTAAAATTCTATATATCCTCTTTAATTGTAATAATTAACTATGTTAAAATTGATTTAGTTTAATTAATGACACTATTATAGACTAAAGTTATAGATATCTCTTTAATATTTATAAAAGTTATTGTTATTTTAATTAAATATTCTAATGGTATATCTTATAGGGAGGTAATAATGAATAAAAAGAAATGGGTAACTATAGGGATACTGCCTATAATGTGGTTGATTTATTTCTTATTTGAGTTTTTAACTGGAAGAATTGAAAAGAATTCTGAAACTCTTATGATGTTGTTTTTAATAATTCCTTTTGCATTAGTAGGATATCTCGTATATGTTTTAGTAAATAAATATAAAGATGGATTTAGCAAAAAAACATTGCTATGGATATTCATGATTCTAATGATTTTAGATCAAGGAATAAAATTTATTATACATAAATGGTTTTTCAATGATCATTTTAATATTATAGGTAATTTTTTAACCTTCCAACCAATTATAAATACAGATGGCTCTTGGCTAAATGTTCGTTTTGGAACTGGATTAGACTTTGGATTCCTTATAATATTAAATTTAATAGCATTAATAATATTCTTTGAATGTTATAGATATTATGTCCATAATGGCCATAAAGATTTTAATGCAGATATGTGTATAGTGTTTATAATGGCTGGTGCTTTATGCTCTTTAATAGATAAAGTGTTTTATGGTGGAAGCTTAGACTTCATAGGTATAAGCAATTTATTTATAGCTGATTTTAAAGATATATATATAAATTTAGCTATTTTATTTTTCATCCTATGTATATACTTCAATGATTACTGGAAAGATGATAGCACTAGTACCTTAAAAGATGATCTTGCTTCAGTAAAAAGATTCTTTATTTTTGCTAAAAATGATTTACTAGTAAATATATTAAAACTTAAGAAATAGTATATTTGTAAGATATCACAAATTTAATCTAATTATCCATTTATAATGGACAAAGCCTCTTATTGTGATATATTAAAGGTGTAGAGAATTTAATATATTAATTGAGAGGAGAGTAGCTATGCTAGTAAGATGTATAGATAATTCATTATGCTCAAGCCTAACTTTTGGTAAAGAGTATGTTGTAATTGAAGAAGGCGATAAATACTATGTTGTAGTTGATGATAGAAACAAGGAAATTACAACTAAAAAGCAAAGATTTGAAGTTATCGAAGATAGTGATTTAGCTAAAAAAGCCAAAGCTACTATAAATGAACTTAACTTCCAAATTAACAATGAATTTAAAGATATCAAAGATTTTAAGGTTAGAACTAACTCTAAAGGAGAAATCAAAGAAGTTATCATTAAATTTAAATACGAATAAGCTATTTACAATTCACACTTTAAATATAAAAGAGATATTATGTTTTAAACATAATATCTCTTTTTTAATATGTATTAAGATTTCTTCTTACCTTTAATAACAGGATTGTTAGTTGTCTTGGCAGGTACTTCTGGTTTAACAACACCATTAAAGAATTGAACCCATTTATCTTCATTCTCAAGAACAACATTATTTTCTATATCTAAGGTTTTAAAATTCTTAATCCAGTCAGGAGAATATTTTATTGCTACAGGTAATGTAGGCATTATATTAAATTTCTGAGCTAGTTCTAATTGAATCTTTGGCCCAGCTACAAACTCCATAAATAGTTCTGAAGCATTTGGATTAGGAGCTGATTTTAATATACCTGCACATTCAGTTATAACGGGTACACCCTCTTCAAAATCAATTCTTGTTATATTGGCATTATCTTTGATTTTTTTATTTAAAACATCTAAAGGTAAAATTCCTATTGGAGTTTCTTTATTGTCTAAAGCTGTAAATAATTCTTCGTAATTATTAAAAAATGTAGCCACATTTAACTTTACACCTTGTAAGAAAGTACTTCCTATATTATCATCATTATTTGCTTCTTTACTTAAATAAGAAGCTGTAGCAGATATAAAATACTTTGTATAATCATTATTAGAATTTACCATTAATAATTTATTAGCTAAATTCCCATTTTTTAAATCAGCTAAACTCTTTGGTACAAGATTTGCTGCTAAGTTAGCTTTATTATAAGCAACTACCATAGGGTTTCTAAATATTGAATACCAATATCCATCTTTATCTCTATAATTATCATCTACATCACTATACCAACTTGTTTTATATCCTTTAAGAATATTATCTGAAGCCATTTTTTTATATAATTCATTATCTCCACCTAAGATAATATCAGTATTTGTATTTTTAAAATCATCTTCTTTTATTTCATCTTTCACTTCATATTTAACTGATATTCCAGTTTCTTTTTTAAATTCTTCAGCTATATAACTATTAACTTCATCAGGATATTTACTTGTTACTACTACTGTACCCTCTAAAGTATTTTCTTTTGATCCACCACAAGATACCATTGAAAATGAAAATACTAAAAGCAAACCTAATGATAATATTTTCTTTATTCCTTTCATTACTCTCCTCCCAAATACTATAAAAATATAATTAAAACTCTTTTTTACATTCTTAACTAACTTAAGTATAAATTATTTTACCACTAATTTATATAATATATTTTTATATACAAAAAAAACCTCTCTTATTAGAGAGGTTTTTGGTGATCTGCCAGGGAATCGAACCCTGGACACCGTGATTAAAAGTCACGTGCTCTACCGACTGAGCTAGCAAATCATAAGACCTGGCGACCACCTACTCTCCCACACAGTCTCCCGTGCAGTACCATCGGCTTCTAAAGGCTTAACCGTCGTGTTCGGAATGGGAACGGGTGTTACCCTAAAGAACATCATCACCAGATGTTTGAAAAAACTTTGTTCTTTCAAAATTGCACATATTTAATTTACTATATTTGGTCAAGCCCTCGATCTATTAGTATCGGTCAGCTGAACATGTTACCATGCTTACACCCCCGACCTATCAACCTTGTGTTCTTCAAGGGATCTTACTAGCTTACGCTATGGGAAATCTCATCTTGAGGTTGGCTTCACGCTTAGATGCTTTCAGCGTTTATCCATTCCCGACTTAGCTACCCAGCTGTGCTCCTGGCGGAACAACTGGTACACCAGAGGTCAGTCCATCCCGGTCCTCTCGTACTAAGGACAGCTCCTCTCAAATTTCCTACGCCCGCGACGGATAGGGACCGAACTGTCTCACGACGTTCTGAACCCAGCTCGCGTGCCGCTTTAATGGGCGAACAGCCCAACCCTTGGGACCTACTTCAGCCCCAGGATGCGACGAGCCGACATCGAGGTGCCAAACCTCCCCGTCGATGTGGACTCTTGGGGGAGATCAGCCTGTTATCCCCGAGGTAGCTTTTATCCGTTGAGCGATGGCCCTCCCACGAGGTACCACCGGATCACTAAGCCCGACTTTCGTCCCTGCTCCACTTGTGGGTGTCGCAGTCAGGCTCCCTTCTGCCTTTGCACTCTTCGAACGATTTCCGACCGTTCTGAGGGAACCTTTGGGCGCCTCCGTTACTTTTTAGGAGGCGACCGCCCCAGTCAAACTGCCCACCTAACAATGTCCTGTGACCAGATTCATGGCCGCCAGTTAGAATTTCAGTACTGTCAGGGTGGTATCCCAAGGTTGACTCCACCAAGGCTGACGCCCTGGTTTCCTAGTCTCCCACCTATCCTGTACAGACAATACCAAAACTCAATGCTAAGCTACAGTAAAGCTCTACGGGGTCTTTCCGTCCAATCGCGGGTAGCGAGCATCTTCACTCGCACTACAACTTCGCCGGATTTACAGTTGAGACAGTGCCCAAGTCATTACGCCATTCGTGCGGGTCAGAACTTACCTGACAAGGAATTTCGCTACCTTAGGACCGTTATAGTTACGGCCGCCGTTTACTGGGGCTTAAGTTCACACCTTCGCTTGCGCTAAGTGTTCCCCTTAACCTTCCAGCACCGGGCAGGCGTCAGCCCCTATACATCAGCTTACGCTTTAGCAGAGACCTGTGTTTTTGCTAAACAGTTGCTTGGGCCTATTCTCTGCGGCCTACTCTCGTAGGCACCCCTTCTCGCGAACTTACGGGGTCAATTTGCCGAGTTCCTTAACTGTAATTCTTCCGCCGGCCTTAGGATTCTCTCCTCACCTACCTGTGTCGGTTTGCGGTACGGGCACTACTTCTCTCTCTAGACGCTTTTCTTGGCAGCGTGGAATCATGTACTTCGGTTCCGTAGAACCTTCCCCATCACGCCTCAGCATTATGAGAGCGGATTTGCCTACTCTCACTGCCTAAACGCTTAGACTAGCATCCAATAGCTAGCACACACTATCCTCCTGCGTCACGCCATCGATAATAACGATGGTAGTGGTACTGGAATATCAACCAGTTGTCCATCACCTACGCCTTTCGGCCTCGGCTTAGGTCCCGACTAACCCTCAGCGGACGAACCTTCCTGAGGAAACCTTAGGTTTTCGGCCTGTGGGATTCTCACCCACATCTCGCTACTGATGCCAACATTCTCACTCGTAACCAGTCCACCGCTCCTTACGGTACGACTTCAGCCCGGTTACGACGCTCTCCTACCGCTTGAACTAAGTTCAAGCCCGTAGCTTCGGTGGTAAGTTTAGCCCCGTTACATTTTCGGCGCAAGATCTCTCGACTAGTGAGCTATTACGCACTCTTTTAATGAATGGCTGCTTCTAAGCCAACATCCTAGTTGTCTTAGAAATCTCACATCCTTTCCCACTTAACTTACACTTTGGGACCTTAGCTGACGATCTGGGCTGTTTCCCTTTTGACCACGGATCTTATCATTCGTAGTCTGACTGCCGAGCTCAAAGTATGTGGCATTCGGAGTTTGATAAGGTTCGGTAAGCGCTATGCCCCCTAGCCCATTCAGTGCTCTACCTCCACTACTCATACTCGACGCTAGCCCTAAAGCTATTTCGGAGAGAACCAGCTATCTCCGGGTTCGATTGGAATTTCTCCGCTATCCACAGCTCATCCCATGCTTTTTCAACAGCAACGTGGTTCGGTCCTCCACGAGGTTTTACCCTCGCTTCAACCTGGCCATGGATAGGTCACCCGGTTTCGGGTCTACGGCATGCAACTAGTCGCCCTATTCAGACTCGGTTTCCCTTCGGCTCCGTACCTTAAGTACTTAACCTTGCTACATACCGTAACTCGTTGGCTCGTTCTACAAAAAGCACCTCATCACCCTCATAAGGGGCTCTGAGCGGTTGTAGGCACACGGTTTCAGGTTCTATTTCACTCCCCTCCCGGGGTTCTTTTCACCTTTCCCTCACGGTACTGCTTCACTATCGGTCATCAGGTAGTATTTAGCCTTGGGAGGTGGTCCTCCCTGCTTCCCACAAGGTTTCACGTGTCTCGTGGTACTCTGGATCATAACTCGTGGTCTTCTCGTTTCACTTACAGGACTATTACCTTCTACGGTGGAACTTTCCAGTTCTCTTCAGTTACAATAGCCTCCACTTTCATGCTATGTCCACAACCCCGGAAACAAGTTTCCGGTTTGGGCTCTTTCCCTTTCGCTCGCCGCTACTAAGAAAATCGATTTTTCTTTCTCTTCCTCCAGGTACTTAGATGTTTCAGTTCCCTGGGTTACCTTCATTAAGCTATGTATTCACTTAATGATACATGGGGTTTCCCATGTGAGTTTCCTCATTCGGAGATCTTCGGATCTCAGGCTATGTGCGCCTACCCGAAGCTTATCGCAGCTTATCACGTCCTTCATCGGCTCCTGATGCCAAGGCATTCACCATGCGCCCTTTGTAGCTTGACCTATATTAGTTATAGTTCTCATTTTACAAAGAATAGAAATTGGTTTTGCCAATTTGGCTTGTTGTTTCTATAAATTAAATTATGTGCAATTTTCAAAGAACAATTTTGAGAGATAGTCTCTCAAAATTAAACAGAGATATTATCCAGAATTCATTGTCATCTTAGTTGTCCTAAGATGTATTCCTTAGAAAGGAGGTGATCCAGCCGCAGGTTCTCCTACGGCTACCTTGTTACGACTTCACCCCAATCGCTGACCCTACCTTCGGCCGCTGCCTCCTTGCGGTTAGCTCACGGACTTCGGGTATTGCCAACTCTCATGGTGTGACGGGCGGTGTGTACAAGACCCGGGAACGTATTCACCGCGACATTCTGATTCGCGATTACTAGTAACTCCAGCTTCATGTAGGCGAGTTTCAGCCTACAATCCGAACTGAGACTGGTTTTAAAGTTTGGCTCCACCTCACGGTATTGCATCTCTCTGTACCAGCCATTGTAGCACGTGTGTAGCCCTACACATAAGGGGCATGATGATTTGACGTCATCCCCACCTTCCTCCTGGTTAACCCAGGCAGTCTCGCTAGAGTCCTCAACTTAATGGTAGTAACTAACGACAAGGGTTGCGCTCGTTGCGGGACTTAACCCAACATCTCACGACACGAGCTGACGACAACCATGCACCACCTGTCACCTTGTCCCCGAAGGATTTCCTCGATTAAGAGTAATGCAAGGGATGTCAAGTGTAGGTAAGGTTCTTCGCGTTGCTTCGAATTAAACCACATGCTCCGCTACTTGTGCGGGTCCCCGTCAATTCCTTTGAGTTTTAATCTTGCGACCGTACTCCCCAGGCGGAATACTTAATGCGTTAGCGGCGGCACGGAGGTGTTGAAACCCCCACACCTAGTATTCATCGTTTACGGCGTGGACTACCAGGGTATCTAATCCTGTTTGCTCCCCACGCTTTCGAGCCTCAGCGTCAGTTACAGTCCAGAGAGTCGCCTTCGCCACTGGTGTTCTTCCTAATCTCTACGCATTTCACCGCTACACTAGGAATTCCACTCTCCTCTCCTGCACTCTAGATAACCAGTTTGGAATGCAGCACCCAAGTTGAGCCCGGGTATTTCACATCCCACTTAATCATCCGCCTACGCTCCCTTTACGCCCAGTAAATCCGGATAACGCTCGCCACCTACGTATTACCGCGGCTGCTGGCACGTAGTTAGCCGTGGCTTCCTCCTTGGGTACCGTCATTATCTTCCCCAAAGACAGAGCTTTACGATCCGAAAACCTTCATCACTCACGCGGCGTTGCTGCATCAGGGTTTCCCCCATTGTGCAATATTCCCCACTGCTGCCTCCCGTAGGAGTCTGGGCCGTGTCTCAGTCCCAATGTGGCCGATCACCCTCTCAGGTCGGCTACGCATCGTCGCCTTGGTAGGCCGTTACCCCACCAACTAGCTAATGCGCCGCGAGTCCATCTCATAGCGGATTGCTCCTTTGGTTGAATGATGATGCCATCTTCCAACATTATGCGGTATTAATCTTCCTTTCGGAAGGCTATTCCACTCTATGAGGCAGGTTACCCACGTGTTACTCACCCGTCCGCCGCTAATCCGTTTCCCGAAGGAAACTTCATCGCTCGACTTGCATGTGTTAAGCACGCCGCCAGCGTTCATCCTGAGCCAGGATCAAACTCTCAATTTAAAAGTTTAATCTATACTCATATTACTTATAAAAGAATTGCTGGTTTATGTTAATATCTTCTGTTTAATTTTCAAAGACCATTTCTTTGTCGCCCTCAAGCGACTTCTTTATTTTATCATCACCTTCGAACTTTGTCAACACTTTTTTTAAAAAACTTTTTAAGTTGTTTTCTTTCAACTTATTGTCTTTTTTTGTTGCCCGTCCTTAGTGACAGGTATTATCTTAACACCATTTCTTTAATTTAATTTAAATTTTACTTTAGTTTTTGAAAAACATCCAAACTAATCTTTTAAATCCTTTTATTTTCTCTGTATATCATATATTGACACACTAGGAAAAGTTTATAGATATTATATTCAATTACTATTCATTTATGGATAGTTTTGTATGTTTAACCCTTGTAAAACCCTAAATTAATAATAAATCATTTATCATAATCACCCTTTTTTCTTTAAAATATTCATATAATTACTCAACTTAAATAAAAAAAAATACTTTAATAATATAAAAAGAAGAGAATAACTAAATATCCTCTTCTTTTAAATAAACTTATTTATTATTTTCTAATTCGCTTAATTTCTCATCTATAAGATTTAAAACATATTCTCTATCTTCTGGTACATTTTCAAAATCTAACTCATCAACATTTATTCTTAATATAGGAGAGACATTATAGTTTTCAAAATACTCTCTATACTCATTATTAAGCTTTTCCCAATATTCTCTTTCAACTACTTGCTCATAATCTCTACCTCTTTTTTGAATTCTTTTCATAGCTTCATCTACTGATATTTCTAGATATACCATTAATTTTGGTGCTTTAACATGCTCTAGCATATTTTCTAAAAGCTCCTTATATAATTCAAACTCTTCAACTGTCATTTCGCCCTTTTCACATAGCATCTTAGCAAATATAACATCTCCGTATATACTTCTATCCATAACTGAATTCTCTACAAGTCCAGCTTCTTTTATATGCTTGAATCTTTTATTTAAAAAGAATACTTGAAGTGGAAAAGAATATCTATTCCTATCATAATAGAATTTTTCTAATATAGGATTGTCCACCACAGGTTCCTCATAAGCTATTAACCCTCTCTCTGCTAAGATGTTCATTAAAGTACTCTTACCTACTCCAACAACTCCATCTACAACTATCATTTCCCAATTTCCTCCTCTATCTATCCTATCTAGTATCTCTCTGTAAAGATTATTTTTCGTATTTAGAGACAATATTGTTCCTCCTTAAGCCTTATAAGTCATCGTTCACCTTATAAAATATTTTATGATCTCTCCATTCACCATTAATGTATAAATATTTTTCACTAATACCTAATTCATTAAATCCACAAGCCTTTAATACTCCTTGAGATCTAGAATTCTCCATTAAGGTTGAAGCCTCTAGTCTATGTAAACCCATTTCTTCAAAAGCGTAACTACATACTGTATTAAGTGCTTCTTTCATATAGCCCATTCCTTGATGCTCCTTATCTATGGAGTATCCAACAAAGGCATTTCTTAATATTCCATAGACTATATTAGATAATTTTATTTTTCCTATTAGTTTTTCATCTTTAAATATACCTAAATCAATTGAAGTTCCATCTATAAACTGTCTAAAACTTTCTGTTAAAATTTCTTTTTGTCCTTCATAAGTATAAAAACCGCTATCTCTAGTAGGTTCATACTGTCTTAAATGCTCTTCATTTCTTATATAATAATCAAGCATTTCTTCTGTATTCTCTGGAGTTAAATTTCTAAGTGTTAATCTTTCAGTATTTAATTGAAACTGAACTAATTTAACCTTATCATTAAAGTCATTTATATTTATCCCCATAATATATTCATCTTTCTGAATACCATTGTTACATACATTATCTGATAATATACCCTCAAGCATAAAACCTAAATCTAAATAAGCATTAAAGTTTTTTATATCTGAAACAAAAAGATTAATTTTATATATGTCTTTTTCAGCAAATAAAACCTTTAAAATCTTTCTTAAAGTCTCTTTCATAAGTTTATAGTTATCTTCTTTGTAAAATTTAAACTTAACATCAACTTTTTTATTTTTACTATCTAAATCCTTCAAGAAAAATCTACCTAGTATTATGCCAACTTTATCTTTTACAACGTATTCCCTATCATTTCCTCTTATTGCTTCTATAAATACATTCTTATCAAAAGACATACTCTACTCTCCAATTTATATTTTTTACTTTACTAGCCTCTTCTTAGTATTTAAGTATAAGTAGAACATTAAAACGGCAGATAAAATTGCACTTGCAGGTATAATATAAAATGCCTTATCTGGTCCAACACTTTCATTTAACAATCCAATAGCCTTGTTAAGAATCATACCAACTAAACTAGCTGATGTTATTACAATACCTGTAATATATGCAACATTCTTATCAAAAACCTTACTAATAGTTAAAACTGTAGTTGGGAATGTTATTGAGAAGAATAATCCTGATACAGATATTATCACCATACCGTTTCTACCTAAAAGTAAACCTAAGATACAAAGTGCAGCTCCTATTATTAATGTTTTATATAATATATTGAAATATCCTCTTTTTTCTACTACAAATCCACCAAATAATCTTCCTATGGTGAATATAGCAAAAAATAGTGATAAATACATTCCTGCTTTTTGCTCATTTATATTATAACCATACTTCATATAATTTACGAACCAATTTGATATACCCTGCTCTGTAAATACATATAATCCTAAGGCAAGCATATAGGCAACTATTACCTTATTTGATAAAGCTTCTATTATAGTCATTTTATCTTTTTCTTTAACTATTTCTGTTCTAGGTATTTTAACGAATATAAAGCATATGAATACTGCTAAGTAAACTAAACCTACAAAGAAATACATAGTTCTCCAGTTAACCCCTCTTGCAGTTAATGAACCAAATAATCCTTGGCCAACTGAAGAGCCTAACCCGTAGCAAGCATGCATAACATTCATTATTACGTTTTGTGCCGTTAATGCTAATATAGGAAGAACTGTGTTACATGATATTGCAACCATAGCTATACCAGCACTACTTATTACCATTCCTGTGTATAACATTAAATAGTTTTTTGTAAAAGATAAAAATATAAGTGATAAAAATATCACCATCAATCCAGCTAAAAATACCTTTTTCTGTCCAAACTTTTCGCAAAGCATTCCACCTATAAATGTTAATACCATATAAGCAGCTGAAGTAGAAATAAGTAAGTTACTTATAGTATTATCGTTAACTCCAAATTCCTGTTTAAATACTGGTATGAATATACCCTTAGTATTTTCAACTATAGCTGCTAAAATCATCATTATAAATAGAAAAGCTAATGCAACATAATTTTGCTTTTTACTGTTCATTATTACTCTCCTTATTATTTAAAATAAATAAAACTGTATTAGATCTATATTATTAAAATATACTACTTTAAACCATAAAAAATATATAATCTATAGTAGTTATTTATAAAAAACAAAAACATAAAAATTATACCATAAAAACATTGAATAGTGCTTAATTATGTATACTTACTCTACATAATTAAAAACTTCTTTATATTTTAAAATTAAAAGCTTTATAAATAGAAAAAGAGCTTATATCAAAATAATTTTTATTATCATATTTTGATAAAGCCCCAAATTATCTATATTAAATATATTCTTTTATTAAATCTTTAACCACTTCTGATGCTATTATCATACCAGCTACTGGAGGCACGAAAGATACACTTCCTGGTATTTGTCTTTTAGCTGAACATTTTTTAGTTCCACCAGTACAAACACATCCTGTTTTGCAAGTAACTACATCTTCAACCTTTGGTTTTCTAGGCATTTCTTCTGAATAAACAACCTTTAACTTCTTAACTCCTCTTTTTCTAAGTTCATATCTCATAACCTTAGCAAGCGGACATACCTTTGTATTGTATATATCAGCTACTTTAAACTCTGCTGGATTTAATTTGTTTCCAGTTCCCATTGAACTCATAAGTTTTATTCCTTTTTGTTCACAATAAACAGCAAGAGCTATCTTAGCTGAAACAGTATCAATAGCATCTACCACATAATCTACATCATCTGGTATTATTTCTTCTAAGTTATCTGGAGTAACAAAAACTTGTATAGTTTCCACATTACAATTTCTATTTACTGAAAGAACTCTTTCCTTCATAACCTCTACTTTGTTTTTACTTATAGTTTTATATGTAGCATGTATTTGTCTGTTTAAATTTGTTAAACAAACAGTATCATCATCAACTAAAATTAAGTTTCCTACTCCTGCTCTAGCTAAAGCTTCTACAGTAAAGCTTCCTACTCCACCAACTCCAAATACCATAACTTTGCTCTTTGCTAATTTATCTAAAGCATCTTTACCTATTAGTAATTCTGTTCTTGACAATGAATGTTGTAACATAAACTTTCTCTCCTTCTTAAGTTAATAAAATTTCCCCTATGTTAATCCTTATAATATGTTCTAAAATAAATATCTCAAACTTATAATGTTTATTCTTATACTTAATAAACACACAAATTCATTAATATTATATACATTCTACTTAATATAAATAAAGTTTTTCATTTATATTAACATATAATTCTTTTAAAAACTTACTTCTATCTAGAAAATTTATATAAAATTTCTTGGATTAAGCCCTAATTTAAGTAAATTCTAATTAATAATAAAAGGCTAAAGTGTGTTTTTAAATCTATTTACTTTCTAAATTTCTATGATATGATCTTTTTTTAATATATAATAACTTTATGAATTTAATTTGAGGAGGAATTTAAAATGACTTTAGGAATAATCGCCGCTATGAGCGAAGAATTAGAAATTCTTTTAAGAGACATGGAAGTAAAATCTAAAGAAACTAAGGCTAATATGACTTTCCACCAAGGTACTCTTTGGGGTCAAGAGGTTGTAGCCGTTGTATGTGGTATAGGTAAGGTTAATGCTGCCGTTTGTACTCAAATATTAATAAGTGAGTACAAAGTTAATAAGGTTATAAATGTTGGTGTTGCTGGTGGTATAGGCATGGAAATATATCCTGGGGATGTTGTTATAGCTAACTCATTAGTTCAATATGATATGGACACATCTGCCTTTGGAGATCCTATAGGACAAATACCAAGATTAGATACCTTTGATTTTAAATGCTCACAAGAATTAGTTGACCTTTGTGAAGAAGCTTGTAAAGAAAATGAAGAAATAAAGAGCTTTACTGGAAGAATAGTTACTGGTGATCAATTTGTTGCTAGTGTAGAAAAGGTTAAATGGTTAGAAGAAGAATTTGGAGCTTCTGCTTGTGAAATGGAAGGTGGAAGTATAGCTCACGTTTGTTACTTAAACAATATTCCATTCCTTGTTATAAGATCAATATCTGATAATGCAAATAATGGAGCACATATGGACTTCGCTGAGTTTACAGCTATAGGAGTTAAAAACTCTACTTCAATATTAAAATCAATGATTTTAAAAATGGCTTAATATAAAAGGATATTATCCAAAATAAGTTTTATTATATTTTGGATAATATCCCTTTTTATATTTTATGAATGAATATTCCACTTCTAAGCTTAGGCTCAAACCATGTTGATTTTGGTGGCATTATTAACCCTTTATCAGAAATTTTCATTACCTCTTCTAGACTTGTTGGATAAAGAGCAAAAGCAACTTTCATATCCTCTGATACTCTTCTTTTCAATTCTTTAAGACCTCTTATACCTCCAACAAAATCTATTCTCTCATCATTTCTTACATCTTTTATTCCTAATATAGGCTCTAAAATATTATCTTGAAGTATAGAAACATCTAAATTTTTAACTAAATCATTTTTTGTTTTTTCTATTAGTGAACTTTCATTTTTCTCTTTATACTCTAATTTGAACCAATCTCCATTAATATACATCCCAAACTCACCTTTATGTTTAGGTTTTGGATTATCTTCCTTATTTAATTTAGTTATTTGAAATTTTTCTTCTAATTTCAATAAAAATTCCTCTTCACTTAATCCATTTAAATCTTTAACTACTCTGTTATAATCTATAATTGTAAGTTCTGTTTTAGGAAATAAAACTCCTAAGAAATAATTACATTCATCCTCAGGTAAGCATTCTCCCTTTTCTCTTCTTTCTAAACATACTTTTACAGCTGCTTCTGACCTATGATGCCCATCTGCTATATATATTGAATTAATTTCTTTAAACTCTTTTATTATTTCATCTATAATAGATTTATCATCTATCTTCCAAACTCTGTGCAAAACTCCATCATCAGAAATAAAATCATATAAAGGCTTTTCTAAAACTATTTTTGAAACTATATTACTTATTTTTTCTGAATCTCTATAGGTTAAAAATATTGGCCCTGTTTGAGCATTACAAGCTTTTATATGTTTTACTCTATCTTCTTCTTTTTTGGCTCTAGTAAATTCATGTTTTTTTATTGTGTTATTTAAATAATCATCAACAGATAAGCATGAAACAATTCCCCTTTGGGCCTTTCCATCTAAAACTAACTCATAAACATATAAACAATCTTTTTCTTCTTTTATAAGAATATTATTTTGAATAAATCTTTCCAAATTCTCTCCCGCTTTTTTATAAACCTCTTCAGAATACTCACTAATATTTTCTGGAAAATAAGTCTCAGCTTTATCAATATTTAAAAAGGAAAACTCATTGTTTTTTACTTCCTCTTTTGCTTCACCCCTACTCAAAACATCATATGGTAATGCAGCAACTTTTTCTACTAAGTCCTTTCTTGGTCTTAAAGCTTTAAAAGCTTTTATATTAACCATATTCCTCACTCTCCCTCTAAAAATTAACCCCTATTTTAATTATTATTAGATTGCATTCATATATAAAATCAGTAATATTTAAAATAAGGCTTTTTTCTTTTTTATCTAAAGTTTAATCTTTAAATCTACAGTTATATATTTTAAATTTTACTTATACATCTCTTCTTTTATTATTTCTATAACTTCCTCCCCTATTTTCATCTGAGCCTCTTTTGTTGAAGCTCCAATATGAGGAGTTAAACTTACTTTAGGATGATTTATTAATTCTAAATTTTTACTTGGCTCTTCTAAGAATACATCTAGTCCAACGCCACCTAAACTTCCATCATTTAAACTAGGTATTATTGCCTCCTCATCTAGTGCTTTTCCCCTAGAAGTATTTATTATAAAGGCTCCCTTTTTAACCTTTTTTAATTCTTCACTTCCAATTATACTCTTAGTTCCAGAAATATTTATAGAAATAAAATCTGATTTTCTTAATAACTCATCAAATTCTACTTTTCTATAATTATTGTCTATATTCTTAATATCAATTAGATCAAAGTATATTATTTTCATACCTAAAGCTGTACATTTCTTAGCTAATTCAGCGCCTATTCTTCCCATACCTATAATTCCAAGAGTTTTTCCTTCAAGCTCAACACCAACATAATCTTTCTTTTTCCAAAGACCAGCTTTCATAGTTATATTAGATTGATTTAAAAATCTTGCTAAAGAGAACATATGGGCTAATATAATCTCTGCAACTGATGAAGAACTTGCATTAGGAGTATTTCTTACTTTAATTCCATTTTGTTCAGCATATTGAACATCTATATTATCTAACCCAACTCCACCTCTTATAATTAATTTTAAGTTTCCACCTTTAATCGCTTCATCTATTAATTCTCTTCTAATTTTTGTAGCAGACCTTATAACTATACAATCTACTTTTTTAATCTTTTCTTTTAAATCCTCTATATCATAATGATTAGTATCAACATCAAAACCTAGCAATTCCAAATTGCTAATAGCTTTTTTATCTAATCCATCATTTAAAAGTATTCTTAACATATTAAAATAGCCCCCTTATAAATTATTTAGTATAAAAGAAACCCACACTAATCAGTGTGGGCTTAGATTTATTCCAATTCTAAAATTTCATTTATATTACTTAATAATTCTTTTATATCTTTAACTTGGCAGTCAGCCATGTGTGCTATTCTAAATGTCTTATCCTTTAGCTTTCCATACCCATTAGATATCTGAAATCCTCTTTTTCCAAGTTCCTTATTTAAAGCCCCAATATCTATATTTTTATTATTTTTTATAGTTGTAAGAGTATTTGAATAGTACCCCTTTTCAGGATAAATTTCAAAGTATTTTTCTGACCATTCTCTAACTATTTTAGCCATTTCAATATGTCTATTGAATCTATTTTCTAGCCCTTCTACATTTAATATATAATCTAATTGGTAATCTAAAGCATACATATGTGAAATAGAAGGAGTTGATGGATATTGATAATCCTTCTTTTTAATATATTTATATAAAGCTAATAAATCTAAATATGTTCCTCTAAACTTAACTTTTTCTGCTCTTTCCCTAGCTCTTTCTGAAAATGTACATATTGCTATTCCTGGAGGAAGCCCTAAAGCTTTTTGTGAAGAAGTAATACATATATCTATATTAAGTTTATCTACCTCTATTTTACTTCCACCTGCAGAACTAACTGCATCAACACAGAATATAACCTCTGGATATTTCTTTATAACTTTGCTTATTGCTTCTAAATCATTCATAACCCCTGTAGATGTTTCATTATGAGTTACTGTTATTAAATCATACTGTCCAGTTTTAAGAACTGAATCAATTAAATCTACATTAATACTTTTTCCCCAAGGAACTTCAAATTTATCCACAGGAACATTATTACTTATCCCCATTTCATACCATCTATCCCCAAAAGCCCCCAAAGAAAATACAGCAGCCTTCTTTAAAGTACAACTTCTTATAGCTCCCTCCATTAATCCACTTCCTGAAGTTGTTGATAAAAGTATTTCATTATTAGTAAAAAATAATTTCCTTAAATTATCGCTTATTCTTCTTTGTAATTGAGATGCCTCTTTACTTCTATGTCCAATCATAGGAGTAGCCATTTTCTCTAATACTTCCTCTCTTACCTCCACAGGTCCTGGTATAAATAACTTTTTATGCATGTAATCCCCTCCTTTACTTGAACAATTATTTTATTTATTAGTATATAATAAATTTTCTTCATTGGTGATACAAAAATAAATAAAAATAATTATAAATTGCCCTTTTAGAAATAAAAAAAGACCTATATCAAAAAAATATTGATTAAGGTCTTTCAAATATAAATTAAATCATATCCTGTAAAATGTTGAATTTATTCTCCATTTCCTTTTCACAAGTTCCACTATGAAACTCATTGCAATTTAAACAGCTTTTACAAGAATTCATTGAAGATACTGCTTCTCTATGTCTAGCTGAATAATCAACACAATTTTCTGCTATATCTATAAATTCTTCACTAATAGCCATACAAATTCTCCTTTCTCAGAACAATACTATATACTTAGTATTTTCTAAGAAAGTTTTTTTATACTAAATTATTCCTCTTCATCATTCCAAAATAAAACTGACTCTGTTTCTCTACAGTATTTTACACATATACATTGTCCTAAATTTCTAGGGCAAAGTCTACAGAGACAATTTTTTTCTGTTCCATCACATCTATCATTCTTAAAATCTATACAATACTTACAATTTATACTTGTTCCAACAGCCATAACAAACCTCCTGTTTCTCTCTTACATACAGTTAAAAGTATATCACTTTTAATCTTTTCTTTAAAACAAAAAGATTCTTATAAATATTATATTTATTTAAATTGTAAGTTTAAGAGGAAGACTAATATATTTGTTTAATTCTCATTTATCTTATAAACTATTATTAAAAATTTTCTTCCTTATCAATTGTCTTATTATCTAAAAACCCTGTATTTTCATCAAATTCAATAAAATCACCTATACAAGGTTGAATCTCATTGCATACTTCAATATTATCTTCTACTAAATCCTTGTTTAATATCTTTCTTCTATATAAAACTTCTAGAAAAACAAATAATAAAACCATAGAAATTAAAGATACAATGTTAACAATAAAGGTTCCATTAACATAACTTACACTTTGAATAAACATTATAATTAAATATCCTACGGCATTTACAAATACAAATCCAATTAATATACTCATAAAAATATAAATAAAATATCTAGATATTTCAAAGAAATATGGTCTATCTAAATATTTAAAATTCATTATTTTTAAAATTAATCTTGAAAGATAAATAAGTAATACTGAAATTAACACTAAGATTATTATAAATATAAACTGTCTCCATAAAGAAAAGGAATTTTTATCAAAATCTAAATTTAATAAATTAAAAATTAATAAGACTTTCTCACCAATAAAATTTAAGAAGTTTCTTACCCAAATAAGTTTATCACTAATTAAAAGCTCACTTACTGAAAAGATTAAAATTAAACCCTCCATAAAGAATATTGGAAAGATTCCTGCAAACATTCTATCCTTAACAATTAAATTCATAGTAAAAATTATTGAAGTAAATAATAATCCTAATGCTATGAAATAAAGAAAACTTATAATAAGCTTATCTAAACTAAAAGAATTTCTATATGGTATATAAAAAATTAATTTTATAAATATGTTAATCACCATAGGCATTAGAGAAACTCCATAAATTAAAATAACTTTAGAAAAGAAATATTTCTTTGTATTCTCCTCTCCCACAGCTAAATTTTCCTTTAGCTCCTTTTCCTTATCTTCAAATAAAAATCCAACACTCCAAACTAAAAATAAAAATAATAAAAATTTATCTACACTCCCCATTGAAAAACATTTATTTATTATGGAAATATCTAAATTCCCTTGCCCTGCCTGAAAAAAGTATCTTATCATACTGTAATTTCCCATTAAAAAGAAATAGGTTATTCCTAAGACTATTAATCCTCTAATCCCTCTAGACTTGTATTTATCTAGAATTAAGTTATTACTCTTCATAAAATTCTCCATTCACTAAAGTATAAATTCTCTATAAATATACTTTTATAAATATATTTTTATGATTTTTATTTCTTTAAGTAGCAAATTTTATTTAAAAACATATATTAATATAAAGAGTGATTAATTGCTTCTTCATTTTTTGACTACTCCTCTCCTTAGAAAAGGAAGAAGTGCTTAATACATTCCTTGCTTACTTTGCAAGTTTCCTCCCATCTAAAAATAAAAAAACAGGTGATTTCACCTGTTTTTTTATTTATATAAATTCTTATATTTATCTAACAAAAACTTGGAATAATATCATTAAAACTACTCCAGGTATTCCTAAAATACCTGCTATTAAAGCAGTTAACAAATTTATTCCTATAGTTATTCCAAAATAAGCTCCAAAGTAATTAACAATCATAAGTAGTATAGCCCCAAAGACACTATTAATAACCAAGCCTATTATTTTCCCTATTGATCCAAATATTAACCTTAAAATTAATATTGCAACAAGCACTCCTACAATTAGAAGAATTATATCATCTAAGGATAAAGCTCCTATATCCATAAATCTACCACCTTTTTAAATTATACTTATCCTAGCATTCTTAAATATATGTTCCATACTAACTTTTATACCTCTTTTTTTAGCTTCTCTTATTAGGTATTCATATCTAGCGTTAATATCTTGCTCTTTATATATTAAAGATTCTATAAGTTTATCATCACAAGCATTTTGAAAAGCTGATCTTGCAACCTCCATTTCCAGTATTGTTTGCTCAATAGCTTTTAATATTTCCTCATCTTCATTTGAATAATCTATCTTTTTTATTAAGTAATCAGAAATTTTCTTTTTATCCATAACTAACACCTCCAACTTATTCCTTTGGAATTATTACCAAAATGTCCAAGTTATATTCAGGTGTTATAAAGATTTAACTTTGTATTTTAACTTTTTTAACTAGTTAATTCCCTTGTATTTATATTATTTAATTATCGATATAAAGATTTAATACTATATTTTAATCTCAATTTGTACTATAAAATAATTTAGCTCTTATTTAGAATCACAAGCCCTAAATAATCTTTATATAACAGTTCTACCTTCTAAGGCTTTAGATAAAGTTACTTCATCTGCATACTCTAAATCTCCCCCAACTGGGATTCCTGCTGCAATTCTAGTAACCTTAACATCTAATGGCTTTAATATCTTTGAAATATACATAGCTGTAGCTTCCCCTTCAATAGTAGGGTTTGTAGCTACAATAACCTCTTTTACATCTCCGCTCATTCTTGCTACTAATTCTCTTATTCTTATATCCTGTGGTCCTCTTCCTTGCATTGGAGAAATAGTTCCATGTAAAACATGATATAAACCATTAAATTCTTTAACTTTTTCCATTGTCATAATATCCTTAGGTTGTTCAACCACACATATTATATCTTTTTCTCTATTAGGATTTGAACATATTGCACATGGATCTGTATCTGTAAAGTTACCACATACAGAACAATATTTAATAGTTCCTCTTGCTTTTACTAAGGCATTTGCAAATTCCTCTACCTCATCCTTTGGCAAATTTAAAATATGTAAAGTTAACCTTTGAGCTGATTTTTTTCCTATACTAGGTAACTTAGCAAACTCTTCAATTAACTTTTCTATAGCTACTGGATAAAATTCCATTATTTTTCCTCCTATTATTTAAACTAAATTCTCTATATTTATAAAAAACTCCGCTGAGAAGTTTCAGCAGAGTTTTCAAAATTAATAAGTATTTCTATTAGAATAATCCTGGCATTCCCATTCCACCAGTTAATTTACCCATTTTTTCTGAAGTTTCTTCAGAAGCTTTTTCTAAAGCTTGCTTAACAGCTGAGAAAACTAGATCTTCTAACATTTCAACATCATCTGGATCTACAACTTCTGGCTTTATATTAAGTGCGATTAATTCTTTCTTTCCGTTAACTTTTGCAACAACTGCACCACCGCCAGCTGAGCCTTCGAATTCTGATGCTTCGATTTCCTCTTGCATTGATTGCATTTGTTTTTGAAGCATTTGTGCTTGCTTCATTAAATTATTCATGTTTCCCATTCCGCCTGGAAATCCACCTCTTGCCATACTTACATCCTCCTTAAAAATTAACTCCTTAATATTATATAGTATTTTTGAAAAATTTACTATAATATTAGATTATATGCTTAACCATTATTATTTGGTTACAATTTTATTCTATTCTTCAACTATTTCTAGACCATCACCCATAATGCCTGAAAGTCTAGCTTCTAAATCAGCTTCCTCAGCTTTTTCCTCTTCTGTTCCTTGTTCTACACTATATACAACTCTTACAGGTTCCTTTAAAACTTCTGAAAATATATCATTTACTATTTTAGAGAAATCATGTTTTTCAAGTCTTTCTTTATTATGTCTATATTCATAAGTATATCTAAATTCAACAACACCTTTGTTACAAGAAACTTTGCTTATACCCTTTGCTAAGGCTATATAAACCATATACTTTCCTCTACTCTTAAAGGTTTCAAGTATATCTTTCCAAACCTTTCTTAAATACTCTGGTGTTAGGGTTGAATTTTCATTTACTACCTCATAATTATTTGAACTTTTAGTAGCATTCTGTTGTTTATTATTTAAAGTTTTATTATTTGAAGCTTCATTTGAAACTTGTGATTTAACCTCTTCTAAATTAGTATTAACCTGTATATTTCCACTTCTTATTGCTTGTTCTAACTTATTTATTCTTGCTAACATAACTTCCTTAGAAGTATCATACTCTATTTTGCACATTTTTATTACTGCAAGCTCTAAATAAACTCTAGCCTGCTTGCTAAGTTTAGCCTCTTCATCACATTCTTGCACAATTCTTATGCATCTCATGATTTCTTCAACCTTTAACTTAGCACCTTGAACTTTAAGTTTTTCTATATTTTCCTCAGCAGTATCTAAAACTTCCTCTGGATTTGAAGTTACCTTTATCATAAGCAAGTTTCTATAATGAACTATTAAGTCCTTTATGAAAAGAGTCATATCCTTTCCTGTAAGAACTAATTCTTCTATTATTTCCATAGCACTTTCTATATCTCTTTTTATTATAGAATCTACTATTTTAAATAAATTATCATTAGTTACAAGACCTAACATAGAAACTAATTCATCATAATCTACCTTACCATCCCCTATAGAAATAGCTTGATCTAATATACTTAAGGAATCTCTCATAGCTCCATCAGATACTCTTGCAACAAGGTCTAAGCTTTTATCATCACAGAATATACCTTGCTCAGTAACTATTTTTCTTAATCTTCCTGTTATATCTTTTCTACTAATCCTTTTGAAGTCAAATCTTTGACATCTTGATAGTATAGTTATAGGTAATTTTTGAGGATCTGTTGTAGCCAAAATGAAGACTACATTCTTTGGTGGCTCTTCTAAAGTCTTTAAAAAAGCATTAACTGCCCCAATAGAAAGCATGTGAACCTCATCCATTATGTAAACTTTAAATCTAGCTTCTTGAGGTGGGTATTGAACATCATCAATTATATCTCTTATGTTATCTACCCCATTGTTTGAAGCTGCATCAAGTTCAGTTATATCTATTGCTAATCCTTCATTTATTTTTTTACACATCTCACACTGATTACAAGGCTCTCCGTCTTTTAAATCTAAACAGTTTAAAGCCTTAGCCATTACCTTAGCTGTAGAGGTTTTACCAGTTCCTCTAGTACCACAAAATAAATATGCATGAGCTGTTCTTTCATTTATTATCTGATTTTTTAATGTAGTGGTTATATGTTCTTGACCTACAACATCATTAAAGGTTTGTGGTCTCCACTCTCTATACAAAGCTTTATATGCCAAATTATTCACCTCTCTAAGCCTGTATTAACATATAATTATTATACATCAAAACAAGCCATAATACCTATCACACTTATTTTATATTTTTCTTAGTTAAACCATTATATCATGATTAATATTTTCTTTTTTAAAAATAAATATATAATTATCTTAATAATATTTTTATGTTAACCTTGAAAGGATTTTTTATATGTTTTCTATAATTGTTGCCAAAAGTATTAATAATATCATTGGAGTTAATAACAAAATGCCTTGGAATATTCCATCTGATTTAAAAAGATTTAAAGAACTTACTATGGGTAAAAAAATATTAATGGGAAGAAAAACCTTTGAATCTCTTCCTTTTGTTTTACCTGGAAGAACTCATTTAGTTTTAACTACAAAGAAAGATTTTTCTTATAATCATAAGGACGTAATTATTTATAATGATTTAAATAAGCTTATTTCTGAGTATAAATATAGCATGGAAGAAATTTTTGTAATAGGTGGTGGAAAAATATATTCTGAGCTTTTAAAATATACTTCAAAATTATATATAACTGAAGTTTTAAAGGAATATGAAGGAGATACTTATTTCCCTAAAGTAGATTATTCTAAATGGATAAAAACTTATGAAAGTTCTATTCATGAAGAAAATGGTAATAAGTTTAAGTTTTTTAACTATAAAAAGATATAATCTTCAATATATCCTTAGCTATAATTTATTTAGAGGTTATTATAATGCTTATTCCTAATGACTTAATAAAAAGTAAAAACTCCTATTTAAGTAGACATATGAAATATCTACTTAATGGAGTTTTACTTTTTTTTATAACTTTTTATTTAATTATTTAATATGATTCTTCTAAAGATACAACTTCTCTTTTTCTAAATACTAACCCTGCTATTAATCCTCCAACTATAGCTGGAACAACCCAGTTAAATCCTAGGTTTGCAAGAGGTAACTTATGAACAAATTCAAATTTTATTCCTAAGCTATCAATTACAGTAAGTAAGCTTATTAAAAGAGTTGCATAAGTAGCTCCCTTTACCACTACATTATTTGTAACGAATTTTTCAAATATACTCATTACTACTAATAATATAGAAACTGGATAAATTAAGCTTAATACAGGTACTGCAATTTCTATTATTTTATCTACTCCTAAATTAGAAGATAATGCACTAAATACACATATTGCTATTACTATATATTTGTATTTTAATTTTTTGTTAGATACATCTTCAAAGTATTTAGCCGTAACAGAAGTTAATCCTACAGCCGTTGTAAGACAAGCAAGTCCTATTACTATTGCTAACATAATAGTACCTGTTGACCCTAAAATTGCATTAGTTATATTCATAAGTAATGTTGTTTGTGAAATACTGCTATCATATAAAGTTGAAGATGTAGCCCCTAAGAATGTTAATCCTCCATAAACAATAGCTAGTCCAATACATGCAATTAAGGCAGATTTTATTGTAAGTATTCTATTTTCTTTTTTGTCCTTATAGCCTTTACTTGCAAATGAAGCCATAACAAGTGCTACAATTCCTCCAGTTCCTAAAGCATCCATTGTTTGATATCCTTGAGTAATCCCAGTCATAAATAACTTACCTGAATTAACCTTTTCTAAATCTCCAATAGGATTTATAATCCCCTTTATTATTAATACTGCTAATGATATAAGTAATAATGGTGTTAGAACCTTTCCGATTATATCCATAACCTTATTAGGCTTTATTGTTAGCACAAAAACTATTAAAAAGAATATTACTGAAAATACATATGGATTTACATTTCCTAAAAGTGGAGAAATACTCATTTCAAATGTTGTTGCCGCAGTCCTTGGCACTACTAATATAGGTCCTAAGCATAGCATCATTAAAATTTCTAAGGTAATACCAAACTTTTTACCTGCTCTTCCAACAACCCCTTGGAAAGATCCAGCCTTAGAAACTGCAACTATTGATAAAAATATTATTCCTACGTCTGATATTATGAATCCTAAAAAACTAATTAACCATTCACTTCCTGATGTTAATCCTATGTATGGAGGAAATATTAGGTTTCCAGCCCCAAAGAATATAGAGAATAAGGCAAATCCTATTACTAATATATCTTTCTTTTTGTTCATTTTTTACAACCCCAATCTAATTAATTTATATTTTTCACATAAAAAAGCCACATAGTGTAAAACTATGTGGCCTTAGTGCCTTAAATAAAAAGCCACATAGTGTTTATCTATGTGGCTCTACATGCATTTTAAACTTAGCCATCATAGATACAAACCTAGTTTGCATCTATGAATCTTTTATATATCATAAACGCAAACTTAACTATAATAGCTAAAGTAAAAGGTATTTAATTTTGAAGCTCTAGTTAAGTTTAAATTTTTCATACTCAATACTCTCCAAATTTCAATTTATTATCTTAATAGAATTTTAATTGTTAAACCATAAAAAGTCAATAGGAATTAATGATATAATATTAAAAAAACTTTGAAAAACCTATGAATAACATAAAATAGCTTTTAAATATTAACTTATTTATGGCAATTTAATATTATTAGTTTAGCATCCAGCATAGTAAACTAATATTTTATCTACTAAGTTAGATACTTCCTTATTACTTTCTACAAAAATCTTTGCATTACTTTTTATAGTTTCTTCATCATGAGAATTCTTCATAACTTCCAAAGAGGATTTAGCCTTATTTAAATTATTTATTATATCATCATTATATGAAGCAAATTTTTCTGGAACCTTTACCCCTTTAAGATCCTCTATTAAACATTTAAAAAAATTATTTGATCTTTCTAACTGTTCAATCATAGTATTATTTAATTTACCAGTTTCAGATACTGTTCTCATATTTTTTATAGAACCATCTACGCTCATATTAACAATAGTTGATGAAATTTTATCTATGTACTCTTCTTCGTCTTTACTTTTCTCTTCTTCCCTACTCTTTTCTCTAGGAATATTGATTGTATTTTTTTCACTGCTTGTACTACATCCAAGAACGAAAAGCGATAAAGTTACCCACAGTATTCCTACCAAAAGTTTTCTTCCCATAACTTCCTCCGTAAAATTACATTTTTGTCATAAGTATGTCTATATAATTATACCAACAAGTATAAAAAATTTTATTAATGTTTCATGAACATATAGAAAACATAATTTTACAAAATAAAAAAAACTTTTAACATACTCTGTTAAAAGTTTAATTACATAATAAAACCGTGCACCTCACTTCGACAATAACTTATGAACGTTACCTATGCAGTTAGCTCAAGCCAGACGTATCCACGGCACATGAAAATGACTGCTTATCGCTGCTTCCTTCCGGACCTGACGAGGTTCACAGGTTTCCATTGCGTGGGGCCCAACTCTCAACACCACTTACATAGGGCAGACTCCACAAGTTAGAGCCTCTATGAGGACTTCGATCCTGCTGTAGCGGATTGCAGGTTACAGGGCACCGCTAACTCCCCATCTAGCACGGCATGGCGGAGAGAGAGGGATTTGAACCCTCGGTAGAGTTTCCCCTACACACGCGTTCCAGGCGTGCTCCTTCGACCACTCGGACATCTCTCCATAATAAATATTAATTTGTAATACTTTTTCATTCTAACATATAAGTCTAACCAATTCAATACTGAAAATTTAATTATAATTATTATACTTGTATGAATAAAATTAGTATAAATTAGAAATTTTAATTTAAATAATACTTTTACCTTATATTTATTTTAATATAATTACTTAAAAATGAGCTGTATCAAAGCTTAAAAAGAAAATTAAAAATAATATCTTCTAAATAAAATTGATACAACTCTCATATAAATCTAATTTATAAATATACCTTTTCTCTTTTTCTTTCCTCTTGAAACAATAATTATTATTGCCACAATTCCAATAATAATTCCTAGTAAGCTAACTAATTGAGCAACTCTAATATTCATAAAATATAAACTATCTGTTCTTAGCCCTTCAATAAAGAATCTTCCTAGAGAATATAAAGATATATAAGCAGAAATAACTACTCCCTTATATCTATCTGTAATATTATATAAAATTATCATCAATAAAATGGCCACAAATATATCCAATATACTTTCATATAAGAATGTAGGGTGATAATATGCTCCATTTATATACATACCCCTTTGAATAAACTCAGGAAATTTACTAATAAACTCATTAGTTACTTGTCCACCATGCGCCTCTTGGTTAAAGAAATTCCCCCATCTACCTATTCCTTGGGCTAATATAAAAGCTGGAGCCACAATATCTGCATAGGCTAAAAAATCTACTTTTTTAACCTTACAATAAATAAATGCAGTTAAGAAAGCTCCTATTATTCCTCCATGAATTGCTAAGCCACCTTGTCTTATGTTTATCATATCCCAAAAGCTATGATAATTTTCAAGCTCAAAAAGCACGTAATATGCTCTAGCCCCTATAATAGCAAAAGGAAAGCACCATAAAAATAAATCTAAGATAACATCAAAGTTTAAATTCTTTTTCTTTGCGTTAATACTTACCAAGGTCATTGCAATTAAAATTCCTAATGCTATGATTATGCCATACCATCTTACTTCAAAACTACCAATTGAAAATGCTACTGGATTCATCTAACCTCTCCCATTCCTTTTAATTTTTTATAATAATACTACAGTAAAATTATTAAGTAAATATGTATCATTCTCATTTAAATAAAAATATTATAAAAAAACTTAATAATAAAATCTGTAATATAACAGTCTTATTATTAAGCTTCTATCTTATCTATTTAGTTTTATATTTAGAATCCTGTTTTAAGCTAGTATTAATTTTTATTGATATATTCATACATAAGTTAATTTATTAAAAAGTTTCTTTAATTTTTTATTGATTAAATTTACTGTAATGTATCTGTGTAAAATACATTTATAAATGGAATTTCAATTTCTTCTCCTGCACTATTTTTAATCTTTTTAGATTCAACTAATCCCTTAACTTTTATTTCACTTCCATTTTTTAAATCTGGCAAATCACCCTTGCATAATACTCCTAAGTACACTGAATCAGCTATACAGCAAGTCATATCTATTTGAGTAATTGCAAATTCTTCTTTTTCATATAATTCACTAACATATAAAAGTCCTTCTATAGAAATTTCTTTTCCTACAAAATCTTCTAGATGAAGTATTAATTCTTCTAAGGAACTATGAAAATTTTTCTCTGTAAATACTAACGCTTCATTACTATTTAATTTTTCATCAGAGTGCAGGTGATTATGTTCACTCTCTTTATGTCTATCATGATATAACTTAACCCCTTTTAAGTTTAAGGAGACCTGATTAATATTTAATCCATTAGCTATATTTAAAATAACTAAAGCAAAAATAAAAATTAAATATCCACCCTTAAAACTCCTTCTAGTTGATGTTTTAAAAATATTGAAAAATTGTATAACTAAAATCAAAAATAATAATATTATGGCCAAAATTACATATGCCTTCATATCTCTTGATATAATCAAAAAAATCTTTTCACTCATAAACATTTTTACTATTAAATATTCAAAGCAAAATAATATAAGAAACCATATAAATTCACTAAAATTAAATTTTCTCATAAAGGTTCCTCCTTAAAATATCAAAGCTGAAGCTATGAAGCAAAGTGAAAAGACTACAAATAAAAGTTTAATTACAAAGGATTGTTTAAATATAGAAAATAACATTATTGTATTTTTTAAATCTATCATGGGACCTATAATCAAAAATCCCGTTATTGATCCTAAAGAAAATCTATTCATAAAGGTACTAGCAACAAAGGCATCTGCCTCTGAACACAAGGAAATTAAGAATGAAAAAGCCATAAGGATTATTATTGATAAAACTGCACTATTTTCAAAATAAAAAATAATATCCCTTGGTACAAAGGTTTGAAATATGGCTGCTAAAGTTGCTCCAACTATAAAATATTTCCCTATTTCATAAAACTCTAGAGATGTATGCTTTAAAAGTCTTATAAGTTTACTAGAATTATCATCTATTTCTGAACATCCACAAAGACATTTTCCTTGTAATTCTCCCTCACCATTATCTATGAAAATATTATTTTCTCCACTTAAACAAAGCATAAGTAGCCCAGCTATGACAGCTATTGAAAAGCCTACGCCCACTCTCAACAATACTACCTTTATGTTTCCATCAAAAGCATAATATGTTGATAATATAACCAGTGGATTAACTATAGGAGCCGCCAACATGTAAGTTATGGCCACATTTAAAGGTACCTTTTTATTTAATAATCCCTTTGTTATAGGCACTGTGGCACATTCACAAACAGGTAAAAAAACTCCTATTATCCCAGCTTGAATTGATCCTAATAATTTATTTTTAGATATGATTTTATTAAAAATATTATTTGAAATATAAACTTGCATAAAGGAAGCTAGCACTGCCCCTATAAGTATAAAAGGCAGTGCTTCTATTACTATACTAGAAAAGACTATAGAAAATTTATTTAAAAGCTCCATATTTATCCCATCATCCTGTTTATAAGTCTTTCTTTGTTAAAGTTCATATTAGTTCCTTCCTTACCTATGCAATTAACTATATGGGCATTATGATTAAATCTTTCTATCATATCTTTATATTCTTTTAAAGCATTTTCACTTATTTCATTACATTTATTTAAGACAATAAGATTGCTTAATGATATGTTCGGTATTATCATTGAAGGTATGTTCTTTAAAAACATATTAAAAGTTGTCATATCAATTAAATTAACTATAATCCCAATCTTTAAATATTCCTTAAGCTTACTATTTGTAACTTTATCTATAAACTTTTTAGTTTCACTAACCCCATTGCACTCAATAAAAACTCTCTTAGGCGCATAAAACTTTAAGCTTCTTATTAAATCCTCTTCCTTTAATTCATCCATGCTATAAAACTTTTTTACATTAATATTTTTCCTACAATTTATTAATTCTTCCTGTCCACGCTCACATTGTATTACTAAAACCTCCTCCTTAGAAAAATCATCTAAAATGTGATTTATAAAGGATGTTTTTCCTGATGATAAAAAACCTGTTATTAAATCAACTGAACATTTTTTCACATAACCCTCTCCCTTATTTTTACGAAAATAATTTATCTATGCTATCTTTATTTAAATTTCTTCCTATAACACAAACTCTGCCTGTATAATCACTTTTATAATTAACAATAGAAATATCATTTGGTACAAAATCAAATTTAAACCACTTATTATCTTTAGATTTTATTATCCCCTTTGCCCTCAAAACCTCACCATGCTTGTTGTTTTGAAATTCATTTAAAATTTTTACCAAATCAGAATATTCAAAGGTTTTTGGTGTCTCCACTCCCCAATTTTCAAAAAACTCAGGTGCAGAAACTCTTCTTAAACCTATTCTTTTAGGCTTTTTAATATTTATATTTTCTATTAAACTTTCAACTTTTTTCTCTGAAACTTGAATTATTCTTTCTGGGCTTAACTTACTTAACTCAGTGGTTATAATGTTAGCCTTATTATTTATTGTTTTTATTTCATTACAAACATGAGTAATTTCATTATCAGAAAGTTTTTCTACTCTAGTTAATATTATTGTGTTTGCATTTACTAATTGACTTCTATAAAAATCCCCAAAGTTTTTCATATACATATGAACATTTTGAGCATCAACCATGGTTATTTTCATATTTATTCTTAAGCCCTCTATATGAGCTTCTTTTATAGATTCAAGAACTTGAGAAAAATTAGCTACTCCTGAAGGTTCAATTATAATTCTATCTGGTCTGTAATTTGATATTATGTCTAAGATATTTTGCTTAAAGTCACCCTTTATGGTGCAACATATACACCCAGAATTAATTTCTTTTACTTCAATTCTTCTATCTTTAAGTAAATCTCCATCAATTCCAACTTCTCCATATTCATTTTCCACAATAGCTACCTTTTCATCCTTTACTAAGGTATCTAAAAGCTTTTTTATTAAAGTAGTTTTGCCAGCTCCTAGGAATCCTGAAATTATATCTACTTTCATTTAATCCTCCTAATATAGAAACCATATTCTTATTGATTATATTCTTAAAACAAAAGGATTATTACTTAAAGTAATAATCCCTAAATCACTAAAAATAAGTAAAATAAAAGCTTAAGAAAGACTTTATCTTTCCTAAGCTTTTATTTTGTAAATACCACCAAAACCAATAATTATTTTTTTATTTTCATTATTTTATATTATAAGTTGAATTTCCTGAAATCCACTCATTTATATCCTTGTCCACTACAACTTTTCCATTTGCTATTAACTTTATGTTTTCTGGCTTATAAGCATCTGGGAATGCTGTATATTTTCTTTTTCTAATCCACATATTTTGTATATCATCAATTTTTAGATTTTCATCTTTTAATTTGAAAGTATAAGTGTCTTTACTTCCAGTCATAAAATCATTTCCTGGGTTGTCCATTTCCCATTCTTGAGTTTTTCCATCCTTTGTTTTGATTCCAAAATACATGTAGTCATCTGTTCCAGCATCTTTTTCACCACTAGTTGATATGTAAGCTACTAGTTCTTTTACATTCTTTCCAACTGATGGATCATTACCCTCTGATACATCGTGTAAGAATCTATAAATATATCCCGCTGTTCCTTTTTGAGAGTTAGCTAGAGTTACCTTTGCTGCATAATCCCAATCATCCCAACTATGACTCATGCTAGCATGACTATAGTATATTGATTTCCCTGTTTTAGCAAAACCTCTTGCATATTCTTTTGACCATGCATTAAAATCTTTGTTTTTTAAGATATCAGCATAAAAATCCTCATTAGTTTTGCAACCTGCTGTGTTTATTTTATACTGTTCTTTTCTTTCCTCTGCAAAAGTTTCAAACTTAACATGTCCTGCGCTATCAACGGCAGTAACATTAGCAGGATGATATGGAGTATCTATATCTCCAAAATAGTGCATAGCCTCTCCAAGATAGAATGTAGCTTGTTTATAGTTTCCTCTTTGCCATTCATATCTAGCTAATGCTGAAAATTTTCTTATTTGTGATTCCCCTGTATCAGGTATAGAATAAGCTAAATACCAACTATTATCCTTTGAGAAATTATTATCTGTATCAGGATCCCAGAAATGATCTTGATATAGATCATATGCATTCTTATCATAATCTGGATAAGTAGAACCTAATTGAAGTTCATGCATGTTCTCTTTTAAAATCTCTAAGTTTTTTCTTACACTTTCTGGTTCATTTTTGGACAGATCATTTTCTAAGATTGAAACCCCTTGAGTTACAATCATAGCATGAGTTCCTGTTCCATCAATCTTTCCATCCCAAGCGTAGACTTTAGTTGATGTCCCAGCCCATAGGCTAGTTGCTAGCGCGGCACAAATAAGCGCCTTACAAATCTTTCTTTTCATTTTTATATCCCCCGTTAATTTTTTTCAAGTATTAATCTCCCCTTTTTTGATAACGATTAACACTTGCACTGAAATTATACCATATAATTACCATAAGCTCACTAATTTTTTGAATATTTTTTAAAATATTTTTGAATACAATTCAAATTTCAATTAAACACATCTAACCTTACCCACTCTAAATTGTTAAACTTATTTTTAATATGAAAATTTACAATTATTAGTGCTATAATAAGTTAAATCTTGTTTTTTAATTTAATAAGAATTTTTACGCATAATATAAGGGATGGAATAAAATTTGAAATAAATTATAAGGCAAAGGATTTTAATATGGATAATAAAAATTTTCAATCAAAAACAGGTTTTAACCTAGAAAACACTTATTTAACTCTTCCAAATATATTCTTTAGTGAACAAAATCCCAAGGGTTCAAAAAATCCTAAACTTATTAAGTTTAATACTTCTCTTGCTGAAGAACTTGGACTTAATGAAGAAGTTTTAAACAGCGATTTTGGACTTAATATATTTGCAGGAAATGAAACCTTTCCAGGAATTGTACCAATTGCACAGGCTTATGCAGGTCATCAATTTGGTCATTTTACAATGCTAGGAGATGGTAGAGCACTCTTATTAGGAGAACATGTAACTAAAGATGGTAAAAGATATGATGTTCAATTAAAAGGGTCTGGTAGAACAATCTATTCAAGAGGTGGAGATGGAAAGGCTGCACTTGCACCTATGCTTAGAGAATATATAATAAGTGAAGGTATGCATGGTCTTGGAATTCCTACAACTAGAAGCCTTGCGGTAGTAAGTACTGGTGAGGAAGTTTTAAGAGAAAGATTTGAACAAGGTGCTATATTAACAAGAATAGCTTCTAGTCACATTAGAGTTGGAACTTTTGCTTATGCGGCCCAATGGGGCACTTTAGAAGATCTTAAAAGTCTTGCTGACTATACTATTAAAAGACACTTTCCTAATATAGCTAAGAGTGAAAATAAATATATTTTATTTCTTGAAGAGGTAATAAATCGTCAAGCTGAACTTATAGTTAAGTGGCAAAGTGTTGGATTCATTCATGGGGTTATGAACACTGATAATATGGTAATCTCAGGAGAAACTATAGATTATGGACCATGTGCATTTATGGATACTTATGATACAAACACAGTATTTAGTTCCATTGATTATGCTGGTAGATATGCTTATGGAAATCAACCTAACATGGCTTTATGGAACTTAGCTAGATTCTCAGAAGCACTACTTCCTCTTCTAAACCCTAACCTAGATGAGGCTGTTAATATTGCTAAAAAGTCCATATCAAACTTTTCTAAACTATATAAAAAATATTGGTTCAATAAAATGAGAGCTAAACTTGGTCTTTTCACAGAAAAAGAAAATGATGAATTGCTAATTGAAGGGCTTTTAAGCACAATGCAAAAATATGAAGCAGATTTTACTAATACCTTTGTATCTTTAACTCTTAATAAATTTAAAGATGAAAAAGTATTTAGTAGTGATGAATTCAAAACTTGGTATGCTCTTTGGCAAAATAGATTAAAAGAAGAAAATAGACCAAATGAAGAAGTAAGGAATTTAATGATGAATAATAATCCTTATATCATTCCTAGAAATCACTTAGTTGAAGAAGCTCTTAAAAATGCTGAAAAAGGTGATTTTACTTTTATGGATAATCTATTAGAAGCACTAAAGAATCCTTATAGTTATTCTAAAGATTTAGAAAAGTACACTAAGTTACCTGAGAAAAGTGACACTCCTTATGTAACATATTGTGGAACTTAAAATTTAATTATATAAATTAATAGAATATAAATTAATGGGATATAAAAAGCTTTTGTTTATAAGCTTTTTATATCCCAATTTTTATACCTAAATTTCTTATATAATTTTCCTAACTTAAAATATATTCATTACCTCTATGTCTTTATTTCCTGCCCCTTCCATCATCTCATTGTACATTCCAAGAATTTCTTCTCCATAGGTAGGACTTGGTGCCCAATTTTTGCTTAAATCAATTACTGAATTAGCTTTCCCAAATATTGAAGCAAAGTGTCTAGGGTCCTTTGTTTCAGCCTTTGGATATCCTTCTGCCCCTGCATATAAGGCTAAATGATCTAAATGAGCCTTTACTCCTTCATTCCAATTTTTAAATTTCATATGAGCTTTAGGGTCTTTATCGCTCCCACCCTTATTTGTTTTTAACCCACATGGATTGTGATATGAAGCATCTAATACTCCTCCAAAATTACCATAGGCAGTTTCCTTAGCTGCTTGTACATACGCTAAAGCTGGATTAACATCCCCATGTTCATCTGAATATTCCCAATATAAATCAGCAAGTTCAACAAATTCCTTAGTGGCTCCTTTTCCTTGTGCCCATTTCTTAGCATCATCTACTGTTATAAAAACATCTGAAACTATTGGTATATCCTTTTCTGTTTCTATTTCTATTTTTACGCTCTGCGCCTCTGTTACATGAACCACGTCTATGTTTATAATTGTTAACATTACTAATATTGCTACTATTAAAGTTTCTATGTTAAATTGGTCTTCCTTCACAATAGGATCCTCCTAATACTATTACATAATATTCTCTATAAATAATATGATATCCTATTCTTATTTATGTAAAAAAAGTGAACCCAAACTTAAGCTCACTAAAAACCATTACTCTTTATTAATAACTTCCCAAAAGATTAAAATTAAAGTTCCTACAAAATAGCATATAATATCTTTTACATCAAAGGATGTACCTATGAGTATTGTAAAAAATCTACTATTTTGAAGATGTAATATCTCAACTATTTTAAAGTATTGTAAAACCTCAACTAAAATACCAAATAAAAAAATATATATGGGTAAATTTTTTATTTTTCTTCCAATTATTCCTCTTATAAATGTGTATATAACTATTACAACTAAAACATCACCTATATAAGGTCTAATAAAATTATCATGTACAAATAGCGCAATAAAAATCTCAATAATTAATAAGATTAAAAAGGCAACTAAATATCTTTTATTTATTTTCATAAAAACACTTCTTTCACACTAATTTTTTTATATAAAAATCATATAAAAATAACATAAATTTTTATTAATTATAGCACATAAAAAAATCAGTAAGTAAAGATTTACCTACTGATTAAAAATATTATGAAACCTTTAGTGATCTTATTTTACATTCTTTTTGTAAGTAGTTATCTTTTATATAGTTGAAAACTTCTTTATAGTCCTCTTCACCATATTTTTTAACTAACATAACATTTAAACTTGTACCAAACCATACTCTGCAGAAAGAAGGATCTATCATTAATTTTGCCCCTTCTTTACCATTTATTCTTACATTTTCATCTTCTAATAATGTATTAAAGTGATTTATAAGCCCCATCATTATTCTGTCACCCATTTTAGGATCTTCATCAGCTATTGTAACGAAGTAATATGACCAAGCATATAAAAGATTTTCTTCTATAGCTATTCCTGCCACTTTTTCTCCTATAGTTTCATTAAAACATCTATGCATATAGTAAGATAATTTCTTTATGTTTTCTTCAAATTTCTTTTCATAGAAATTCATTTCATATCCTACCATCATATCTAATTTGCTCATAATGCACCCCCACCAATATTTGTATTCTCAGTATAACATAAAAAGGGTAAGTAAATCATTACTTACCCTCGTCTATCTTTGAAAAATTTTGTTAATATTTTACTACATTTTTCATCATTCTCCCAAACTACTTCAAGAAAATAATTTAGATTATGATTTTGAAGAATATTAACAACAGAACCAGCCGCTCCTGTTGTATCATCAAAGGTACCAATATAAATCTTTGAAAGTCTACTTTGAAGAATAGCTCCAGCACACATAGGACAAGGCTCTAAAGTAACATACATCTCGCAACCATGAAGTCTCCAATTATTTAGTTTATTACAAGCTTCTCTTATGGCAAGCATTTCTGCATGGGCTGTTGGATCTTTTAAGGTCTCCTTTAAATTATGAGCCCTTGCAATTATTTCTCCATTCTTTACTATTACAGCGCCTACAGGAACTTCTCCCTTTTCTCTTGCTTTTTCTGCCTCTTCCAAAGCTAAACTAAGCACCCTTAACTCTCCTCTTTTTCTCGTTTATATGTGTAAACTCTAACCTTTTTTACCCTATTTCTATCTAATTCTTCAACAATAACTCTAAAGTCATTAGTTTTTATTTCCTCTCCAACTTTAGGCATTCTTCCTAAAGAACCTATTACATATCCTCCAATAGAATCAAATTCCTCAGATTCTATTTCAAATCCTATCATATCACTTAAGTCAGAAAGTCTTGTGCTACCATCTACTACGAACTCATTTTCTTTGATAACTTCTATATCTTTGTCTCTCTCATCGTATTCATCTTCAATATCTCCTACGATTTCTTCTATTAAGTCCTCAATAGTAACAATACCAACAGTTCCACCATATTCATCTAGTACTACTGCTATGTGATTTCTAGTTGTTTTCATCTCTGCAAATAGTTCTGTTATCTTTTTAAATTCAAAGGTTCTAAAAGGTTCTCTCATGTATTCTGTTACATTGAAATTTTCCTCATCACTATCTAAAAGAATTAAATCTTTAACATTTAAAATACCAACAATATCATCTATTGATTCATTATAAACTGGTATTCTTGAAAATTGTTGTTCTTTTATTACTTTTAATACTTCTTCGTAGGTAGCTGTAACATTTACTGCAATGACATTTACCCTTTGAACCATTATATCTTTTACTTGAAGATCTCCAAATTCAAAAACATTGAATATCATTTCTTTTTCTTCAACTTCAAGAACTCCCTCTTCTTCACTTACATCAACCATTGTTTTTAATTCTTCCTCTGTTATAAATGGTTCACTTTTATTTAAATCTCCACCTAATAATCTTACTATTAGGGATGATACTGAAGAAAATAACCAAACAAGAGGTTTGAAAACTGTAACCACTATATTTATTATAGGAGCTACGGCTAAAGAAACCTTCTCTGCATTTTGCTTAGCTAAGGATTTAGGTGTTATTTCTCCAAAGATTAATACTAATATTGTCATAACTCCAGTAGCTAAGGCAACTCCACCATCACCAAATATCCTAAAAGCAAGTGTTGATGCTAAGGATGATGCACCTATATTAACTATATTATTTCCTATTAAGATTCCACCTAATAATTTATTAGGGTCTTCTAATAATTTTTCTAATAACTTAGCTCCTTTTACCTCTTCATCCACCATATGCCTTACTCTTATTCTGCTTAAAGACATTAAAGCTGTTTCTGAGGCTGAAAAAAATCCTGATAAAATTATCAAGACAATAAGAAGCACAATTTGAAACGTATATGGGTCCAAATAAACCCCTCCTATTATTCTATATATTTTTCTTCTTTTTTATTTTCCTATATAATTATTATATTATACAAAAATTTCATATTAAATAATAATATTTAAAAAACTCCATATAAATATGGAGTTTTTCCTTCATAGTTAAAACCATGGTATCCCCAGTAGGAATCGAACCTACATTTATCCCTTAGGAGGGGATTGTTCTATCCATTGAACTATGGAGACTTATTTGAATTTTATAATAATTTTAACTCTTTAACTAATATATGTCAACAAAGCTTATTTTATAACTATACCATCTAAGATGTTAATTGTAATCTCATCTATAACTTTATTAACATTAAACTCTTTATCTCTACTTAATTCATATAGTGATGTTGATATAAGACTTCCAAATAAACTGTGAGCTAGTAAGGAAATATCACACTCTCTTATTTGTTTTTTTGAAATAGCTTCTTTTAATATTCTCTCTATTCCTTCAATATACTCAGTTATTTTATTTCTTAGTTCATCTTGCCTAGTTTCTTTTCCCCAAAGCTGACTCATTACCATTTTAAAAAATGCTCTATTTTCATATAATAATTCAAATTGCATTTTAAAAAGTTTTTTTAATTTTTCTATAGGCTCATCTTCTAAATTTTCTATATCAGTTAATTTTTCATGCCAAATTTCTAAGCCTTTACTAATTACAAAATTAAAAATTTCCTCTTTACTTTTAAAATTATAATAAAGTGTTCCCTTAGCAACATTAGCTTTAGATGCAATTTCATCTACAGTTGATCCATTATAACCTGAAGTAGCAAAAACGTTTATAGCTGCTTCAAAAATAGCTTTCTTAGTTCTATTCATACTACCAACTCCAACACTTATTCTTAAAACAATTTAATCATATACCACTTATTTTATTTAATCAACAACATAAATTTGTAATTTCTTGTTTACAAGTTGAATTTATATATATAATAATATAATATATGTATTTAACATAATTTTTAAAGGGAGATTATAATTTATGATAAAAATTTATAACAGGAAAACAAAAGCTTATGATGTTGAGCAAGTAGCTGGTCTTAAATATATAAATTGGTCTTATGCATCTCCTATAGGAAAAAGCTTCTTAGAATTATTTATTAAAAAGAAGATGTTCTCAAAACTTTACGGAAATTTTTGTGACTCTCCTTTAAGTAAGAAAAAAATTAAAGCCTTTATTGATGAGTTTAATATTGATATGTCTCTTTGCAATAAAAATATAGATGAATTTGAAAACTTTAATGATTTCTTTGCAAGGACCTTAACTCCTGAAGCTAGACCTATTGATTATAGTGAGAATATTTTAATTTCTCCTGGAGATGGCAGATTATCTGCATTTGAAAATATAGATCTTAATAAAGTTGTTCAGATAAAAGGATATACATATTCTTTAAAAGAATTAATAGATGATCCTAAAGTAGCTGAAGAATTTGAAGGTGGAACTTGTCTTATACTAAGATTATGCCCAACTGACTATCATAGATTTCACTTCGTAGATAGTGGAACTTGTAGTGAAAGTAAGAAAATTTCAGGTTTTTATTATTCAGTTAATCCTATAGCTCTTAATAATGTATCTGAACTTTTCTGTAAGAACAAAAGAGAATGGTCTATTTTTAACTCTGATAATTTTGGTAAAATTCTTCATGTAGAAGTTGGTGCTACTTGTGTTGGTACAATACTTCAAACATATTCTCCTGAAAAGAGAGTAAAAAAAGGAGAAGAAAAAGGATACTTTAAGTTTGGTGGTTCAACTACTATCTTATTCTTTAAGAAAGATACTATAAAAATAGATAGTGATATAGTTGAACAAACTAAATTAGGTTTTGAAACTAAAGTTAATATGGGTGAAACTATTGGTCATAAATAGTTAAAAAGGAGCTTAATTATGTTAATAATTAAGCTCCTTTTTTATAAAATAAGATTATAGGAGAATTTAAATTTATTTTCTCCCTATTTTCTTTATTTATCCCAAATAAAAATTTTATTTTATTATTTTTTCTAATTCTTCTTTAAATGCTTTTTTATTCCCATCAAAAACAACTAAATTTATTCCCATCTCTTTAGCTCTTTTTGAAATAGATGATTTAATTGGAGGGTGTGTTGCTACTAATATTTTTATTACATTTTCTCCTCCTAATTGCTCAGAATAAACATTTAATTCATTTAAGGCAACTTCATCATATTTTTTTGAATCCTTACAAGAAACACAAATAAGCACTGAATCCTTTATGGCAACAACATCTAGCTCATTTTTAACTCTAGATTCTTTATCATTCCAAAGAAATAATAAACCACTTTTTATATCATCAATGCTTTTTATTTCTTCAATAATATTTTTTGTTAAAACTTCAAGCCATGTTCCACTTTTAAAAATAAATCCTTTTATAAATTCATTTTGGAATGTTACCTTTAAACATTGCTCTAATTCTTTTACTTTTATTTGGCCATTTTTCTCTAAAAAGTTAAGTATTTTATCAAGAAGCATAACTTCTTCTCTGCTCAATAATTCCTTATCTATTTTTATAATTCTAGGATTTGATTCATCATGGATAAAAACAGAATTATCACTTAATCTTATTTTATACTTTTTCCAAAGGTTTAAATTATCAGCTATATAGTTAGTCATGGTCTCTATAACATTTATCTCTGAAATTTCTGTTGAATCCACAACAATAGAAGCTCCTATACTGTCTATGATGTCTTCTACATCTAAATCTACGAAATTACACTTTTCACATTGTACACTTTCTAAATTTAACTTTAAAAGTTCCTCTTTAGGTATATCCAGAAAAAACCCATCTATATTATGTTTTAATGTTAGGGTATACATTATTAAAATATCCTTTTTATCCCCTTGATTTAAACATATAGCTGTATTTTTACTTTTCATTCTCTTTATAATTTCTTCTATGGATGAAATAGTATCCTTCCCTAATTTTTCATCACTAAAATTGCAATTAGGAAATTTATTTAAATAAAACTGTCTCAATGAATTTAAAACCTTTAATTCTTCATCCTTTTTATATAAATAAATTATCTCTTTAGGCTTTAACTTTTCAGCTAATAAAATACTTGATTCATTATGTTCATCTAAAATCGTAATTATAAAATCATAATTCATATTATCACCTTTAGCATATTATTTTATCTTATTTATAAGATAATCGGACTAAAATTCTTGATGAATTAAGCTCATTTTATAATTATTTTCACCTAAGTAAATTTTTTTATTCTAAATTGAAATTATATACATATAAATAAAAAAAGCTTGTAACTTAAAGTTACAAGCTTATGGTGCGGCGAAGAGGATTCGAACCCCCGACCAATCGGTTCGTAGCCGACTACTCTATCCAGCTGAGCTACCACCGCATATTAACAGACTTATAATATCATATATTCATTAATAAATCAAGATATTACATATTCTTCCCAAAACTTAAATTATTATTAAATACACTATTTATGGATCATTCTTGTATTATATACCCTAGATATTTTTCATATTAAATATTATACTTATTTAGAATAACTCTATTAAGAAAAGGAGGAAGATTTATTTTGAAAAAATTTGTTATATTTACTGATTCGGCAGCTGATCTGCCAAAAAGCATGGTAAAAGATTTAGATATTAATTATTTAGGACTTATATGTAATATTAATAATACAGAATATATTGATAATATTGATAGCGAATTAACTCCAAAAGCTTTCTATAATAAATTAAGAGAAGGTATCATGCCATCAACAAGTCAAGTAAACTCATTTAGATTTGTTGAAGCCTTTGAAGAATATGTTAAACAAGGGATCTCTATTTTATACTTAGCATTTTCATCAGCCCTAAGTGGAACATATAATAGTTCACTTATAGCTAGAGAGGAATTATTAGAAAAATATCCTGATGCTGATATAAAGATAGTAGATACTAGAGCTGCATGCTTAGGCCAAGGATTACTAGTTTATTATGCTGCTCAAATGAAAAAGGATGGAAAATCTATAGATGAAATCTACTCTTGGGTAGAAGAAAACAAAAATAAGTTATGTCATTACTTTACAGTAGATAGCTTAGATCATCTAAAAAGAGGGGGAAGAATTTCATCTACAGCAGCGGCTATTGGTAGCTTATTAAGTATAAAGCCAATGCTATATGTAAATGATGCAGGTGAACTTCATAACTTTGCTAAAGCTAAAGGAAGAAAAAAATCTTTAAAAATGTTATTCCAAGAGCTTGAAAAACGTATTGTAAACCCTAATGAGCAAACAATTTTTATCGCTCATAGTGATTGTATTGAAGATGCAGAGACTTTAGCAGAAATGATTAGAGAAAAATATACTGTAAAAGACATACTTATAGATTATATAGGAATAGTTATAGGTTCTCACACAGGTATAGGAACATTAGCTGTCTTCTTTTTAGGGGATACAAAAGAACCTTAATAAAGTAAATTTATTATAAATTATTAAAATAAATAAAAAATTAAAACCTATAAATATATTTTGATTAATTATCTAAATATATTTATAGGTTTATTTTATTTAATCTTATTTTTCAGCATAAATTTTTATTATGTTTAGTATTACTTCAACAGCTTTTTCCATTGAATTTATTGATATATATTCATATCTTCCATGGAAGTTTTCTCCGCCAGTAAATAGATTTGGTGTTGGTAGTCCCATAAATGATAATCTTGCCCCATCAGTACCTCCTCTTATAGGATTTTTGATTGGCTCAATTCCACATTGTTTCATTGCTTTTTCAGCAGTTTCTACAATATGCATTCTAGGTTCTATCATTTCCTTCATGTTCATGTATTGATCTTTTAAAGTTACTGTAACAGTACCTTCTCCATACTTTTTATTTAACTCTTTAGCTATTTCATTAAATCTTTCTTTTCTATTTTTAAAGCCTTCTTTATCAAAATCTCTTATTATAAATGATAATGAAGTTTTTTCTACTTCACCTTGTATATCTAATAAGAATGAGAAACCTTCATATCCTTCTGTTTTTTCTGGAACTTCATCTAAAGGAAGCATAGAAACAAATTCATGAGCAACTAAAATAGAGTTAATCATTTTTCCTTTAGCACTTCCTGGGTGAACATTTTTACCTACTATTTCAACTTTAGCACTTGCAGCATTAAAGTTTTCATATTCTAATTCACCTATTCTTCCACCATCTAATGTGTAAGCAAAATCTGCTCCAAAGCCTTCAACATCAAAGTGATCTGCTCCTTCTCCAATTTCTTCATCTGGAGTAAATCCTATTTTAATATCACCATGTTTTATTTCTGGATGATTTATTAAGTATTCAATAGCTGTTACTATTTCTGCTACCCCAGCCTTATCATCAGCACCTAAAAGAGTAGTTCCATCAGTAGTTATTAAAGTTTGACCTTTATACATTGGAAGTTCTGGTGAAAAACTTGGTGATAATGTATATCCATTTCCAAGTTCAATATCTTTACCATCATAATTTTCAACAATTTTAGGATTAACATTTTTTCCACTCATATCTGGTGCAGTATCCATATGTGAAATAAATCCTATTTTCGGAATATCCTTATCACAATTACTCTTTAAACAAGCATATACATATCCTTTATCACTTATTCTTACTTCATCTACTCCGATTTCCTTTAATTCCTCTGCAAGGATTTTTCCTAATTCTAATTGACCTTTTGTACTAGGAGTAACCCTTGTTGTCTCATCTGATTTAGTATCTACTTTTACATATTCTAAAAACCTTTCATGAACTTTCTTCATGCTCAACACCACCTTATATAAAAATTGTTAATATTTTGTTAAAACCATTACTTTATACTAATATTATGACTGTTTCACAAAAAAAATACAATAGTTGTCATTTATTAATAAGTAAAAATATCCTATAATGATTAATGTTGGTATTATTGTCCATAATTAAATTAAATTACTAAATTTAATCGAGGTAAAATATGAAAAATAAAAAACTTTTAATTTCAATTTCTTCAGCAATATCCGTATTATTAATTATAGTTGTTTCATACTTTATTTTCTCATACTCAAATAACTTAAACAAATTTAAAGAGGATTTATCATCAAATAATTATGAGGATGCCTCCTATTGTTTTAATAATGGAACAAAAAATATTATATTGAAAAAAACTTTTATTAAATCATCAGAAGATATAATTACAGAAAAACTATCAGAAATAGAAAATGAGTATTATTCTGGAGATATATCTGAAGAAGAAACTGTAGAAGATTTAAATGGACTATTATCCTTAAATACGTCTAATGAGGAAATTTTAAATTTTAAAAACACACTTCCTCTAATAAAAGATTCAAAGGACTCCTTTGATATTGGAGTTTCTAATCTAGATGAAGAAAATTATTTAGAAGCTTTAAACTACTTTAAAAGTGTACATAATCTTTCAGATTGTAAAGCTCAAGCACTAGAATATGAAGAAACTTGCTTAGATAAAATAAGAGAACCTATTTTAAAAACTGTAGATGAATATATATCTAATGAAAAATATTCAAAAGGAATAGAGTATTTAGATTCTCAAATAAATTCTCTCCCTGATGATCCAAAATTGCAGGAAAAAAGAGATGAATTAGAAAAGCTTAGATTAGAGCATCTTGAAGATTATAGCCAAAAGAATATAGATAAAGCTACAGCTAGAACTGCTCCTGTTATGGAATATTACAAAAAATTAAATGAAGATACAATAAATCAATTTGATATAACTAGTAACACTAATTATTTGGTTTTTGTAAATATAGCTGAACAAAAAACTTATGTCTATGAGGGTTCAAAAAATGATTGGACTTTAGATAAGACCTTTACTTGTTCAACAGGTATTGAAGGAAAGGAAACTCCTGTAGGAGTATTTACTGTACAAAATAGAGCTCCTTGGTTTTTCTCACCTAAATACGGACAAGGTGGTAAATACTATGTTCAATTTATGGGTAACTATTTATTTCATTCAATCCCATTTGATTCTGATAAAACCACAGTATCAGATCCAACCTTAGGGGTACCAGCTTCACATGGATGTATACGATTATCAGTTGAAGATTCTAAATGGTTATATGATAATGTACAAAATGGTTCAAAAATAATAATTTACTAAATAAAAAAACAGCTCATTACGAGCTGTTTTTTTAATTATTTTTTTCATACATTCCGTGATTGTATATTCTTCTACTATCTAAAGACCAAATTCTTTCTGAGAATTCATTTTCCTTAGTTTCCTTAATTGCCTTTTTCATATCGTACATTCTAGCATCCATTACATCTAAATAATGTAACATCTCAGCTTCTGGTATAAGAGGCTTAACAGGACTTCCGTATTCAGGCTCATAGTGATGTGATAAGACCATATGTTGAAGTAACATTATAATCTTGCTATCAGCATTAACTTCTTTTCCTATTACCTCAATTTCCTTTATTCCTTGAGTAATATGTCCAAGTAGAGTTCCCTCTAAAGTATATTCATCTACTATGCCCATTTCATTAGAAGACATCTCTTTGATTTTAGCCATATCATGAAGTATTACCCCTGCATAAACTAAATCTCTGTTTAAGAAATCATATATTCCACAAATATTCTCAGCTAACTTTAACATAGTTGTTATGTGATATAAAAGTCCACCCTTTATAGAGTGATGATTTGACTTTGCTGCTGGATAGTACATAAGTTTATCCTTATTAATCTCTAAAACTCTATTTAGAATATTTTTTATATCCACATCATTCATATTATGAACAGTATCTTTTATAGTATTAAACATTTCATCGCTAGTATATGGCGCACTCTGAACAAAATCATCTAAGTTTATATTATCTTCTTCAGTAACCTTGCTAGCATGTTCCACTTTTAACTGTAAAGTTCCCTGCCAACTATTCACCGTACCTCTAATCTTAAATACTGTATTGCTTTTTAATTCTTCATGCTCAGGTTTAATCTCCCATACTTTACCTAATATATCACCAGTTTTATCACTTAAAACTAAATCTAAATATTTTTTTCCACCAGAATTAGTAGTTTTTAAAGTAACTGATTTTAAAAGAAAAAAACCTTCGACTCTTTCTCCTTTAACGAACTCACCTATTTTTTTTACCGGTATTTCCATAAGTCTATCCTTTCTTTCCATTTTAATCTCTATTTTAATTATTGCATATTATTATTTTTTGTAAACAAATAAGTACTCTATTTATAGCTAAAATTTATATTAATTGATAAAATAACTACTAGGAGGTGACATGTTAATGAAATTACCTAACAATGTCCAATATATCTTAGAGAAATTTAACTCTAATGGTTTTGAAGCCTTTATAGTTGGTGGTTGTGTAAGAGATTCTTTATTAAATAAAAAACCTCAAGATTATGATATTACAACCAATGCATTCCCTGAAAAAATAGAAGAGCTTTTTGATAAAACTATTCCTACTGGTATTAAACATGGAACAGTAACAGTTTTAATCGATAAAAATCCTTATGAAGTAACTACTTATAGGGTAGATGGGGAATATTTAAATAATAGAAAACCTAAAGACGTAAAGTTCGTTTCTAATATAGAAGAAGATTTATCAAGAAGAGATTTTACTATAAATGCAATGGCATATAGCCCATATTTAGGATTTAAGGATTGTTTTAATGGAAAAGATGATCTAAAAAACAAATTAATAAGATGCGTTGGAGATCCTGATAAACGCTTCTCTGAAGACGCCTTAAGAATGCTTAGAGCAATTAGATTTAGTTGTCAATTAAACTTTAAAATAGAAAAATTAACTGCTGAATCTATAAGAAAGAATTTTAAATTAATAAAAAATATAAGCATGGAAAGAATTCAAAGTGAATTTACTAAAATAATTCTAAGCAATGATCCAGATAGAGGTCTTATGCTTCTTAGAAAGCTAGGATTTTCTGACTTTTTAGTTGAGGAATTTAAGAATTTAAAACTAATAAATTGTTATGATTTATATGATGATATCCATGATACTTATGGATTAATAAATTCACTTCCTAAAAAGCTTCATGTAAGATTAGCAGGATTATTCTATAAAGTTTTTAATTCTGAAAATGCAGTTGAGAAGTGCAGAACTATATTAAAGAAACTTAAATATGATAATAATACAATCAATGATACTTGCAACTTAGTAGAAAATATAAATAATATTTCATGTAATATGACAAGAAAAAAACTAAAACTACTTATAAATTCAGTTGGAACTGAAAATATCTTTGATTTATTAGATTTACAAAAATCATATCTATCTTACATGGATGAATATGATACTGAATGTATAGATATATTAAAAAACAGAGTTTCTGATATATTAGCTTCAAAAGAACCCATATTTATTAAGGACTTAGCCATAACAGGAAATGACTTAATTACCGAACTTAATTTTAAACCTGGAAAAAATATAGGTGTTATATTAAATTTTCTTCTTGAAAATGTAATGCAAACACCAGAGTTAAACAATAAGGAAGACTTACTAAACCTTAGTAAGCAATTTTATTCATATAATTAAATTTATCTACTCTAAAACTTTGAAAACATGTGCTTTAACTTTAAGGCGCCTGACACCATAAGCAAGTTTAATCCTAAACATAGAAAATATTAAGTATTTGTATTGAAATAACTTTTTATAATATAAAACTTACAAACATAATGAAGAGAATATCTAGATAAGCTTTAGAATTTAAATTATTACGGAGAAGATATTACGTTAAAAAGCTGAGACTGTTCGAAGCGTAGCAAGTTTCGAAGCTTTAGTAATATCTTCGTAGTAATAATTATAAATTCTTAGCGCAATCTAGTAATTCTCGGAATATGTTTGTAAGTTTTATTATATTTTTAATTCTTTTTCAAGATAGAAGGAATACAGATAAGCTTCCTTAACTTCTTCCCCTAAAATTTTATTTAATGTGTCTTTATATAAATTAATTTGAATTTTATATTTATTTATGAAGTCTTCTTCCTCTCCCTCTTTAACATAATCAGTTTTATAATCTAAAAGAACATATCCATCCTCTTCCTCAAAGAAGGCATCTATAATACCCTGTAATCTTACTTTTTCCTCTCCATAGATTTTAGGATCAAGATTTTTTTCTATAATACTACTTGGAATCTCAGTTATAAAAGGTAATTCTCTATATACCTTTTTACCAGATTTATATGAGTTTAACATTCTCTGACCTAAATCACTTTTAAAGAATTTCTGTATTTTAAATACATTTACCACTTTTCCTTCTTCTTCTGTTAAAAGTTCTTTTTTAACCATTTTAAGAACTTCTTCTCTTATTTCATCTATATAAGTTACCTTATCTAAATCAATATGTTGCATTACAAAGTGAGTTATAGTCCCCTTCTTAGCTGCTGAGAATTCTTCCTGTCTTTCCTCCATAAATCTTGGTTTTCTTTTTATTTTTTCTTTTTTATTTTCTTCATTACTTTCATTATCAATAATATTATAACTTTCTTGCATAAACTCTTCTTCTTGATGAGCTCTCTTTAATTCAGTTACAGAAATATTTGAAGGAGTATTACAAGACTCTATATATTTATATTTAAAGCCTAGTCTATCTCTTATTTCTATAACTTCTTTTATATCTTTTTTAGATTCAATCCAATTATTACTTTCAAAAATATCAATATTATTTTTTTCTTTTTTATTGTTATTTGTTTCTAAAAGCTCACTTCTGTCCCAGCTTTTAAAACTCCAATTAGATTTATCATCTAAATTTAAAGTTATATCTCCATTACCAATATTTCTTATGGCATCTCCATCTTTATGTTTTGTTAAAGCCATGCAAATCCAATCTAAATAACTCTTTCCCTTTAAAACATTTCCAGGATTTATTCTATTATCCCCTGAAGAAGCTGAAGCTTTGCACCAATTTTCACAAGACTTTTCTAAGTCTGATACAGCACCAGTTATAATTAATTTTTCCTTAGCTCTTGTAAAGGCAACATAAAGTATCCTCATTTCTTCTGATAAAACTTCTAATTCACATTTTTTCTTTATAGCATGCTTTTGAAGAGTATCATACTTTATTCTCTTCTTAACATCTATACAATTTGTTCCTATACCTAAGGTTTCATGAAGTAGTATATCTTCTCTTAAGTCCATCTTGTTAAATTGCTTTCCTGTTCCACCTAATATAACAACTGGGAATTCTAGACCTTTACTCTTGTGAATACTCATTATCCTTACAACATTCTCATTTTCTCCAAGAATCTTTGCACTTCCCATATCTCCAGAAGACTTTTTAAGTTTATTTATGAAGTTTATAAAATTAAATAATCCCTTAAAACTAGTTGATTCATATTGCTTTGCTCTTTGGAATAGTATTCTTAAATTTGCTTGACGTTGAACTCCATTTGGCATTGTTCCAACATACCCATAGTATGATGTATCAGAATATAAGAACCAAATAAATTCATCTATTGGCATATAAGCTGCCTTTTCTCTCCACTTATTTAAATAGTCTAGGAAGTACTTACACTTTCCTTTTAAATCTTTAGATATACTTTCATCATAAGTTCCATCTACAACTTCCTTTATTATTTCAAAGAAGTATTTATCTCTATTTAATAATCTTAAATCTGCAAATTCTTCAGATGTAAATGAAAATATTGGTGAACGTAAAGCAGATAGTATATAAATATCCTGCATTGGATTATCTATTATGTGTAATAAGGCTAATATAGTTCTAATTTCAATAGTTTGAAAATATCCTGTTCCTGTGTCAGCATAAACAGGTATTCCATAGGTTCCTAACTCATCAACAAAGGTTTCTGCCCAATTTTTAGTTGCTCTAAGCAGGATAACAATATCCTTGTATTTAATCTTTCTATATTTTCCTAAATCCTTATCAAAAACCATATAGTGACTTCCATCTTCAGGATTCATTAGCTCCTTAATCTTTTTGCCAATTATTCTAGCTTCTAACTGTATGCTATCTAAATCTTCTTCCTCTTCTCCTAGTTCATCCTCATTGCTATAATCCTTGTTACCTGCTTTATTTAATATGTTTAGCTCTATATCACCAGCTACCTTTAGATTTTCTATTTCATCTATATATTCTTTCTCTACATTTTCCTCATTTAACTCCCCATAGGATGCCCCTAGGTTTAAAGCCTCTTTTTCATCATATTCAAGCTCTCCTACAGTATTGCTCATTAATGTTTTAAAGATATAGTTTACTCCATTTATAATTTCTTCTCTGCTTCTAAAGTTTTTATAAAGCATTATTTTTCTATTAGAATCTTCAAACTCTCTATAATTAATATATTTCTCTAAGAAAAGTTCTGGATTTGCCTGTCTAAACTTATATATACTTTGTTTAACATCTCCAACCATAAATACATTAGGATTTTCTACATCTCTTCTTGATACCATTCCTACAATAGTTTCTTGAATGGTATTACTATCTTGATATTCATCAACTAAAACTTCTTCAAATTTATCCTTAAATTCTAAGGCAACCTGTGAAGGTTTTATATTCCCATCTTCATCTTTATCTATTAATATTTCTAAGCAAAGATGCTCTAAGTCATTAAAATCCAAAATATCCTTTTCTCTTTTTTTATCTCTATACCTATTAGAAAATTCAATTATTAAACCACTTAAACATTTCATTAATGGATACATCTTTTTCATGCCTAAAACAGCTTCTTCTAAAGAAGTTTCAAAAACATTATCCCTTAAATTTTCTATTATTTTTTTGCTTTCATCTCTAAGGCTTTTAGTTTTTTCTAAGGCTCTTTCATCATCAACACTAGCTTTTCTAACTGATTTTAGTCTTCCAAAGCTTGCTCCCATAAGCTTATTATAAAACTTTACTATTCCTTCACTTAAAGCAATTCTAAGCTCTTCAACTTGAATTATTTCAGGATATATATTGACTAAATAAGGCTCAAGTCCTCCCCCCATTTCAGCTATATCCCTAGCTTGAGTAAGCATTGAATAGGCATTATTTAAATCTAAAATTATACTTTCCTTTAATACCTCTATCCACTTCTTACCTTCAAGTTCCTCTATAGAATTTATATTAAATTCTTCTACCTTATCATTTAACCAAGCCTCTGGCCAAGGACCACTCATTATAAAATTATAGAATTTTAATATTATGCTATTTAAATTATCATCACTTTTGCTTCCACCATAAGCCTCAACTAAATCTTTAAAGCAATCATCATCCTTAGCATACATATCCTCAAAAAGGTCAGCTAAAATATCTTGCTTTATAAGTTCACATTCTGTTTGATCTCCTATTCTAAACCCTGGGTCTAAGTCTATTAAGTGGAAATTATTTTTTATAACTTCTAAACAAAAAGAATGCATAGTTGTTATACTAGCTCTATTTAAAAGAGCTAATTGTCTTTGAAGCACTTCAGAACTAGGATCCTTCTCCAAAGCTTTAGATATCGCATCACCTATTCTCTCTCTCATTTCAGAAGCAGCAGCATTAGTAAATGTAACAACTAGTAACTTATCTATATCAACAGGATTTTCTCCCTCTGTTATCATTTTTATAATTCTTTCAACTAATACAGCAGTTTTTCCTGAGCCAGCCGCAGCCGCTACTAAAAGGTTGCATTTTCTAGTATTTATAGCTAATTCTTGTTCTTCAGTCCATTTAGTCCCCATTTACTTCACCACCTACTTTTTCATTTATACTCTTCCATATCTCTTCATCTTTTTTCTTTGGAATAACTTTATATCTATTGTCTTCTAAACTAGAATCAAACTGGCATATATGTGAGTAGTTGCAATAATCACACACTATATTTTTATTTTCCTTACATGGTTCTATATCAATTTTACCTTCTATCATGTTTTGGCATATCTCAATCATTTTTTCATTTACATACTTTCTTAATAATTCAAACTGCTCCATGGTTATTAAAGCTTTATTTTTCCCTAAATCCCCAGCCTTTTTCATATTTGCAGGTATTATAAGAGAGTGTGTTCCAGGTTCTAAAGTATTATCCATTGCCTTAACAACTTTTACGTCGTCTAGTAAAAGACCTTCTAATTTTAACTCTTTTAAAACCTCACTTTTTATTTCTTCTTCTGTTAAATCTCCCTTAGACTTTAATATAGGGTCATCTATTCTAAAATAAAGTATTGCGCCTGGCATAGCTTGATTTTCAACTATATTTTCTGAATTATTTATAAGTGCATCTAAGTAAACTAAAAGTTGCATTTGGAGTCCATTATAAAATTTATTTAAATCAAACTTTTTAGAACCAGTTTTATAATCTATAATTCTTAAATATGTTTCACCATCTAAATTTAATTTATCAACTCTATCTATTCTTCCATTTAAATAAAAACTTTCTCCTGAAGGAAGGTCTAGTTTTATTGAGTTCACATCTTTAGAAAATCCAAAAGCCAATTCATTTTTATAAATTTCAAAATCACTTCTCTTCATTTGTTCACTAATTACCATAACTGATTTTGTAAGAATTCTCTTAAATCTATCTGTAAAATAAGAATATCTCTTTGAACTATTTAATATGGATGACTTATTGTTTTTAACCTGATTATCAACTAAAGAATTTATTATGTTTCTACAATTCTCCTTGCTTAAATCACTCCACTTTAAATCTTTTTCTTTAATTTCATTGGTAAACTCATCTAATATTTCATGCATAAAGCTACCTAAATCAGGTGCTGTAAACTCATATATTTTTCTGTCCTTAGCTTTTAATCCATATTGTATATAGTAAGCAAATGGACACTGGGCATATCTCTCTAATCTTGAAACGCTTAGTGAAATTTTATTTTTATTATCTTCATAAAGCTTTTTAGCCTTTTCCTTGGAAATATTATTTTCTAAATTAGTGTATTCAAGCCCCTTCCTTACATACTCTATTCTTTCTTTCCACTTAGGTTCTCTTAAATACCAATCATAAACATATTTCCAATAGTCCTCTATTTCAGCACCATCATAATTTTTTCTAATTGCTATCATAAGCTCATTTAAAGTAGGAATTTTAGCAGAAATCTTATCATACTTATCATTTACTAATTTAAAGCCTTCACTTTCTTCCTTTACATTTGGAAGTATCTTTTTAAGTCTATGAACTATAATAGAAGGTCTTTGAGATTTACCTTCAAAATCTGCTAAAGGATAAGTAACAACTAAGTATTCCTCTGCTATGGTAAAGGCTGTATAAACTAAAAATTGCTCTTCAAAGATTTTTGTTCTAGTATCTGAAGCTAGTGAAATCCCTTTTTCAAGTAAAATTTCTCTATCATTATCTGATAATATTCCTTCTTCTTTGCTAGCTGAAGGGAGCACCCCATCATTTACTCCTATAATGTATAAAGCCTTTGTTCCCCTACTTTTTATTCTTGTTATATCCCCTATGTTTACTTGATCTAAGGCTACAGGAATTAAACCCATTTCATATTGAGATAATCCAATATTTAATACTTTCATAAATTCATCTAAATTCATAACTTCATTTCCTAGAACATCAACTGCTTGCTCTAAAACATCTATGAAAATATCTCTTACCTCAGAATATTCCTTTGCCTCAATTGCCATATCATTTTCCTTGAAATACTCAACATATTTATCTATGGTATCCATAATATCTAATTTAGAGTCTAAAAATTCATATAAAATTGTGGCAAATTCCTTTAAGGTTTTCTTTCCTTTACACTGCTTATTAAACTCATCTAAAGGAGTTACTATAGTCTCTCTAATATCATTTAATCTTTCTAATCTTTGCTTATTTTCCTCTGATACCTCTTCTTCTTTTAAAATGCTAGAACTATAGTTAACCCATTCTTCCATCCACTTTTTACCCTTTATTCCATAGGCCAATACATAGTTTTCTAGTTCATCAATAAGCTCTGCTCCTTCAACCCCTCTAAACTCTTTAATAAGTCCAGTTTTAAGATATTTAAACATGCTTTCATAAGTCCAATTCTTGCTTATTATATCTACTGCTGAATTTATAAAAACAATAAGTGGATTACTAGCTATATCTATCTTTTTATCTATATAATAAGGAATCTCATATTCTGCAAAAATAGCTGATACAACCTTCTCATAATTATCTACATCCCTGCATATTACTGAAATATCCTTAAATCTGTATTGCTTCTCTCTAACAAGTCTTAATATATCCTTAGCTACAAACTCTATTTCATCATAGTTATTATTTGCTCTATAAAGCCTTAAACTATTATTTTTCCCTCTATACTGTTTAAAAGGATATGCATAGAGTTGCCTTTCTATATGTGCTAATTCCTTATTTTCTTTGAATCTATAGGAAATATCCTCATTTAAATTAATATATCCATTAAAAGCAATTCCTTCTTCTTGTATTAAATTCATTAATCTTTTTTCTGTATTTTTTGTAGCAACAAAAAGATCACTTTCCCCTTTAGGTGAATTTACTTCATCTATGGATAAAGTTATGTTAACACTTTTAGCTCTTTTTAATAATTTTCCTATAACACTTAACTGATTTGGAGTAAAGGAACTAAACTCATCTATCCAAATCTCAGCTCCATCATATAAAGAACATCCATCTAACTTCTCATTTAATAGTAAAAGTTGATCCTCTTCATCAACATATCCCTCATGAAGTCTTGAGTTAAATTCATTAAAAACATCCTTTAATTCTTCCATCTTCATTTTTAGATTTTCATCTTCTATTTCATTAATAGTTAAATCTAAAACTTCATTATTAACATTATACTTTTTAAACTCAGTTATTGTTTTTGATGCTATGTCTATAAAACCCTTTTGTCTAGAAGCATTTTTAAACACAGTCATATTATCCCCTAAATCTTCTAGTACCTTAAAAATAAGCATGCTTTTACCAGCATCCCCCATAATAGTTCTAGTTGCTCCTCCACACTCATTAAAAACATTGTGAGCAAGTCTTTTAAAACTAAGAACCTCAGCATTTAAAACATACCTTTCTCCTATGGCATTTAACACTTTATTCTCAGTCTGAAAAGTAAATTGTTCTGGAACAATTAAAATTAATTTATTGGTAGGTGAATTATTTATTTTCTTTTTTATTTGATTTATACAAAAAGTACTTTTACCAGTACCCGCTCTTCCATATATAATTTTTAAGCCCATATTTACACCTCGAAATTTATTTATATATTTCCAAATTATTACCTCTTATAATAACATTTTATACTTAATTATGCCTTTTAAATAGCAATATGACAAAAAAAATATATAAGGTATTTTATTATAGAAATAGATTACAATACATTATATAATAATGGTGAAATCATAAATAATCATAAAGATGGTTATTAACCAATAAGGGGTGTTTTAAATGAAAATAGGTGATACTTTCAAAAAATTTATGGATACTACAGCTGAAATTGAAACTAAGCTTGGCAATCCAATGGCATGTTTTCTTGAAGAGCAAGAGAGAGAAGAAAAAGAGAAAAAAGCACACCATAAAGAAGTAAAAGCTAAGGGAAAGAATGATAATTAAAATATAATTTATTAACATAAAAATTGAAATTATCAACAGAAAATATAAAACTCTAATGTTTTTTGTGTATAACATTAGAGTTTTTTCTTTAATAATTTTCTATTCTAATAGGTCCACCTATAATATCTCTTCCAACAAAAAGTGATCCCTTTTCATCAGCCTTTATTGTCCACTTTATAAGTGAAATCTCGCCCCTCTCAATTTCTATAGCTGTAATAGTTCTAGGTAATACACAGCACCCTATGTTAAAGTATGTTGATTCATTCCTACTCTTAGGAAATAGTGTTTTATGCGTATGTCCTAAAATAACTCTAGTTTTATTTTCCTCTGCCCACTTACTTATTTTCTCATCAAATAAATTTCTTTTATTATTACTTTTTGCAGGACTTGTAGGATCTTTAAATCCCATAAAAGCCTCTAAAATAGCCCAGACATATCTCACTAAAAATTTTGATAAAAAGGCTAATTCATTATTTAAAAAGTCTATTTGATGACCATGAATTACAAAAAAATCTTTTTTACTTTCTTCATGCACTAGTACTAAAGATTCATATATCTCTAAAGTACTATAAAAATCTGAAGCAGAGTGATTAAATCTATTTCTTCTCTTGTTTTTCCTTAAAAACTTTATTTTACTCTTATCCTTATCATGATTTCCATATATCATATAAAGTCTATTTTTTTCTTTAAATTCTTCTAAAACTTCATAGATCTCATAATTCATATCATATATCTCTTGTATATCTTTAAACTTCCATAATTCATCACCATCTCCAACTTCTATATAAGTAAATTTATTTTTATAATAATACCTTATAGCTGATAGATAAATGTTGATATTAGGAGCTAAACTATCTTTATATGTTCCATCTCCCCTATGACAATCACTAAATAAGACTATTTTAGAATTACTATTAAAAATAATTTCTTTAGAATTATTTTTAATATCATTTAGTTTTTCAACTTTCATTCATAACTCCATAAAATACTGCTTCATATATATTTATATTTTTCTTACATTGATATATTCTCTATGCTAACTAATTTAAAGTTAATTAAAGATAAATATAACTTAATTACTTCTTCTTAAGAATAATATTATATTAAATTAATAAAATCTCATAAAAACTCTTTATTTTAATTACTCTTAATTACTTAAATTCAAATTTATGGTATAATATTTTTTAATTAAGGAGGGGAAATCTATATGAGTACATTTCTTTATTTTATATTTTTTACTTTTATTATTTATATATTACTTACTGGATTTTTTAAAAAGGTTTTTAAGGAAGCTTTTATTGAACTTTTAAATGAAGATAATGAAAAGCTTAAGCTATTTATTAAGGAATGTCTTAGAGAACATGACTTCTCTAAAAGAAATAAAAATTAAGCAAAAAAAAGCATCTAGTAAAACTAGATGCTTTTGGCGGAGAATCCGGGATTTGAACCCGGGCGCCGGTTGCCCGACCTACTCCCTTAGCAGGGGAGCCTCTTCAGCCACTTGAGTAATTCTCCACTTGTGGCGGAGAGAATGGGATTCGAACCCATGGTACGCTCACACGCACGCCGGTTTTCAAGACCGGTGCCTTAAACCAACTCGACCATCTCTCCATGTTTGACACATTTATTATTATATCATTTTCATTTTATATGTCAACTATTTTTTTATAAAAAAAGATACTATTTTTTATTCCATTATAGTATCTTTTTTCTTAATAATTATTTTAATGGTATCTTCATAAATAATACCCAAGTAAATACTGTTAAAAGAAATCCTATTATATTTAATATTAATGGTAATTTACCTTCATTGTGCTTTTTAAAAGCTATGTAACCAGCAATAATACCAGGAATTGAAAAAGGTAATCCTACAATAAAAAAGTATAGTGCTGCAAAAATACTACTCCATCCTAAATATAAAGATAGTGTATATGCTGTTGATCTTTTTGGTTTTTTAGGTCTAACTGGCCCTGATGATCCTTTCAAAATATCTCCTCCCAATAAAATTCATATAATTAAATTATACATTTTTAACTACAAACAAGATTATATTATCTATAAATTTTATATTAACAATTTTTGTATTTAATAAATTATAAAAATATTTTGCTTAAACCTGTTTTTTTAAGACTTATTAATTACATAAAGAAGTTTATCTAAAATACTCTATAAAGTAAATGTCTCTTCAAATTATTTTTTATTTTACATTAAACATAAATAAAAGCACCTAGTAAAACTAGATGCTTTGGCGGAGAATCCGGGATTTGAACCCGGGCGTCGGTTGCCCGACCTACTCCCTTAGCAGGGGAGCCTCTTCAGCCACTTGAGTAATTCTCCATAATATCCCATTTTTATTTTTTATAAAAAAAATGGCGGAGAGAATGGGATTCGAACCCATGGTACGCTCACACGCACGCCGGTTTTCAAGACCGGTGCCTTAAACCAACTCGACCATCTCTCCGCGGTACGATAATTATTATATCAACGGTTTAAATTTATGTCAATACTTTTTTTATAAAAAAATAAAAATAAAAGATACTATATTTGATTTAAATACAGTATCTTTTATATAAAATTTAAAACCTATACAAAAATAAGTTTATTATCTATCCTTACAGCAATATTTGCAACCACATCCAGGTCTTCCTGGTTTGTCAGGTTTTTCTGGTCTTTCAGGTCTTTCATTATTTTTGCATTTTTTATAGCATTCAATTGTAGCAAATAAGTGTTTAAAAGCTTCAAAAACTGTTTTGTCTAATTCCCTATCTAGTTCCATTGCTTCACAGAATAAAGATTTTTGTTTTTTTCTTAAACATTCTAATCTTTCTTCTAATTCATCAATTTCTTTTTGAATATATTTTACACCTTCAAGTTTTTCTTCAACTGCTTCATTAAGTTCAGCAGATTCTCTAGTTAACTCTTCAGCTACTTTCTCTAACTTTCTACATTTATGACAATTATCCTCATATTTATCCCAATTACATTCACAATTACATTTATAGTTATATTTACAATTATCCATAATAATTACACCTCACTTTTATTTCACCTAATTTATACTATGTTAATGATTTATTTTTTGACACAAAAATAAAAAAAACGGTATTAAAATACCGTTTTTTAACTCTATACTAAACTTATTTATTTTAATATATAACCATAAATCTAATTATATATTTCTTCTAAAAGAAACTGTAATTATTTTAGTAAATCACATCTCATATATTCTTTTAAAGCTTCTGGTATAACTACTGATCCATCTTCTTGTTGATAGTTTTCTAATATAGCAGCTACAGTTCTTCCAATAGCAACCCCTGATCCATTTAATGTATGAACAAATTGTGGTTTTTCCTTTGGAGAATTTTTATATTTAATGTTAGCTCTTCTAGCTTGGAAATCTTCAAAGTTTGAACAACTTGAAATTTCAACATATCTATTGTAGCTTGGCATCCAAACTTCTATATCATATTTTAATGCAGCAGTGAATCCTAAATCACCTTTACATATTCTAACTATTCTATATGGTAATCCTAAACCTTGTAATACAGATTCAGCATCTTGAACTAATTTATCTAATTCTTCATAGCTTTGCTCAGGTTTACAGAACTTAACTAACTCAACTTTATTAAATTGGTGTTGTCTTATAAGCCCTCTTGTATCTCTTCCTGCTGAACCAGCTTCTGCTCTGAAACAAGCACTATATGCAGCATGTTTTATTGGAAGTTTATCTCCCTCTAAAGTTTCATTTCTGTACATATTAGTTACAGGAACCTCAGCTGTTGGTATTAAGAAATATCCATTGTTTTCTACTTTGAAAGCATCTTCTTCGAATTTTGGAAGTTGACCAGTACCAGTCATACTATCTCTATTTACCATGTATGGTGGTAATACTTCAGTGTATCCATTTTCAAATGTGTGTTTATCTAAGAAGTAGTTTATTATAGATCTCTCTAATCTAGCACCCATTCCTTTGTAAACTGTAAATCTTGATCCAGCAACCTTTCCACCTCTTTCGAAGTCTAAAAGATCTAAATCTGTTCCTAAATCCCAGTGTGCTTTTGGTTCAAAGTTGAATTTAGTAGGTTCTCCCCATCTTTTTATTTCAACATTGTCCTCATCAGTTTCCCCTTCTGGAACAGCTGGGTTTGGTATATTAGGAATTCTTAGCATGATGTAGTTAATTTTATCGTTTAACTCAGCAACTTTAGCATCATCAGCCTTTATTTTATCCCCTATTTCTCTCATTTCAGCCATTACTTCTGTAACGTCTTCTCCAGCTTTTTTTCTCTTTGGAATTTCAGCTGATACTTCGTTTCTTTGTTTCTTTAAAGCCTCAACATCAACTAAAATTTTTCTTCTTTCTTCATCTAAAGCTATAACTTCGTCTATAACATTTACATCAAAGTCTTCTCCTCTATTAGATAAAGCTTTTTTCACTTCTTCAGTATTACTTCTTAACTTTTTTAAATCTAACATTGCCATTCTCCTTTCAAGAACCTTATTTATATTTAAAATTTTATTAACTAAAAAAATATATAAAAAAGGAGCCTCCATTCCCTATAAAAAGGGACGAAAAGACTCCGCGTTGCCACCCTAATTGATAAAATCAAAAAAAGATTTTATCCTCTTAAAAACTTTAACGGTTAATTCCGTACTGCTCATCACAGTCCCTCACAGGTGGATTCATGAAAATATTGTACTAGTTCACACCAAAACCACTAGCTCTCTGAAAGCAATATATAACATTACTAGCCTGATCAACGGTTTATTATTAATTTAAACATAATATATAAAAAATATACTTTAATATTTGCTTTTTGTCAATTCTTAACTATCTTTTGGTAGATTTTTTGTGCATATAATGTCTACGCCAGTATTCATTATATTTTTGCATACCACATTTCCACTTTTAGTTGGCACTCCAACGTATAATCTACTTAAAACATTTGAAAAATCAATCCACTTAGATATCTCAACTGGTTTATTACTTTTTACAGGAACTACATTATATTTTTTAGATCCTCTAACTCTTACCACACTAGTAAATATATCTTTATGCATTAAACCACCCCTTTAGACTCTATCAAATTCCTTAATTCTAGATGCTAAAACCTTGGAATTCTTTGAATCCTCAACTATTTCTGTTGGCTTTTTTTCAAGCTCTCTTGCTAATATATTTATTATTTTGCTTATACAGTAAGCTCCATGACAAGTTCCAAAGGTAGCACCTGTTCTTCTTTTTACACCCTCAACAGTTCTTGCCCCTAGTGGACGTCTTATGCAGTCTACAATTTCCCCTTCACTAATACCATTACAAAGGCATACTATCTTTCCATACCTCTTATCTAAAGATATAAGTTCATTTCTCTCCTCATTAGATAATTCTCTAAAACGATAGAATTCCCTTCTTTTATCTACAAAGTTTTTATTTAAACTACAATTTAATTTATCTATTATCTCATCACATATTATCTTAGATACAGCTGGGGCTATAGTAACCTCTCCATAGTGATTACCCATAACCTTTATATATCCCTTATTTTTTCTACTATCATCTATAATTAGTCTATCCTGATTATGATTATCATAAAAAATATCCTTAACATGTTTTCTACTAATGCTATTTATCATCTCTTTAGCTATTTTTAATGATTTCATAAATCCTAATGAATTATTTGAGTTTATTCCTATTAAAGTATCCCCATTAACAGTATTCTTTTGAATTATAAACTCCTCTTCATTTTTTAATTTAACAACTATATTTGATGTTTTCTCTTTTATTTCATCATTTAATAATAGATAATATGTTTTTAAAGCATTTTTTTGTTCATAATCCTTATCTTGATCTATAGTATAATGTTCACTTGGAGTTGTGTTTATAACAAATCTACAAGTAAATTTATTCTTATTTGTAGTTACTTTAAAGCCTTTAGCTATACTTTGAATATCTAAAACTACTTCCTCTAGTCTAAAGCTTACTCCATTATCATAAGCTATTTCAGCAAATCCTATAGCTAAATCATATGGACTTGTAACAGCTATATTTTCTGAATACATAGCTTTCTTTATTTCACCTTTATAATTAGGTTCTATTTCTCTTGCTCTTTTTTCATCAATTAAATAAATATTATTTATTCCTCTTGATTTAGCTCTCTTATAGTTCTCTTCAATTATTCTAACTGTTTCATCATTATCAGCTATAGTTAAATGTCCTACCCTCTTAAATGGAACATTTAATTTTTTAGTTATTTCAGGTAACATCATGTTTCCCATATTCTCTAAGTAACTCATTAAATTGTCCTTACATTCAGAACCGTCATATACAATTGCTGTATTAACAAAGGAAACATCATCTGCAATATCAAAATCCTTCTCTATAAGAGCTATATTTAAGTTATACTTTGATAACTCATACGCAACAGAGCATCCTATGATTCCTCCACCTAATATCAACACATCATAATCCATATGTTTCACCCCTAGCTCTTAGATATATTCCACTAAAAATTATATCATAAAATATATATACTATTGTAATCATTCCTAAAATTATAGCAATATAAAAAAAGAGTATTCAAGTAAATTTCTATAAAATCTTAATAAATTAAAATTAAAAAAATCCACTTAAAATACTCAAATTTATTTTATATAAATCACAATATAAAATTTTTAACTAGTCCTTAGTTATTTTTTAAGAACTAATAATTAATTTACTCTTGTGATATTTTGTTTAGAATATCTCCTAATTTATTTATAAATTCCCCATAAGTTGCCCAATCTCCATTTTTTTGAGCTTCTATAGCTTTATTAAATAAATCAGCAGCTTCCTTTACTCCACTCTTATCTGAAGTTTTTTCAGTATTTGGAGTTTCATCCTTATTTGAGTTTTTATTCTCTTCAGATGAATTATAATTAAATAGCTTTAAAAGTGCTTTTTCTATATTTTCTTCTATAACTATTTTATCTCCATTAGAAAGAATTACTCTTTTCATTTCAGGCATACTATTTTCTGAATTTGCCTTTAAATAAATTGTATTTAAATATAGTAATGAATCTTCTATAGGAACAATAATTATATCACCATATATAACCTCTGATCCCTTTCCAGCCCAAAGACTTATTTCCTTAGAAATATTAGGATCCTGTTGTATTCTATTCTTAAATAAAATTGGACTATATATAGTTCTTTGAGGAGGGAATTTATACATAACTAGTTCTCCATATTTATCTCCATCCATTCTAGCTCCTAAAAGTGCTACCATACTTTGTTTGCCTCTCATATTAAAATAATCTAGAAGCATCATTTCAACATTTTCTTCATCTGGTAATTTCGTCATAAGATAAAGGCCTTCATTTTCAGCTTCATTGTTTTTATTTTCTTTTGCCTTATTAAGAATAGATTCTTCCTTCCCTTCATCTCCTTGACTTAGGTTCTCTCCTCCATGCTTAACAACCTCTAGTGATCTATCCCATAAATCTTCCTCAGTAAATAGTTTAATAGGATCATCTACATGATATTTTGTTAATACCTTACTTTGTAATTCAAATAAGTCTTGAGGATATCTAAAATGCTCCTTTAAATCCTCTGGCATTTCTGACAAAGGTTTAAATAAACCTTTATATATTTTTAAATAACAATTAATTATAGGATCATTCTCATCTGTTACATAAAAATCTACATTTCCATTAAAAGCATCAATCACAACCTTAACTGAATTTCTTATATAGTTTACTCCTTCATGAGGCTCTGAAAATGGGTACTTATCTGTTGATGTATATGCATCCATCATCCAAACCAATCTTCCATCATGAACTACTATATATGGATCACTATCATAAGTTAAAAATGGAGCTATTTCTTGAACCCTCTTAACTATATTACGATTAAGAATTATTCTACTTTCTGAAGTTATGGAACTAGACATTAATATTTTAGGATTTCTTTCATAAATACTAAATAACACTCTATTAAAAGGTGTCATCTTTAATCCACCAGTTCCATTATAATTAAATGTATTTTCAGTATCTCCTGTTGGATAGTCAAACTCTCCTCCTTCAGTATTTACAATAACATAATCATTATCACTTTCTCCAAAATAAATTCTTGGATTTTCAAGATTAATATCTGTTGTATTTACTGTCGGTATATCTTTCATAACAAAGTCAGGTTGTCCAAATTCTGTTACACTATTAACCCTACTCATAGCTAAGCCATACCCATGGGTATATCTAAGATGCTTATTTTGCCATGTAGTCATAGAATCTCTGTTTATTTCCCTTGGAGATACAAATACTTGAGTATATTTGCCATTTATATTATATCTATCTGTGTCTGCATCATTAAATTCATAATAATTTTTTATAAGTTGAACTTGCTGATAAAAACTTAATAAAGGTCCTGTTGAATTAACCTTTAGGTTTTCAATGATATCTTTATTATCTTCTAATTTTTCACTAGTTATATTTTCGTTTGGTTCCATTTCTTTAACTTCAATCTCATCAATATTAAAAGCCTTTTTAGTAGCATCAATACTATATGAAATATAAGGTTTTTCAAGTTCCATTTCATTTGGTTTAACTACAAACTGTTGAGTAAAAATGGCTACTACAGGCTCTAAAACAATAAGTACAGCAATTGATGCAATTGATATTATAATAGGTCTAAATTTAAGCTTTAAAATTGAAATAAAAACTACTATTGAAGATATTACACAAGCTACAGCTATAACCTTATAAAATATCATTGTTATTTTAACATCTGTATAACCAGCTCCATAGGATACTCCTCTAGTACTATAAACTAAATTATATGACTTTAATAAATAGCTACACCCTATAAGCAGTGATAATACTGAAGCCAAAACTGCTAGTTGTTTTCCTGCAAACTTTCTTATTCCATAAGTTTTACTATTTATATTTATAACGTTATCCTTGTTTTGATAAATTTTATCTTTAAACCCTAAAGCTAAATATATAATAACTGTTATAAGAACTAAAATAATTATTAGGGAAATAGCTGTACTAAAAAGAGACTGTACTAAAGGTAATTTAAAGACATAAAAAGATATATCCTTATTAAAAATAGGATCTACTTCTCCAAAAGGAACCGCATTAGTAAATTGAAGAATTTTATACCACTGAGTTGTGGCAGTAGCTCCAGCTCCTAATATTGATATTACTAAATTTGATAATAAAAAGTACTTCTTAACTGACTTAAACTTAGTATCACCTACCAAGCTTCTAATACTTTTTCTCAAAGTAAATAAATATATAGCTATTACACAAAAATATAAAATAAATATAGGTACAAATAACTTACATATAGCTATAAGCTTAGTAAAAAATACATTTAAATATCCTACTTCCTTAAACCATTGAACATTAATAATAAAATTAGTTGAAACGAAAAAAACTACAACTAGAAGTAAGATACTAATAAGAACTGTATTAAGTATCTTATTTTTCAAAACTTCCCCTCCTTAAATTTTGACATTTCATATATATAAAATAAAACTTCACTAAAACTAAAATTCATATAAGTCTTAAATCTAAATAATATAATTTATATAGAGTTTTAATCTAAGCAATATAAGTTTATATAGAATATTCTTTAGATTATAGCTTATTTTCTAGACATAAAATTTATATGAAGTATTATCCTTATAATTAAAGTTAAAGTAAATTATTTAACTCCACAGAATATAAATTGAAATTATTTCAACATAATTTATACTGAATATTAGCTTTAATAAAATTTATTTAAAAACTATGCACCTATTATTAAAATTAATTCATATCATCAGCTTCTTTTAATATACATAGCAATATGTTTTCACTAGATTTAATAGAGTGATGTCCTCTAATTGCTTCTACAAACTCCTTATCATAATCATCTTCCCTTAGATAATCAAATGCCTTATCACCATGATTATAATAAATATATATTGGTTTTATATTTTGAAATTTACTTATTCTATTTTTAGATATTTTTTTACCTAACACTAAAAATGACTTTGTTATTATATTTAAAGGATAATATAATTTTCCTATGTCATGTAATAATCCTAGCTTAGAAAAAATTTTTAATTCACTCTCTAAATTTATTCCTTTCCTCTTAGCTAAATTAACACAATCCTTAGAAACCTTTATAGAATGTAACTGTTCTCCTTTTTTCAATCTCTTAAATAAGCTAAACTCATAATCATTTAAGATTGATATTACATAACTATAATCTAACTCTTTAAAATTTGCAGAAATAGCCCATAAAAATTGCTTTATTCTATACGACATCTTTAGGTATTCACCTTCTATTCTCATTAAAGATATTAATACTGTAAATTATACCATATAAAGATAATTATTATATATTATCTTTCCGTTAAAATATTTATCCACTAAATACTCCTTATATGTAGATAACTTATTTGTTTTCTGTGGATAACTTGTTATTCTTTTTAAAATTTTGTGGAAAACTTTTAAGATTAGTTAAATCAATAGATTTATTTTAGATTTGAATATATTTAAGAAAAATAAAAAAACTCTAAACAAATGTTTAGAGTTTTTGGTGGAGGTAAGGAGATTCGAACTCCTGACCCCCTGCGTGCAAGGCAGGTGCTCTCCCAACTGAGCTATACCCCCAAAAATGGTGGACCTTCAGGGACTCGAACCCCGGACCTACCGGTTATGAGCCGGTTGCTCTAACCAACTGAGCTAAAGATCCATATTACCTGGCAACCACCTACTCTCCCACACAGTCTCCCGTGCAGTACTATCGGCCTCAATAGGCTTAACCTTCGTGTTCGGAATGGAAAACGGGTGTTACCCTAAAGAGCATCATCACCAGATGACATGTATATGTTATCAAATCTCTAATAATTTGTCAACATATTTTTGAAAGTTTTTGTTCTTTCAAAATTGCACATATTTAATTTACTATATTTGGTCAAGCCCTCGATCTATTAGTATCGGTCAGCTGAACATGTCACCATGCTTACACCCCCGACCTATCAACCTTGTGTTCTTCAAGGGATCTTACTAGCTTACGCTATGGGAAATCTCATCTTGAGGTTGGCTTCACGCTTAGATGCTTTCAGCGTTTATCCATTCCCGACTTAGCTACCCAGCTGTGCTCCTGGCGGAACAACTGGTACACCAGAGGTCAGTCCATCCCGGTCCTCTCGTACTAAGGACAGCTCCTCTCAAATTTCCTACGCCCGCGACGGATAGGGACCGAACTGTCTCACGACGTTCTGAACCCAGCTCGCGTGCCGCTTTAATGGGCGAACAGCCCAACCCTTGGGACCTACTTCAGCCCCAGGATGCGACGAGCCGACATCGAGGTGCCAAACCTCCCCGTCGATGTGGACTCTTGGGGGAGATCAGCCTGTTATCCCCGAGGTAGCTTTTATCCGTTGAGCGATGGCCCTCCCACGAGGTACCACCGGATCACTAAGCCCGACTTTCGTCCCTGCTCCACTTGTGGGTGTCGCAGTCAGGCTCCCTTCTGCCTTTGCACTCTTCGAACGATTTCCGACCGTTCTGAGGGAACCTTTGGGCGCCTCCGTTACTTTTTAGGAGGCGACCGCCCCAGTCAAACTGCCCACCTAACAATGTCCTGTGACCAGATTCATGGCCGCCAGTTAGAATTTCAGTACTGTCAGGGTGGTATCCCAAGGTTGACTCCACCAAGGCTGACGCCCTGGTTTCCTAGTCTCCCACCTATCCTGTACAGACAATACCAAAACTCAATGCTAAGCTACAGTAAAGCTCTACGGGGTCTTTCCGTCCAATCGCGGGTAGCGAGCATCTTCACTCGCACTACAACTTCGCCGGATTTACAGTTGAGACAGTGCCCAAGTCATTACGCCATTCGTGCGGGTCAGAACTTACCTGACAAGGAATTTCGCTACCTTAGGACCGTTATAGTTACGGCCGCCGTTTACTGGGGCTTAAGTTCACACCTTCGCTTGCGCTAAGTGTTCCCCTTAACCTTCCAGCACCGGGCAGGCGTCAGCCCCTATACATCAGCTTACGCTTTAGCAGAGACCTGTGTTTTTGCTAAACAGTTGCTTGGGCCTATTCTCTGCGGCCTACTCTCGTAGGCACCCCTTCTCGCGAACTTACGGGGTCAATTTGCCGAGTTCCTTAACTGTAATTCTTCCGCCGGCCTTAGGATTCTCTCCTCACCTACCTGTGTCGGTTTGCGGTACGGGCACTACTTCTCTCTCTAGACGCTTTTCTTGGCAGCGTGGAATCATGTACTTCGGTTCCGTAGAACCTTCCCCATCACGCCTCAGCATTATGAGAGCGGATTTGCCTACTCTCACTGCCTAAACGCTTAGACTAGCATCCAATAGCTAGCACACACTATCCTCCTGCGTCACGCCATCGATAATAACGATGGTAGTGGTACTGGAATATCAACCAGTTGTCCATCACCTACGCCTTTCGGCCTCGGCTTAGGTCCCGACTAACCCTCAGCGGACGAACCTTCCTGAGGAAACCTTAGGTTTTCGGCCTGTGGGATTCTCACCCACATCTCGCTACTGATGCCAACATTCTCACTCGTAACCAGTCCACCGCTCCTTACGGTACGACTTCAGCCCGGTTACGACGCTCTCCTACCGCTTGAACTATGTTCAAGCCCGTAGCTTCGGTGGTAAGTTTAGCCCCGTTACATTTTCGGCGCAAGATCTCTCGACTAGTGAGCTATTACGCACTCTTTTAATGAATGGCTGCTTCTAAGCCAACATCCTAGTTGTCTTAGAAATCTCACATCCTTTCCCACTTAACTTACACTTTGGGACCTTAGCTGACGATCTGGGCTGTTTCCCTTTTGACCACGGATCTTATCATTCGTAGTCTGACTGCCGAGCTCAAAGTATGTGGCATTCGGAGTTTGATAAGGTTCGGTAAGCGCTATGCCCCCTAGCCCATTCAGTGCTCTACCTCCACTACTCATACTCGACGCTAGCCCTAAAGCTATTTCGGAGAGAACCAGCTATCTCCGGGTTCGATTGGAATTTCTCCGCTATCCACAGCTCATCCCATGCTTTTTCAACAGCAACGTGGTTCGGTCCTCCACGAGGTTTTACCCTCGCTTCAACCTGGCCATGGATAGGTCACCCGGTTTCGGGTCTACGGCATGCAACTAGTCGCCCTATTCAGACTCGGTTTCCCTTCGGCTCCGTACCTTAAGTACTTAACCTTGCTACATACCGTAACTCGTTGGCTCGTTCTACAAAAAGCACCTCATCACCCTCATAAGGGGCTCTGAGCGGTTGTAGGCACACGGTTTCAGGTTCTATTTCACTCCCCTCCCGGGGTTCTTTTCACCTTTCCCTCACGGTACTGCTTCACTATCGGTCATCAGGTAGTATTTAGCCTTGGGAGGTGGTCCTCCCTGCTTCCCACAAGGTTTCACGTGTCTCGTGGTACTCTGGATCATAACTCGTGGTCTTCTCGTTTCACTTACAGGACTATTACCTTCTACGGTGGAACTTTCCAGTTCTCTTCAGTTACAATAGCCTCCACTTTGATGCTATGTCCACAACCCCGGAAACAAGTTTCCGGTTTGGGCTCTTTCCCTTTCGCTCGCCGCTACTAAGAAAATCGATTTTTCTTTCTCTTCCTCCAGGTACTTAGATGTTTCAGTTCCCTGGGTTACCTTCATTAAGCTATGTATTCACTTAATGATACATGGGGTTTCCCATGTGAGTTTCCTCATTCGGAGATCTTCGGATCTCAGGCTATGTGCGCCTACCCGAAGCTTATCGCAGCTTATCACGTCCTTCATCGGCTCCTGATGCCAAGGCATTCACCATGCGCCCTTTGTAGCTTGACCTATATTAGTTATAGTTCTCATTTTACAAAGAATAGAAATTGGTTTTGCCAATTTGGCTTGTTGTTTCTATAAATTAAATTATGTGCAATTTTCAAAGAACAATTTTGAGAGATAGTCTCTCAAAATTAAACAGAGATATTATCCAGAATTCATTATCATCTTAGTTGTCCTAAGACGTATTCCTTAGAAAGGAGGTGATCCAGCCGCAGGTTCTCCTACGGCTACCTTGTTACGACTTCACCCCAATCGCTGACCCTACCTTCGGCCGCTGCCTCCTTGCGGTTAGCTCACGGACTTCGGGTATTGCCAACTCTCATGGTGTGACGGGCGGTGTGTACAAGACCCGGGAACGTATTCACCGCGACATTCTGATTCGCGATTACTAGTAACTCCAGCTTCATGTAGGCGAGTTTCAGCCTACAATCCGAACTGAGACTGGTTTTTAAGTTTGGCTCCACCTCGCGGTATTGCATCTCTCTGTACCAGCCATTGTAGCACGTGTGTAGCCCTACACATAAGGGGCATGATGATTTGACGTCATCCCCACCTTCCTCCTGGTTAACCCAGGCAGTCTCGCTAGAGTCCTCAACTTAATGGTAGTAACTAACGACAAGGGTTGCGCTCGTTGCGGGACTTAACCCAACATCTCACGACACGAGCTGACGACAACCATGCACCACCTGTCACCTTGTCCCCGAAGGGATTTCCTCGATTAAGAGTAATGCAAGGGATGTCAAGTGTAGGTAAGGTTCTTCGCGTTGCTTCGAATTAAACCACATGCTCCGCTACTTGTGCGGGTCCCCGTCAATTCCTTTGAGTTTTAATCTTGCGACCGTACTCCCCAGGCGGAATACTTAATGCGTTAGCGGCGGCACGGAGGTGTTGAAACCCCCACACCTAGTATTCATCGTTTACGGCGTGGACTACCAGGGTATCTAATCCTGTTTGCTCCCCACGCTTTCGAGCCTCAGCGTCAGTTACAGTCCAGAGAGTCGCCTTCGCCACTGGTGTTCTTCCTAATCTCTACGCATTTCACCGCTACACTAGGAATTCCACTCTCCTCTCCTGCACTCTAGATAACCAGTTTGGAATGCAGCACCCAAGTTGAGCCCGGGTATTTCACATCCCACTTAATCATCCGCCTACGCTCCCTTTACGCCCAGTAAATCCGGATAACGCTCGCCACCTACGTATTACCGCGGCTGCTGGCACGTAGTTAGCCGTGGCTTCCTCCTTGGGTACCGTCATTATCTTCCCCAAAGACAGAGCTTTACGATCCGAAAACCTTCATCACTCACGCGGCGTTGCTGCATCAGGGTTTCCCCCATTGTGCAATATTCCCCACTGCTGCCTCCCGTAGGAGTCTGGGCCGTGTCTCAGTCCCAATGTGGCCGATCACCCTCTCAGGTCGGCTACGCATCGTCGCCTTGGTAGGCCGTTACCCCACCAACTAGCTAATGCGCCGCGGGTCCATCTCATAGCGGATTGCTCCTTTGGTTGAATGATGATGCCATCTTTCAACGTTATGCGGTATTAATCTTCCTTTCGGAAGGCTATTCCACTCTATGAGGCAGGTTACCCACGTGTTACTCACCCGTCCGCCGCTAATCCGTTTCCCGAAGGAAACTTCATCGCTCGACTTGCATGTGTTAAGCACGCCGCCAGCGTTCATCCTGAGCCAGGATCAAACTCTCAATTTAAAAGTTTAATCTATACTCATATTACTTATAAAAGAATTGCTGGTTTATGTTAATATCTTCTGTTTAATTTTCAAAGACCATTTCTTTATCGCTCTCAAGCGACTTCTTTATTTTATCATCACTTTCGAACTTTGTCAACATTTTTCTTCAAAAAACTTTTTTAACTTATTTGCTAAGTTTTGTTTTTTGTTTTGTTGCTGTTCGTCAGCGACAAGTAATATCTTATCACATAAGGTTACATAAACATTTAGTTTATATGCTATATTATAAAATTATATTATATTTTCTATTAATTTCTTTATTTTTCTCAAAAATTCAATTATTGATACACTTGGTAAAGTTTATATTATATTTATACTATTTATTTGCTATTTATAAGTTTTTTTAGGTATTTTAATATAATAATTTGCCTAATAAAACCCTTTTTAATCTAATTTAATTTTATTTATATTTTATTATTTAACTTAAAAAATATAAATTTTAATAGAAAAATTTAAAAAATAAAAAAACTCTGATGCTAAAAGCACCAGAGTTTCATTAAAACTTATTAGTTTTCTTCATCCTTAACTTCAGTAGCTACTTCTTCTACAATTATATTTGTATCTTCTGATTCATCTAATAAAGTCATTTCTTCTTCCTCTTCATTAGTATCTCCAGAGATTTTAGCAATAGTTACAACAGCTTCATCTTCTAGAGTCCTCATAAGTTTAACTCCCATTGCAGATCTACTTGTAACTGAAATATCACTTACATTTATTCTTATAGCTACCCCTTGGTTATTTATAAGCATAAGCTCATCATCTTCTTTACATACAGTAGCACCAACTACTTTACCAGTCTTATCAGATACTTTATATGTTATAAGACCTATTCCACCTCTATTTTGAACTTTATATTCATCTAGGTTAGTTCTCTTACCATAACCATTTTCACTGACAACTAGTAATTTTTCGTCTTCTACAGCTATATCCATACAAACAGCAACGTCGCCTTCTCTTAAGCTTATAGCTTTAACTCCAGATGCAGTTCTACCCATAGGTCTAACATCTGTTTCATTAAATCTTATAGCATTACCGTCTTGAGTTACAAATATAATATCTGCGTCTCCATATGTTATTTTAGCTCTTAGAAGCTCGTCACCTTCTCTAAGGTTTAATGCTATTAATCCATTCTTTCTTATATTCTTGAAGTCTTTTAATGGTGTTTTCTTAACTATTCCTAGTTTAGTTCCCATAAATAAGTATCCATCTTCTTGAACATCCTTAAATGAAAGAACAGTTTGTATTTTTTCATCTGCTTCTAATGGTAATATATTTACAAGATTTGTTCCCTTAGCAGTTCTTCCTGCATCTGGTACCTCATAAGCTTTTATCTTATAAACCTTACCCTTAGTTGTAAAGAATAATAAGTTTGAGTGTGTTGATGTTACAAGTACATTTTCAACAAAGTCATCTTCTTTTGTTGTCATTGCTTGTATTCCCTTACCACCTCTCTTTTGAGCTGAGTAAACATCTGAAGATATTCTCTTAATATATCCAGTGTGAGTAAGAGTTATTACAACATCCTCTTCTTGTATTAAGTCTTCTATATCTATTTCATTTTCTTGTTTTTCTATTTGTGTTCTTCTTTCATCTGAGTACTTAGCTTTTATTTCTAGAAGCTCTTCTTTTATAACCTCTAATAATCTTTCCTCACTAGCTAAGATTGCATTTAAGTAATCTATTAACTTCATAAGCTCATTATACTCATTTTCAATCTTATCTCTTTCAAGACCAGTAAGTCTTCTAAGTCTCATTTCTAAGATTGCAGCAGCTTGCTTTTCACTTAAACTAAATCTTTCAATAAGTGTGTTTTTAGCTATTTCTGAAGTCTTAGAACTTCTTATGATATTTATAACCTCATCAATATTATCAAGGGCTATTATTAATCCTTCTAATATGTGAGCTCTCTCTTTAGCTTTATTAAGCTCAAATTGAGTTCTTCTAGTTATAACATCCTTTTGGAAGTTTATATAGTGAACTAAAACTTGTTTTAAGTTTAATACTTGTGGTTGATTATCAACTAAAGCAAGCATTATAACTCCAAATGTGTCTTGCATTTTTGTGTGTTTATATAAAAGGTTTAATGTAACATTTGGATTTGCATCTCTCTTAAGTTCTATAACCATTCTCATACCTTCTCTATCAGATTCATCTCTTAAATCTGATATTCCAGTAATTTTTTTGTCCTTAACAAGATCTGCAATATATTCTATAAGCTTAGCCTTATTAACTTGGTATGGAAGTTCAGTTACTATTATTTTATGTCTTCCATTTTCCTCTTCAATTTCAGCTTTAGCTCTTACTACTATTCTACCTTTTCCAGTTTCATAAGCAGCTCTTATTCCTGATTTACCCATTATTATTCCTGCTGTAGGGAAATCTGGTCCTTTAATGTATGTCATTAATTCTAAGCTTGTTAATTCTGGATTGTCTATAAGAGCTATAGTTCCATCAATTACCTCACCTAAGTTATGTGGTGGTATATTAGTAGCCATACCAACAGCTATACCTGACGAACCATTAACTAAAAGGTTAGGATATCTTGAAGGTAATACAACTGGTTCTTTTTCCTCACCATCAAAGTTTGGAATAAAATCAACTGTATTTTTATTAATATCTCTAAGCATTTCAGAAGCTATTTTATTCATTTTAGCTTCTGTATATCTCATTGCCGCTGCTGAGTCTCCATCAACAGAACCAAAGTTACCATGTCCGTCAACAAGCATATATCTTAAAGAGAAATCCTGTGCCATTCTAACTAATGCATCATAAACTGATGAATCACCATGTGGGTGGTATTTACCTAAAACTTCCCCAACTATTCTGGCACATTTTCTATATCCTCTTTCAGGATATAGTCCTAATTCTTGCATTGAATATAAAATTCTTCTGTGAACTGGTTTTAAACCATCTCTAACATCTGGTAATGCTCTACCAACAATAACGCTCATAGCATAATCTATGTAGCACTTTTTCATTTCTTTATTTATATCTATGGGTATTACTTTTCCCTCATTTAAGCTCATGTACTTCACCTCATATTAGTACTATATATCTAAATTGCTAACATTTTTAGCATTCTTCTGAATAAATTCTCTTCTTGGCTCTACTTTATCGCCCATAAGAATTGTAAATATCTCATCAGCTACCATAGCATCCTCAATATCTGCTCTTAATAATATTCTTGATTCTGGATCCATAGTAGTTTCCCAAAGTTGTCCTGCGTTCATTTCTCCAAGCCCTTTGTATCTTTGAACATTTACACTACTATCCTTTCCACCAAACTCTTCTATTATTTCATCTGCAGCAGCATCTGAGTATGCATATCTCTCTTGTTTTCCTTTAGAAATTTTATATAGTGGTGGTTGCGCTATATAAACGTGTCCTTGCTCAACTAAGTCTCTCATATATCTATAGAAGAATGTTAATAATAGAGTTCTTATGTGAGCACCATCAACGTCAGCATCAGTCATGATTATTATTCTATTATATCTTATTTTTTCTATATCAAACTCAGGTCCTATACCAGCTCCAATTGCAGTTACCATTGATCTTATAGTATCTGAACCTAAGATTTTATCCAATCTTTGCTTTTCTACGTTCATTATTTTACCTCTTAAAGGTAATATAGCTTGGAATTTTCTATCTCTTCCTTGCTTTGCAGATCCACCAGCTGAGTCTCCCTCAACTATGTAAATTTCACATTCCTTTGGATCTTTTGATGAACAATCAGCAAGCTTACCTGGTAATGAACTTCTTTCAAGTACTGATTTTCTTGTAAGTTCTCTAGCTCTTCTTGCAGCTTCTCTAGCTCTTGATGCTAATAAAGCTTTTTCTATTATAATTTTACCAACCTCAGGATTTTCTTCTAAGAAAGTAGAAATTCCTTCTCCTGAAATTGAATCAACAGCACTTCTAACTTCACTATTTCCTAATTTAGTTTTAGTTTGACCTTCAAATTGAGGCTCAGATATTTTAACAGAAACAACAGCAGTTAAACCTTCTCTTATGTCATCTCCTGATAAGTTCTTATCTGATTCCTTTAAGTGACCAAATCTTCTACCATAATCATTCATTACTCTTGTTAAAGCAGTTTTAAATCCTGCTAAGTGAGTACCACCTTCAACAGTGTCTATATTATTAGCAAAAGTAAAGATATTTTCATTGAAACCATCATGGTATTGTAAAGAAACCTCTACAGCAATTCCATCTTTAAGACCTTCTACATAAATTGGTTCATCATGTAAAACCTCTTTATTTCTATTTAGATAACTTACAAAAGATTTTATACCACCTTCATAGTGATATACTTCTTCTTTAACTTCATCTTCTCTTTCATCAATAAGAGTTATGTTTATTCCCTTATTTAAGAAAGCTAATTCTCTAAGTCTTTGTGATAAAATTTCAAAATCATATTCAGTTTCTTCGAATATTTCATGGTCAGGCTTAAAGTGAACTTTAGTTCCACTACCTTCAGCTTCTCCTATTTTCTCTAAACCTGTAAGCACAGCCCCTCTTTTATAAGACTGTTTCCAAACATATCCATCTCTTGTTACAATTACTTCGCATAATTCTGAAAGAGCATTAACTACAGATGCACCAACACCATGTAATCCACCAGATACTTTGTATCCGCCACCTCCGAATTTACCTCCAGCATGTAGAACTGTCATTATAACTTCTACAGTTGGTTTTCCCATCTTTGGATGAATTCCTACTGGCATACCTCTTCCGTCATCAACTACAGTAACTGAATTATCCTTGTGTATGTATACTTTTATATTTTTACAGTATCCAGCTAATGCTTCATCAATACTGTTATCAACAATTTCGTAAACTAAATGATGAAGACCTCTTGAACTAGTACTACCAATGTACATTCCTGGTCTTTTTCTTACAGCTTCTAGTCCCTCTAAGACTTGAATCTGACTTGCATCATAATTTTGATTGTTTTGCTCCAACATATAACTCCTCCTATATAGCAGCAATTTACCTTTTATAGGGTCTTCCGTGAATAATCTCAAACAACTTAGTCGAAATTCCTTCAATCCTCACACTTAATGTAAACATTATTTAAGAGCTATTAATTTAAAGGCTATGGGTTAACCCTTCCCAAAATAAATGTGGCAATCCTATTTTTATAAAATCTTTTAAAAATAAATCTTTAGTAATAACCTCAAATTTATCTTAATTCAAAAATTTAAGGATTATAATTAATATCTGTACGCTTTGTTAATGTAGATGATGAAATAGGTGAAAGATATACCTTACTCATTTTATCTATCTCAGCTATAACAAAAGATTTTGGCTTTTCATCTGTAATTCTTTCAACAAAGCCATCCTCTTCAGCCATTCTTAAGAATTGTATAGTATCTGAACTATACATAGCAGTTTGTATATCGAATATTCCTATAACATCTTTAACTGGAACTACTACATTCTCTCCTAAGTGTAAAAACACAAATACTCCTCCTTTAACATTGAATACGTCCATTTATAACTCTAAATACTTTTGAGTTTTCATCTAAATAACTGGTTAGATCTTCTATTCCCGTACATGTTATTACTGTTTGTATATTTTTTATTGATGTTAAAACATATCTTTTTCTATTAAAGTCTAATTCTGACAATACATCATCTAATAATAACACAGGATATTCACCTGTTATTTCTTTTATTATTTTTAAAGATGCAAATTTTATTGTTAATACACTAGTTCTTTGCTGACCTTGTGAACCATAAATCTTTGCATCTATATTATTTAAATATATATTAAAATCATCTCTATGTGGACCTATAGATGTAGCTCTTTTATCTATATCCTTTTTTCTATTTTGTTCTAATAGTTTTATCATAGAATCTTTAATATTATCTAAATCTTTTACAGTGGAAATATATTTAAATTCAATTTCTTCTTTTCCTGAAGTTATCTCTTTATGAATTTCTTTAGAATATTTGTTTAACTGTTCTATATATTTTAATCTAGTCTTTATAATATTCTCTCCATATTGAGCCAATTGTATATCATATATGTCTAACATTTCCTCATTTATATTTTTATTCTTTAAAACTAAATTTCTTTCATGTAAGACTTTATTATATTGAACTAAATTATGATAATACCTTTTGTTTAATTGGCTAAGTTCCATATCAATAAATCTTCTTCTTATTCCAGGAGATTCTTTTACTATTTTTAAATCTTCTGGAGAGAACATAACTACGTTAAATGTTCCAATTAATTCTCCAATTTTACTTATCTTTATTGAATTTATGCTAATAGCTTTTTTTCCGTCTTTTAAAATATTCACATCTATGATTTTGTCTAATCTATCCTTATGAACATCTAACCTTATAAAAGCTCTGTCCTTATTCCACTCTATTAGCTCCTTGTCTCTATTAGTTCTGTGTGACTTAGCAAATCCACAATAATATATAGCTTCTATTACATTGGTTTTACCTTGTGCATTATCACCTATAAAGACATTTACATTAGGACAAAGCTTAATTGATAAATTTTCATAATTTCTATAATTAATTAATTGCAAACTTTTTATATACATAAAAACACCTATATTTAATTATACCATATTCTTATGTTCTTTAGGCTATGTATCTTTAAATTAACTTATAAATTTCCCCATTGAACTCTACAGTATCATCAACTCTTAATTTTTTTCCTCTTTGAGTACATACTTCACCATTTACTAAAACTTCTCCGTCCATTATGAACATTTTAGCTTCTGATCCTAAACTAACTGCTCCACACCATTTTAAAAATGAATCTAACTTTATAAACTCTGTATTAATTTTTACTTCTTGCATAATTATACACACAATGTATATTTAAAAATTACATTGTTTCTCCTTTCAAAAAAATAAAATAAAAAAATAGTCTATGGTGAGTTTAGCAATACTAAACTCACCATAGTTATAAAAATCTAATTTAAATTATCTTGCTATTCTAACAGGTAGAACTAAATATTCACATAAATCATTGTTCTTATTTCTTATAATACATGGAGATATGCTACTTGTCATTCTTAATTCTATTTTGTCCTCTTCCATATTTTTTAAAACATCTAGTAAGTATTTTGAGTTAAATGCAATTTGAATTTCATCTCCTTGCAATTTGATAGTAACCTCTTCTCTAACTTTTCCTAATTGAGAATTAGATGTGATTACTATATTTTCATCAGTTATATCAAACTTAACTAAGTTACTATTTCCTTCCTTAGCCATAAGAGATGCTCTTTCAATACCATTTTGAAGAGTTTGTTTATCAACTTCAATTTGTAACTTATGTTCTTTTGGTAATAAGGCATCATACTTTATGAATTCACCTTCCAGCAATCTAGAAATAACTTTTGTATCTCCCATATTAAATAATATGTGATTTGGAGTAAATGTTATGTTGACTATTTCCTCTGAATCTTCTAATATCTTAGCCACTTCGTTAAGTGTCTTTCCTGGTATAACAGCATTAATTGTATTGTTAGTATCTATATTCTCTGTTCTTATTGCTAATCTATATCCATCTAAAGCTACTAAGTTTAATTTAGAGTCCTTAATTTCGAATAATATACCTTGAAGAATAGGTCTAGTTTCATCTTGAGCTATGGCAAAAGAAGTTCCTTTTATCATATTTTTAAGAATTCCTTGGTTTATTGAGAATATCATGTTCTCGTTTATCTTAGGTAAGCTTGGAAAATCTTCTGCATTCATATGTAATAAATCAAATACAGACTTTTGACAAGTTATTCTTATAGCTTCTTCTGATACTGTTTCTATTTTAATTTTATCGTTAGGTAACTTTCTTATTATCTCTCCAAATATTTTAGCATCAACAACTAACTTCCCTGGTTCAGTAACATCAGCTTCAAATTTAGTTTCTATACTAACATCTTTATCTGATCCTATTATAGTTACTATGTTCTCAGAAGCTTCTATGTATAGACCTTCTAAGATAGGCATTGTTGATTTTCCAGTTATAGCTTTTTGAGCTATAGCTATAGATTCTTGTAATTTATTTTTGTCACATGTAAATATCAAAATAAAAACCCTCCTTTTAGGACTTATTCACATAAGTTATACACAGTGTGAATTTTTGCATAATAGATATATTAATAGATAATAAATATAATAATAATAGTAATAGTACCTGTGGATTTGTGGATAAAACCTGGACACCTTTGTATACCAAGGCTTACAGGGATTTTTTGCTTGTGGATAACCTGTAGATTACTGTGAACAATTATCCACAATAAAATAACAGGCAAAAAATAATAAACATAATAATTCACAGGTTATCCACAGATAATATACAGTTATTATGTACTTTGTTAATTACTTTTGAGTAAGCTTTTTAGTAATGTCATTAATCATGCTTTGGAGACCTTCATCAGTCTTTAAATTTTCAGAAATTTTTTCATAAGCATGAATTACTGTAGTATGATCTCTTCCACCAAATTCTTCACCTATTTTAGGTAAAGACATATCTGTAAGTTTTCTACTTAAATACATAGCAATTTGACGAGGATAAGCTATATTTCTAGTTCTTCTTTGAGATTTTAAATCCTCTATTCTTAAATTATAATAATTTGCTACGGATTCTTGAATAGTTTTTACTGTAACTGGAGCACTTTCTTTATTAGATATTATATCTTTAAGTGCTTCTGAAGCTAAATCAACGCTTACATCCCTATTAGTTAGAGAGGAATAAGCTATTATTCTTATAAGTGCGCCTTCTAATTCTCTTATATTTGATTTAATTTTAGTAGCTATATATACCATAACTTCATTTGGTACATTTAAGCCTTCAACATCAGCTTTTTTCTTTAGTATTGCCATTCTAGTTTCGAAATCAGGTGGTTGAATATCTGCTATTAAACCCCATTCAAATCTAGATCTTAACCTGTCTTCTAATGTAGGAATTTCCTTAGGCGGTCTATCTGATGATAGTATAATTTGTTTATTCTCTTCATGTAGAGCATTAAAGGTATGGAAGAACTCTTCTTGAGTACGTTCTTTACCTGCTATGAATTGAATATCATCTATTAATAAAACATCGACTTTTCTATATTTGTTTCTAAACTCTTCATTCTTATCATCTTTAATAGCATTAATAAGTTCATTAGTGAATTTTTCAGATGATACATAAACTACTTTTGCTTTAGGATTTTCTTGAAGAATATAATGTCCTATTGCATGCATTAAGTGAGTTTTTCCAAGTCCTACTCCTCCATAGATAAATAATGGGTTATAAGCTTTTGCTGGTGATTCTGCAACGGCTAAAGATGCTGCATGAGCAAAGCGGTTACTATTACCTATTACAAAGGATTGGAAAGTATATTTAGGATTTAATGTAGCTGACATTTCATCACTTACAACTATAGATCCATCGACATCATTTGTATTCTCTTTCTTCTCTTCTTTCTGCTTTTCCTCATTTTCTTTTTCTTCTTCTAAATCAGACTCAAGATAGAACTCTATTTTAAACTTTCTAGATGTAACTATCTTTAAAGCTTGAATTAATAAGTCTTTATATCTTGTATCTAGAATCCCTTTAGTGAATTCATTAGGAACAGAAAGTTTTAATATATTATCTGAAATTGATATAGGAGTGCAGCTTTTAATCCAAGTATTAAAGCTTATTTCAGAAATTTCTCCTTTTATTATATTCAATGCTTGTTCCCAGAGATTATTTAGTTGGGCATCCATCTTCTATCCTCCAATCATAAAATGATTTTAACTTTTAGTTATGCACATATAATTAACATATTAGATTATTACTTTACATGTTGTGAATAAAATTATTAACAGGCTGTTGATAATGTGGATAAATTTTATTATAAAAAAATTATCAACAAGAAATATACACAGTTCTTGTTGAAAGTTTAAAATATATAAAACCGTTGAAATAAAAGGATTATAAAGACTATAAATAAAAAATAATAAGAATAATATACAAGTTATCAACAGGATTATTCACAAGTGTGGATAAGTTGTTATATTAGATAAAGTTATTCACAATGCATTAATATGATAACATAAAGGTATAGTTGGATTCAATAAGTTATCCACAAAAATAACAGCTGTTGATAACTTATTTTGTGTAAAACTTATTTAGATTTATAGTTAAGTGAAAATATTAAAATTTAAAGGTACATATTAGGAAAAATATCTTTTGAAATTTGAATTTTTAACATAATAGAAGTTAAGATAATCAATATTTAAATATAATAAGGATAAATTAGGGTGTAAAAAGAGGGAGAGATAATATAAAGGTAAAAAGTTAATAACATATTGTTATTTATATGTGGATAACTTTATAACTAAAGTTATAAAGTTAAGTTTATTTATGATAAATGAGCTAATCTTATCTATATATATGTAATTGTATATCTTTAAGATTTAAATAAACTTTTTATTGAAGTAATTAGTATTAATTAAGTAGATGAGTAATTTAATAAATTGTGGATAAAATAATAGATAGTTTTATTTAGAATACAGTTTATATATTTTTTAGAGTTATTAATGTAGGGATTTAATTTAATGTATAAACAATTATTATTTATATATTTAAAAAAGGAAAATAAGGTAGATGTAACAAATCTTTAAGTGAGTTATTTTCTTGACAGAGGGCGACTTGAAAGATATAATTAAACAGTAAAACCTAAATTAGCGAATAAGTAAAAAAGCTTTTAGCTTTTTACTAGAATAAAATATTGGTTGAAGGGGGTGTATTTAAATGTTCATGACATATCAACCTAAAAAAAGACAAAGAAGCAAAGAGCATGGTTTCAGAAAGAGAATGAAAACTAAATCTGGAAGAAATGTTTTAAAGAGAAGAAGACAAAAAGGTAGAAAAAGATTAACAGCATAAGGGCCGCATTTTGTGGCCTTTTTCTGCACTAAAAAGCAGAAAAAAGGAGAGCAAATTTAAATGTTACTAAGTTTAAGAAAGAACAATGAGTTTAGAACAGTTTATAGAAGAGGAAAGTCTTATGCTAATGACCTACTAGTTCTTTATGTTTATCCTAACAGAAAAAATGTTACAAAGGATGGAGAACGTTTCAATAAGGTAGGAGTTTCAGTTAGCAAGAAGGTTGGAAAAAGTGTAGTTAGAAGTAGAGTTAAAAGACTTATACTTGAAAATTACAGACTTAATTCTAGTGAACTTAAAGAAGGCTATGACTTTGTGTTTATTGCTAGAGTTGCTATAAACGGTAAGGATTTTAAGCAAGTAGGGAAAGCCATGAATAATTTAATAAAAAAGGCAGGTCTACGTGATAATGAAAAAATTGTTCATAGTAATGATTAAATTCTATAGAAAATATATTTCACCTTTAAAGAGGCCTTGTTGCAGATTTTATCCAACTTGTTCTCAATATGCACTAGAAGCAATACAAAAGTATGGTGCTTTTAAAGGGGGATTTATGAGTATAGGAAGAATATTAAGGTGTAATCCATTCTGTAAGGGTGGATATGATCCTGTAAAATAAATATATACGGTTTAAATATAGGAGGGTAATGTATTGCAGTCAATTTTAAAGCCGATAACTAATTTATTCACAATGATATTTCAAGCTATCCACGGCTTTGTTGCCTCACTAGATATTTTTGGTGTAGGTGCTGGATACGTAATAACTATTTTCTTATTAACTTTATTAGTAAGATTAATATTATTACCGCTAAATATAAAGCAAACTAGATCTCAACAAAAGATGCAAGAAATACAGCCAGAAATAGCTAAACTTCAGAAGAAATATAAAAATAATCCTGAAAAAGCTCAACAAGAAATGATGAAGCTTTATAAGGAGAATAATGTAAACCCAATGAGTGGTTGTTTACCTTTATTAATCCAAATGCCAATATTATTTGCATTATACTATGTATTCACTGGATTAACTGAGTTACAAGGTGTATCATTCTTATGGTTAGGAGATTTATGGGCTCCAGATAGAACATTCATATTACCAATTTTATCAGCTGCAACAACATATTTATCATCTTTATTAATGACAAAGTTTACTCAGTCACAAGCTGGGGGAGCACCTGGTGGAATGAATATGAATACTATGAATATAGTAATGGCTGGTATGATGGGTGTAATGTCAATACAATTCCCATCAATGCTTGTATTATACTGGGTAATAGGTAACCTAATTCAAATGGTTCAAACATACTTCATAGTTGTTTTACCTAGCAGAAAGAGAGCTAAGGAAAAAGAACAATATAAAGATATTAAGTAATAAGAATTTATTTTGCTTTTCTAAGGTGGTGAAACAAGGGTATGAATACAATTGAGATTACTGGAAAGACTGTTGAAGAAGCTTTAAAAAGCGCATTGGAACAGTTGAACACTACAGAAGATAAAGTAGAGGTTACTGTTATAGAAGAAGGAAGTAAAGGCTTCTTTAATTTAATTGGTGCAAAGCCTGCTAAAATTTCAGTTAAGGTGAAAAGAGATAGAATCTTAGAGGCTAAAAAGTTTTTAAGGGATATTCTTGATAACATGAATATAGAAGCTGAAATTAATATTGAAGAAAGTAAAGACCTAGTAAATATAAATCTTACTGGACCTAAGATGGGAGCCATCATAGGATACAGGGGGGAAACTTTAGACTCACTTCAATATTTAACTAGTTTAGTTATTAATAAGGCTAAAGAAGACAAGTACAAAAGAGTGGTTTTAGACACTGAGAATTATAGACAGAAAAGAGAAGAAACTCTTAAAAGATTAGCTAATAAAATAGCTTATAAGGTGAGAAAGTCAGGTAAGATATTAAAACTTGAACCTATGAATCCTTATGAAAGAAGAGTTATTCATTCAGAGTTACAGAATAATGATTTTGTTAGAACTTTTAGTGAAGGTGAAGAACCTTACAGAAGAGTTGTAGTAGAATTAAAGAAATAAAAAGGAAAGCTTAAAGCTTTCCTTTTTTTATCCACAATAAACTGTAGATAAATTGTGGATAACTTGTTAGTAACTATAGAAAAATAGTCATACTAAAGGCTACAATTGTTGATAAATTTAAAAAATAAGGTGAAAATATTATATTTTCACCTTATTTTTTTATCAAGTATATGATTTAATTAATTGGATAGTATTTTTAAGTAAGTAATCTATTAAACAATTTAGTAAAATCATATTTTTTTGCCATAAATAATATGATTTAAAATTTTGACTTATTCTATTTTGTTGGGTAAAATCAATATTAGTTCAAATTTGAGAATATCATTATAAAGGAGGAGCTTATGAAAGAATTCGATACTATTGCTGCTATAGCTACAGCATTAGGAGAAGGTGGAATAGCTATAATTAGAGTATCAGGAAATAAAGCTCTTGAGATTGTAAATAAAATATTCAGAGGAATAAACGGAAAAGATTTATTAGATATAAAACCATATACTATGAGATATGGTCATATGATAGATGAAAATAATGAGATTATAGATGAAGTTATAGTTAGTTTTATGAAAGGTCCTAGAAGCTTTACAGCTGAGGATACAGTAGAAATAAACTGTCATGGTGGTATTGTAGCTACTAATAAAGTTCTACAAAATGTAATAAAAGCTGGTGCAAGACTTGCTGAGCCAGGTGAATTTACAAAAAGAGCTTTTTTAAATGGAAGAATAGATTTAAGCCAAGCAGAAGCAGTTATGGATATAATAACTGCTAAGACTGAACTTTCAATGAAATCAGCTATGACTCAAAGTCAAGGAAGACTTTCTACTGAGATAAACAATCTTAGAAAAGAGGCTTTAGATATATTAGCTCTAATTGAATATGCTGTTGACTTTACAGAGGATGACGAAGAACCAGATGAAACTATACCAGTTAAGGTAAAAGAGGATGTTATAACTCTTAGAGGTAAAGTAAATAATTTAATTGATACTGCTGATGAAGGTAAACTTATTAGAGATGGTTTAAGCATGGTTATAGTAGGAAAACCTAACGTAGGAAAATCATCACTTTTAAATGCTCTATTAAATGAAAAGAGAGCTATTGTAACTGATATAGCAGGAACAACAAGGGACGTAATAGAAGAATATATAAATTTAGATGGAATACCTGTTAGACTAGTAGATACAGCGGGAATCAGAGAAACTGAAGATGTTGTAGAGAAAATAGGTGTAGAAAAATCTAAAGAAAAAATCAATGAAGCTGATTTAGTTATACTAATGTTAGATACAAGTAGAGAATTAGATGAGGAAGACAAGGAAATTATTGATTACATTAAAGATAGAAAATACATAGTACTTTTAAATAAGGTTGATTTAGATAGAAAGTTATCCTCAGAAATTGTGGATAACTTAGAAAATAAAATAGAACTATCTGCAAAAACTGGTTTTGGTATAGATGATTTAAAATCAAAGATAAAAGATTTATTCTTTAATGGATCAATTGATGCTGAAAGTGTAATGGTAACTAATACTAGACATAAAGAGGCTTTATATAGAGCTTCTGAAAACTTAGATGGTGCATTAAATGGACTTAATAATAATGAGTTTTTAGATCTAGTATCAATTTATGTTACATCTGCTTTAAGAGCCTTAGGGGAAATCACTGGAGCAGAGTTAGAGGAAGACTTAGTAAACAAAATATTTGCAGAATTTTGTTGTGGAAAATAGGAGAATGATGAAATATGAGATATAATGCAGGAAGTTATGATATAGTTGTTATAGGTGCTGGTCATGCAGGTTGTGAGGCAGGATTAGCGGCAGCTAGAATGGGATGTAAAACTTTAGTTTGTACATTAACATTAGATTCCGTTGCTATGATGCCATGTAACCCTAATATAGGTGGAACTGCTAAGGGACATCTAGTTAGAGAAATAGATGCTTTAGGTGGAGAGATGGGAGTAAATATAGACCATACATTTATCCAATCTAAAATGTTAAATACATCAAAAGGACCTGCTGTACACTCTCTAAGAGCACAAGCTGATAAAAAGAAATATCAAGAAAGAATGAAAAAGGTTTTAGAAACACAAGAAAATCTTCACTTAAGACAATTAGAGGTAGTTTCTGTAGAAGTTGAAGATGGGAAAGTTAAAGGTGTTCTAACTAAAAATGGTGCATTTTTTGAGTGTAAAGCTGTTATAATGACAAGTGGAACATATTTACAAAGTAGAATAATAATCGGAGATGTTAGTTATAGCCAAGGTCCAAATGGACTTAGCAATGCTAATGAACTTTCAAAATCATTAATAGATTTAGGAATTGACCTTAGAAGATTTAAAACTGGTACTCCAGCTAGAATCAATAAGAGAAGTGTTGATTTCTCAAAAATGATAGAACAACCAGGAGATGAGGAAATAATACCATTCTCATTTATAAGTGGAAATATAGATAGAGACCAAGTTTCATGTTGGTTAACATATACTAATGAGGAAACTCATAAGGTAATTCAAGAAAATATACATAGATCACCAATGTATAATGGAAGCATAAAAGGTGTTGGGCCAAGATATTGTCCATCAATAGAAGACAAGGTAATGAGATTCCAAGATAAAGATAGACATCAAATCTTTATAGAACCAGAAGGTGATGATACAGAAGAAATGTATGTTGGAGGAATGTCATCATCTCTTCCAGAAGATGTTCAAGTTCAAATGATAAAAACAGTTCCAGGTCTTGAAAATGCTGAGATTATGAGAACTGCATATGCAATAGAATATGATTGTATAGATCCAACACAATTAAAGGCTTCACTAGAATTTAAAAATATTGATGGATTCTTTAGTGCTGGACAAATTAATGGTAGCTCAGGATATGAAGAAGCTGGGGCTCAAGGAATAGTAGCTGGTATAAATGCAGCATTAAAAGTTCAAGGAAAAGATCCTATGATACTTACAAGATCAGATGGATATGTAGGAGTTTTAATTGATGATTTAATTACTAAAGGTACTAATGAGCCTTATAGAATGATGACATCAAGAGCTGAATATAGATTATTATTAAGACAAGATAATGCTGATTTCAGATTAACTGAAATTGGACACAATGTTGGATTAGTTACAGAAGAAAGATGGAGTAAGTTTCAGGAAAGAAAGCAAAACTTAGAACGTGAGCTTGAGAGACTTAAAGAACTTCAAATAACTAATAAAACAGAAAATAATGAGAAAATAGTTGAATTAGGTTCAACAGAGCTTAAAAAGCCAATAAGAATGTATGAACTTATAAAAAGACCAGAGTTAGACTACTTCTCATTAGCATGTTTAGATCCTGAAAGACCTGATTTACCAAAGGATATTGGGGATCAAATAAACATAATTGCTAGATACGAAGGATACATTCAAACTCAATTAGAACAAGTTGCTCAATTTAAAAAGTTTGAGAAAAAAGTTCTTCCAGAGGATTTAGATTATAATGACGTAAATAGTTTAAGAATAGAAGCTATACAAAAGCTAAATAAAATTAGACCTTTAAATATAGGTCAAGCTTCAAGAATATCAGGGGTATCCCCAGCAGATATATCAGTTCTGTTAATATTCTTAGAGCATTATAGAAAAACTGGAAAAAATACTGATAACTAAAAGTTATTCAGAAGTTTTCAACAGCACCTGTGGATAAGTCTTGTGTAAAACTTAAAAAAGGTGCTGTTTTACCCCTTTTAAAAAGTTATCCACATGTGGATAACTTTAGTTTTTTAGTAAAAAATAAAATTATTAAAATAAATTATTTATACTCTTAAAGTTTTGGAGGATTAAGAATGCAATATTTTGATTTAATGAAAAAAGCTTGCGATAGTGTGGGTATGGAATTTAATGAAGACAAATATCAAAAATTTATGCTTTACAAAGATTTATTAAAGGAATGGAATGAAAAAATAAATTTAACGGCAATAACAGAGGATGAAGAGATAGTAAAAAAACATTTTATAGATTGTATAAAAGCTTTTAAAGCAGATGAGTTTAAAAAAGCTAAGACAGTAATAGATGTTGGAACAGGTGCAGGGTTCCCTGGGTTACCTATAGCTATTATGAGAGAAGATGTAGAGGTTACTCTATTAGACTCATTAAATAAGAGAATAAATTTTTTAAATGAAGTTGTAAATAAACTAGGATTAAAAAATGTTAAGACTATACATTCTAGAGCAGAAGATGGTGCAAGAAAAAAAGAGTTAAGAGAAAATTTTGATATTGCTACATCAAGAGCTGTTGCTAATATGTGTGTTCTAAGTGAATTTTGTATTCCATATGTAAAGGTAAATGGGAATTTTATAGCTTTAAAAGGCCCAAATATAACTGAAGAGTTAAATGATTCAAAAAATGCTATTGGTACTTTAGGTGGTAAGCTTAAAGGTATAACTGAGGTTGAAATTGAGGGAACAGACTTAAATCATAACTTAGTAATAGTAGATAAAATAAAAAGTACGCCAAAGACTTTTCCTAGAAAAGCAGGTAATGTAACTAAGAAACCATTAAAATAAATATAATTTTTAAAATACTTTTTAGTTTAAGAAAATATTATAATTGAAAGTTATAAAAGCTTTTAAAAAATAATAAATATATTGACCATAAAAATAGGAATGTTTCACGTGAAACATTCCTATTTTTTCATTTTTTAATCAGAAATAACCAATATCATCTTTTATTATGTAATGTAAAAATATATAATAAAATAGATGTGTTAGAAGGGAGGTGGATGTTCAAGAATAAGATATTCTTGGATGAGTTTAATGAAAACAATTTGTGTTTTTAATCAAAAAGGTGGCGTTGGAAAAACAACAACAAATATAAATATATGTTCTTACTTGGCAATGCAGGGATTTAAGGTTTTAGCTATAGATATAGATCCTCAAGGGAATACTACAAGTGGATTAGGTATAGATAAGAGAAAATTAGACAAGTCTATATATGATTTATTAACTGCTGGTGAAGAGATAGAAACAATAATAATGAAAAGTGAATTAGTTGAAAATCTTTATGTAGTACCAGCAACAATGGAATTAGCAGGTGCTGAGGTAGAAATAATAGATAGAAAAGATAGAGAATATATACTTAAAAATGAAATAAATAAAATTAGAGATAAATTCGATTATATATTTATTGATTGTCCTCCATCTTTAGGAGTTCTAACTATTAATGCTTTAGTTGCATCTCATAGTGTTTTAATACCTATACAAGCAGAATATTATGCTTTAGAAGGGGTAGGACAATTAATAAATACAATAAATTTAGTTAAAAAGTCTTTAAATAAGGATCTTGATATTGAAGGTGTAGTAATGACTATGTATGATTCAAGAACTAATTTAAGTACAGAGGTTTATAAGGAAGTAAAAGAGTACTTTAAGGATAGATTATATGAAACTACTATTCCTAGAAATGTTAGACTAGCTGAAGCTCCGAGTTTTGGATTGCCAATATGTTTATATGATGAAAGATGTAGGGGAGCTAAATCTTATGAAAAACTAACTGAGGAATTCCTAAAAAGACAGGGAGTGAATATATAGATGGCTAAAAAATTTGGTTTAGGAAAAGGATTAGGAGCCTTAATACCAGAAGATAATATTAAGGAAGAAAAAAAAGAAAAAGGTGGAATAATAAATATTGAGCTTAAAGATATAAAAGCTAATAAAAAACAACCTAGGAAGTTTTTTGACAATAATAAATTAAATGAATTAGCTGAGTCTGTAAAGGAACATGGTATAATTCAACCTTTAATATTAAAGAAAGAAGAAAAGGGATATTCAATAATTGCAGGGGAAAGAAGATATAGAGCTGCTAAAATAGCAGAATTAACAGAGGTTCCTGCTTTAATAATGGATATTTCAGATGAAAAACTTCTACAAGTATCTTTAATAGAAAATATTCAAAGAGAAGATTTAAATCCTATAGAAGAAGGATTAGCATATGAAAGACTATTAAAAGAATTTGCTTTAACTCAAGAAGAGCTTTCAAAAACAATGGGAAAATCAAGAACTACAATAACAAATACAATGAGATTATTAAAGTTAGATGATAGAGTTAAAGAGTATGTAATGGAAGGAGTTATTTCAGAAGGACATGGAAGAGCTATTCTACCTTTAGAAAATGAGGCACAATATGAAATAGCTCAAAAAATAATTGATAACTCTCTTTCAGTTAGAGAAACTGAAAAATTAGTTAAAAAGATATTAAATGATGCTGTTGAAGAAAAAACATCAGAAAGAAGAAAACCACTTAATCCATATTACAAAGATGTTAGAGATAGACTTCAGGATCACTTTGGAACTAAAGTTAATTTAAATGCTAATAAGAATAAAGGTAAGATAGAAATAGAATACTATTCAGAAGAAGACTTACAGAGAATACTAGACATTATAAATATTTAAAATGTTTCACGTGAAACATTTTAAAAACACGAAGGGATGATAAACTACATGGAGAATGTACTAAATATACTTACACAATATTCAACTTATATAACAATAGGATTAATAGTATTAGTTTTAATACAGTTCATACTATTAATAGTAGCTTTCAGAAGTTTAAGCAAAGTAGAAAATAAATTTAGAAAAATCATGAGAGGGGTTAATAATAAGAATTTAGAAGAACTTATTAACTCTTACTTAGATAAAGTTGAAGAAGTTAAAAAAGATTCTGAAGAAACATTAGAAACTAATAAAATATTAAAAGCTCAAGTTGAAAAATGTACTCAAAAGGTATCTGTTATAAGATATAAAGCTTTCGAAGATGTTGGAAGTGATTTAAGTTTTTCAGTTGCTTTATTAGATGGAGAAAATAATGGAGTTATTTTAACTGGAATATATGGTAGAGATTATAGTACAACATATGCAAAGCCAATAGATAAAGGAATATCTAGATATGATTTATCAGAAGAAGAATTACATGTTCTAAATGCTGCAATGAATAAATAGGTTTAAGAAGAAATATAGGTTATATTAAAACAACGATTTTTAGTTGATTTTAATATAACCTATTTTTGTGTTAAACAAAATGTTTCACGTGAAACATTTCAATAAATAGGGGGAGTATATAAAAACTATATGAGTATTTATGGAGAATTTTATAAAATATTTTCTAAAGTTGAATCTAATATATTCTTTTTAAATCCTACGGATTTTAATATGCAATGGTGAATTCCATTAGATATAGCATTTGCAAGTAACATTACAGTGTATAATCTAGTATTTTGTAAAACCATAAATTCTAAGGAACCAGAAATATTTACTATTCCAAGTATGCTTAAGTCTCCTACTTCAGGCAAATCCTTATTTAATGCTATTCCAGGTTTAAGAGGTCTCTTTTCAATAAGTACGTGTCCTACATTATCAACAACTCCTAAACAAGCATCAATGGCTATAATAAAAGGTTTTTTATGTTTTGATTTAATTATTTTTACTGTCTCTTTTAAGTTTCCAGCATGGACAGTTTCTTCTAATGTTCCATATATGAAAATATTATTTTTACTTAAAAATTTAATCTTTTCACCAATTAATGGGCCAAGAGCATCTCCTGTGGAGCGATCAGATCCAATGCATATAAAAACAATTGGTCTATTTTCTTTTATAACTGGAGAAAGTTCTCTGCAAAGATAATCCCTAATTTTAAAAGAAGCTTTAGGATCTAAAGAATTTATATAAAAACTTGTACACATTATACCAACCTCCTTACTTGAAATTATTACCAAAAACAAAAAGTCTATACTATAAAACATTAACTTTTTTAAATATATTGAAAAAAATAATTAGAAAGATGCAAAATACTATTCCTAAAAGTCCATTTAATTCTAATCCTATAAAAATACAAATTAATATTAATAAAGGGTGTATTCCTAAAGTGGATGACATTAATTTAGGTTCTAAAAATTGGCGTAATAAAAAAATAAATATATACAATATAAATAATGAAATAGCTGAAAAAATATTTCCTGAGTTATATGAAATAAAAATAAGAGGAAAATAAATTAAGGGCATACCTAATACAGGGAGTAAGTCTAATAAGGCAGCAAGTACACTAAGTAATAGGGCATATTTAATATTTAAAAAGGAAAATCCTAAAAAGGTTAATACAAAAGAAATAAAAATTAAAAATAAATAAGAGAAACAGTATGTCAAAAGCATTTTTTTTATTTCATATAAAATGGTTAAAATTCTATTGCTGTAATTAGAGTTAAGATAATTAGACAAAGTTTTACTAAAGTTAATAGTGTTTAATTCCTTTGATAAAAAATAAGTTGATAGTACAGTAAAAATAAGAAGCATAAAGGTATAAGGTAAATAACTTATTAATAAAAAAACTTTTTGAATTAGTTCAGTTCCAAAAGAAAGAATAAGTACAGTTATTTCTTTAAATGAAGATATTAAAGTATTTTTTATTAAGTTTAAAACTGCATTATCAATAAAGTTTACTTCAATCCAATTTTGTAGTGATATAAAATAATTTTGAAATTCCTTAGAGTTAGTATTTATTATTTCTTGAATATAGTTTGTTAAGGATGAAGATTCATAAGCTAAAGATGTAATAAATAATGTAAATAAAATTATTATTATTAAGAAAAAAATAAATGTACTTATAAAGGAAGCAAGTCCAACATTTAATTTGAATTTTTTTATTAAAAATTGAGTGGGTGTCTTTAGTAGCAATGAAAATATGAATGCTAGTAGAAAGGGCAAAGTATATTTTAATGTATTAAAAAACGTAAAAAATATAAGTGTGTATAAAATAAAAAACACACTTATTTTTTCACTTTTGATTATTAAATTTTTCATAGGTCAGAAGTCTACCTCCTTGAAATTAATTCTTTTATAACCTCAACAAATCTATAGACTTCTTCTATTGTATTAAAGTACCCTAAACTTATTCTTATGCTTCCAGCTGGATATGAACCAACTGTTTTGTGAGCAAGCGGAGTACAATGAATTCCAGTCCTACATGTTATGTTAAATTCACTATCTAACAAGAATCCTGTAAATTCAGGATCCATACCTTCTATATTGAAAGATATTGTTGAAGTTTTCTTTTTGGCATCCATAGGACCATAAATCTTAACTTCTGGAATTTCAGATAATAAATCCATAGCTTTTTGGCATAATATTTCTTCTTTTGCTTTTATATTTCCAATGCCTTCTTTTTCTATGAATTTTATTCCCTCTAGAAGCCCTATTATTCCTGGAGTGTTTAAAGTTCCATATTCAAATTTATCAGGCAATTCTTGAGGATGTTCTATTAGTGAGGAATTACTTCCTGTTCCGCCAGAAAAGATATTTTTACATATAGAATTTAATTTATCATCTATAATAAAACCACCTATTCCTTGAGGTCCTAAAAGAGACTTATGACCTGTAAAGGCTAATGCATTTAAATTAAGTTCAGTCATATCAATTGGAATAACCCCTGCTGTTTGCGCAGAATCTAAAATAAAAAAGATATCATTTTCTTTGCAAAGCTTCCCTATTTCTTTAATTGGTTGAATTGTTCCAACTAGGTTTGATGCATGAGATAAAATTATAAGCTTTGTGTTACTCTTTAATTTCTCTTTTATTTTTTCAACTGATACTAGACCTTCATTATTACATTGAACTATATCTAGTTCTACATTAGGAAGCTCATCGCTAATTTTTACTAAAGGTCTTAAGACAGAATTATGTTCCATAGATGTAGTAATTATATGCCAATCAGATTTAATTATTCCTAAAAGTAACATATTTAATGATGTTGTAATATTATTTGTGAAAATAACATTTTCACTTTTAGGAAAATTAAAGAATTTAGCTATTTCATATCTACATTCATAGACAGCTCTACTACTTTGCAGAGCTGTAGATGAGGATCCTCTATTAGCACTTCCGCCTTCAAAACTCATATAATCAAACATAGCTTTTATTACAGAGTCAGGTTTAGGGAAAGTAGTTGCTGCATTATCAAAATATATTTTATTCATAAGCAAAAACCTCACATGAAAATTTTAAATATTCCGTATATAGTAAATCCTAATCCAAGTAAAATCATAAAATATTTTACACTTTTATCAGCCTTACCAGTAAGTTCTTTTTTTACTAGACTTCCACCTTTGGCAGCCATAAAATTTAATAATATAAACCAAGCTAAAGTTGTTATAAACATAGCACTTATGGCTACTAAAAAGAAATGTCTACCTGAAAGTTTCCATATACTCATTATTCCAGCACTTACAGCCATCCATACTGATAAAGTCATAGGGTTTACAAAGGTTATTAAAAAACCATTTATAAAACCATTACCAGTTTTATGACTATCTATAGTTTCAACACATTTTTCGTCTAAACTTTTTTGAGAAGATTTAAATATTAAATTAACTATTATAAGAACTAATCCTGAAATAATCCAAAAGGCACATTCTACATACCTATTTAAATTTAATAATTGGGCTACTCCGAAGTTTATTAATAATATGTACAAATAGTCAGCGGCTATTGCGCCTAATGAAACTTCAAAGCCTTTTTTAAATCCTTTATCTAGAGATTGTGTTGCAGCTTCTATTGCAGCTGGACCTAATGGTATAGAAACTAATAGGCCTGTTACAATTCCAGATAAAATAGCCTTTAAATAGAAAAAAGACATACTCAAACTCCTTTTACAGTTGTTTTTATAAATTTACATAATTATATTATAGTTCAAAATAGAAAAGCTTTCACCCTTATTTTGAAAGTGTTAACTTTTATGATATATACTTATAATATATACTAATAAAACGATATACTTTTTAGGAGGAAAAATAGTATGAAAGACTTTATCATGGTTTTTAATAATACACACGAGGCTATGGAAGGAGAAAGAATACTTAAAGAAAATGGAATATCATTTATAATAATGCCAACTCCAACTTACATAACAAAAAGTTGTGGAATAAGTTCAGCCTTTAATAAAGATCAATTAGAAAAGATAGAAACTTTAGAAATTAAATTTAAAAATATATATTCAATAACCAATAAAGGATTTGAAATATATAAATAATTATTTATTTCAAAATCATAAGGAGTGGTTTAATGTTATTAGATAGTTTGCTTGGAATTAATTTTGAATTTGATCACATTAAGCTTGGGAAAATAAAGATATCTTTATCTACTATTGATTTTCTATTAAAAAAATTTATAACAATATGTGTCATAGTTATTTTTATGATTTTGGTAATTAAAATAGGAAGCAAATTAATAGATAAAGCTGTGCAAAAACAAATAGATACAAACTTTAAGTTCTCCTTAGACACAAGAAAGGCAAATACATTGGGAACTTTATTAAAAAGTATTTTGATGTATTCAGTATATTTTATAGGTATAACAACTATATTATCTATTATATTTGGAAATATATCTTGGGCCTTTGCCTCTGTAGGAGGAGTAGCCGTAGGTTTAGGAGCTCAAAGTTTTGTTAAAGATGTAATAAATGGGATATTTATACTTTTTGATAACCAATACAATGTTGGGGATTATGTAACCATAGAAGGTGTAAGTGGAATTGTAGAGGTAATAGGTCTTAGGACAACTGAGCTTAGGGATCAAGATGGTTCTCTTCATATTATTCCAAATGGAATGATAAGAATAGTAACAAATAATTGTAGAGGTGATATGAGAGTTCAGATTGATATTGGAATTTCATATAGCGATGATATAAATAAAGTAATAAACACTATAAACTCAGTTTGTGATACATATAATAAAGAAAATAATGATATAACAGAACCATTAAAAGTTTGGGGAGTTACAGATCTAACAAGTTCTAGTGTTAATCTTAGAATTTGTGGAAAAGTAAAATCCATGAAACTTTGGGAAACAGAAGTAGAGTTAAGAAAGAGAATAAAAATGACTCTTGATAAAAAGAAATATATGAAAGAAATAATTACAGGTTAATTTATATAAATTTTATTTTAGAGGAGGTTATTTAATTTGATAAACAAATTTTATATTGGTGATATAGTTAAAATGAGGAAAGTACATCCTTGTGGAAGTGATGAGTGGGAAGTTATAAGAGTTGGAGCTGATATTAAAATAAAATGTTTAGGATGCTCAAGAATTGTAATGATTCCTAGATCTAAATTCCAAAAGGGAGTAAAAAAGATTATAAAATCAAATGCTCCAGAGGAAGAAATTAATGAATAAAATTTTAAAAAAATAAATTTATAAAAGTTATGTTTACATTAATAAAGAGGGTTGCAATAACCCTCTTTTAATGTTAGAATATTTAATTGTAATCCCTGCTATGCTAGAGCATAGCCGTAGTCCAGAGGGAGGAGGTGTAAATGATGAGAAAATATGAAACTATATTCGTAGCTCACCCATCATTAGACGAGGAAGCTGTTAAAGCTTTAATCGAAAAATTCAAGGGTGTTATAGAAAACGGAAATGGTACAGTTGACAACGTTGATTTCTGGGGTAAGAGAAAATTAGCTTACGAAATCGCTAAAGTTAACGAAGGTTACTATACTTTAATCAACTTCACTGCTAACCCAGAATTACCAAAAGAGTTAGACAGAGTATTCGGAATAACTGACGGAATAATCAGACACATCATCGTTAAAGAAGAGCAATAAGAGGTGGTCGTAAATGAATAAAGTAGTTTTAATTGGTAGACTTACTAAAGATCCAGAGCTTAGATTTGCAGCAGGAAGCGGTACAGCAGTTGCAAGATTTACACTAGCTGTAAATAGACAATTCAAAAAAGATGAAGCTGATTTTATCAGTTGCATAGCTTTTGGAAAAACTGGTGAGACCATAGCTCAATATATTACTAAAGGCAGACAATTGGCTGTTTCAGGAAATATAAGAACTGGAAGTTATGAAGCTCAAGATGGAACTAGAAGATATACTACTGACGTAGTTGTTGAAAGTTTTGACTTTATCGATTCAGGAAATGGCGGAGCAAGAGGAAACTCAGGCTTTGGTTCAGGAAATGATTTCGGTGGTTCTTTCGGTATGCCAGACAATTCATTTAGTGATTCATCATTCAATAGTAATGATGATATGACACCAATTGATGATGGAGACATTCCATTCTAATTCAGATTTTAGGTAAGGAGGGAAATAGTGATGAGTAACGTAAAAAGAGGCGGAAAATTCAGAAGAGCAAGAAAAAAAGTTTGCATATTCTGCGTTGATAAAGCTGAATCAATAGATTACAAAGATGTAGCTAAATTAAAGAAATACATCACAGAAAGAGGTAAAATATTACCAAGAAGAATTTCTGGAACTTGTGCTAAGCATCAAAGACAATTAACAGATGCTATCAAGAGATCAAGAAATATCGCATTATTACCATTCACAACTGAGTAATGGTTGCAAACCCCTGATATTTTCAGGGGTTTTTTTATTATATATTAAATTATTATAATCATTAAAGTTTTTAAATAGTCTTATTAAATGGTTTAAGAAAATTTTATTTGTGTGGTAAGTATATTAAAGTGTATACTTATTAAAATATGTACACTTTAATATAAATGCTACTATAATTTAGAGTTTTTAAGTTTTCTCTGAATTAAGTCTCATTTATTGCATAAGACTAAAAAAATAAATAAAATAAAGGTATATAATAAAGGGTATAATTGGGAGGGAAATATGAAAAAAGATAACTTTAATATCATGGGAGATATAAAGATTATTGAAGAAATAAAAGCTCAAATTATCTGCATATTAGGAGAACTATTTACACTTTTAACAAAAGGAAGTAATGTAGCAAAGGATGCCATAGTAAACTGCATAGCATCTTTAATTATTTTATTATACATTTTAGCAGATAAGTTAGGTCATTCTGCAATAGAAGTAGATGAGACAATTAAAAAAAGTTTAAAGATTGGTATAGTTGAAGAGGATAATTTAGAAAAACAAGGAGGTAACTTAACTAAATTATTTAATCATTTAAAAGAAAGAAGATAATTTATTTGGAGGAACATATGGAAGAAAAGAATAAGAGTAAATCTATAGTTGAAGCTGGAATAATGTCAGCAATAACATTTGTACTTATGATGCTTACTAGCTTACCAGGAATAGGTACAATAATAAGCTTTGCTATTCCAATTCCTATAGCTTTATTGTATTTAAAGTATAATCTTAAAACCTCTATTTGTTCTATTGTTATTAGTGGAATTTTGATTGGATTTTTCATGGGGTCTATATATGGAATTCAATTAGCCATAACAAATGGAATTATAGGTTTGGTTTTAGGAACCTGTGTTAAAAAGAAATTTTCAGGAATAAAATCATTTATATATTTAATTGTAGCAAATACAATTGGTGTATTAATAGAAATAGCATTATTATTTTCAGCTTTTACAGGAATTACATTTAATCAATATATAAATGAATTAGTAAATGTTTTTAATGAAGCTGCTAAAATCAGTGAACAAATGATGGGAAGTTCACAGGCTAACACTCAAATGATAGAGCTTATGAAGTCTATGGATGCAAGTTTTATAATGAATATGATACCTATGGTATTAGTTATGGTTATAATAATGAGAGCATTTTTAAGTTATACCGTTGGAAAGTACATTATTAATAAATTAGGATTTAAATTAAACAGCTTACCACCTTTTTCAAAGTGGTTTTTTAACCCAATATTAATTGCAGCAGTTGTATTAATAAATCTTTTTGTTATGCTTTTAGTAAGCAAGGGAGTAATAAGTAATAAGGGCATATACATGCTTACACTAAATTTATTATTTGCTATGCTTATAATTCAAGGATTAGCTGTAGTCTCAAATTTATTAAAGTATAGATATAGATTTAGCAATTTTTTAATAGTTTTTATTAGTATATTAATGGTTACTTCAATACCACAATTATTTGGAATATTAGGATTGATTGATGTATTAATTGATATAAGAGGTGTAGATCCAAATAGTTTAGGAAGTTACATTAAGGAGAAACTAAAAAAGAAAGTGCAATAACTAATATTTATATTTAGTAAGGGGCTGTTAAAATGAAATCAATATTGGAAGATTATAATAAATTTTTAGCTTACTTTGCATTTGTAGTTTTAGCGTGCTTAGTATTTTGGAAATTAAACTTTAAAATAGTATCTTTAGTAATAGCTTTTGTATATATAATATATTTAATCTATAAAATATCTGACTTTTTAAGAGAAGAAAAGGATGAGGAAGAAAAGATAGATAAATTATATAAAAATGTAGATGAGAAAGTTAAAGACAATATTTTTAATTTGATTTTCCCATTAACTATATTAAATTCTACTGGTGAAATAATATGGTATAACCATAAGTTTAGTAAGCTTATAAATAGTGAAGATTTACTAGAAACGAATTTAGTATCTGTTATAAAAGGTGTTGCTTTAGATAAGATCATTAGAACAGGAAAAGAAAATTCTCAAAATATAAAAATAAAAAGTAATATCTATGAAGTTTATAGTGAGGGTTTAAAATTAGATGAATCAGATAAAAAATATTTTTTGGTATTTTTTAATGATGTTACTTATTTAAAGAAGGCCACAAAAGAAAGTATAATGCTTTTAGAAGTTGATAATTTTAGTGAAGTTTTAAAAACAATAGATGATGACAAAAAACCACTACTTATAGCAGAAATAGAAAGAACAATAAATAATTATGGAAATTCACTAAATGCCATGATAAAAAAGTATGATAATAGTAAATATATTTTATCAGTAGACGATGCTATTATTGGCAAGGAAATTTCTAAAAAGTTTGATATACTAGATACTATAAGAGAAATTAACTTAGGGAATGAAATAGAAGTAACCTTAAGCATAGGTGTTGGAAGAGGTGGAGAAACTCCTGCACAAAATCAAGATGATGCCACAAAGGCTAAGGAATTAGCTTTAGGTAGAGGTGGAGATCAAGCAGTTATTAAATCAGGTAAAAATATTGAGTTCTTTGGAGGAAATGCTAAGGAACTTGAAAAGAGAACAAGAGTTAGAGCTAGGGTTGTAGCCCATGTATTAAAAGAACTTGTTTATGAAAGTAGTACTGTTTATATAATGGGACATAAAAATCCTGATATGGATTGTTTTGGTGCTTCATTTGGTTTAGCTTCAGTAGTGAAGAAGTTAGGAAAAAATGTTAATATAGTATTAGAAAAAGATACTAATGCTATAGAATTTTTCTTAGATAGAGTTAAAGAAAAAGAAGAATATAGTAAACTATTTATATCTACTGAAGAAGCTAAAAAGAATATAGATGACAATACTTTATTAATAATAGTAGATGTTAATAGTGCAAACTATGTATTAGATAGAGAGTTAACAGAACTTATTGAAAGGGTGGTTGTAATAGACCATCATAGAAGAAGTCCTGAGGATATAAAGGGAGCACTATTAAATTATATTGAGGTATATGCTTCATCTACATCAGAACTTGTTACTGAAATGGTTCAGTATATGTTAGATAAACCTAAATTAAATAGAATTGAAGCAGAAGGTCTTTTAGCTGGAATTTATATAGACACTAAGAATTTCTCTTTTAAAACCGGTGTAAGAACCTTTGAAGCAGCTTCATTTTTAAGAAGATTAGGTGCAGACACAGTAGAGATTAAAAAAATATTTAGTAATAACTTAGAAAATTATATAGCAAAAGCAGAAATAATAAAATCTGCAAAGGTAGAAAATAAAATAGCAATAGCAGTTTGCCCAGAAAATATTACTGATACTGTTGTGGCAGCTCAGGCTGCTGATGAACTTTTAAATATTACTGGAATACAAGCTTCATTTGTATTAATAAAATTAGGTGAAGATGTTGCTATAAGTGCAAGATCTTTAGGGGATATTAATGTTCAAGTGATTCTTGAAGAACTTGGTGGCGGAGGTCATATGACTATGGCTGGCGCTAAGATTAAGGATGCCACTATTGACGAGGCTATAGAAAAAATAAAAGAAGCTATTGCAAAAAACTCAAGGGAAGGTGAATAAAATGAAAGTAATATTACTTCAAGACGTTAAAAAATTAGGTAAAAAAGGCGATGTTATAAATGCATCAGATGGATATGCTAGAAACTTTTTATTTCCAAAGAAATTAGCTCAAGAAGCTACTGATAATAATCTTCATATATTAAACAATAAAAAAGAGAACGAAAGAAGACAAAAGTTAGCTGAATTAGAAGCTGCTCAAGCTTTAGCTGCTGATTTAAAAGATAAAGTAATAAAAATAGATGGTAAGGCTGGAGATAATGGAAAATTATTCGGAGCTATAACTAGCAAAGATGTAGCAGGACTTATCAAAAAACAATTTAATGTAGAAGTTGATAAAAAGAAAATTGTTATGGATACAATAAAAATTGCAGGAACTTATAACATAGAAGTTAAACTATATCCAGAAGTTTCAACAAAAATGAAGGTTATGGTTGTTCCTGTTCAATAAGAGGAGGATTCTATTTTGAAATCAATTAAAGAATTAGAGGTTCTACAAGATGTTATGAATAGTGAACTTGGAGTAGAATCTCAAGTTGAAGCACTAAAAGATATAATAAATAATATATTAGACGAAGGTGCATTTAGAGCGAGAGTTATAAGATTTAAAGTACAAAATTATATAAATTCAACTGATCCTTATGAAAGACTTTATGGATTAAGTAAAATTGTTTCTGAAGGAAAGGGTTTAAGTGAAGTTCCAACTGAAGAAACTATAAATGAAGCTTTAGAAGATGTTTGTGCTATGATATCAGATGCTATTGCTAGAAGATATGTTCAAAATAAAATAGAAAAAGAAGTTGAACAATTCTTAATGGAAAAGCAAGAAAAGTATGTTGATGAACTTAGAGTAAACATAATGAAAAAGAAAAAAGGTCCAGAAAATGCTAAGACAGAGAAAAAGCTTGAGGAGCTTGAAGAGTTAGATGAAAGAGTTCCAAATAAGAATATAATGTCTTTATTAAGACCTGATTCATTTGATGAGGTAGTTGGTCAAGAGAGAGCTGTTAAGTCACTTCTTTCAAAACTAGCTTCACCATATCCTCAACATATAATACTTTATGGACCTCCAGGGGTTGGTAAAACAACAGCTGCTAGAATTGCTCTAGAAACAGCTAAGAAATTAAAATCAACTCCATTTGATGATAGATCAAAATTCATAGAGGTTAATGGTACAACTTTAAGATGGGATCCAAGAGAAATTACAAACCCACTTTTAGGTTCAGTACATGATCCAATATATCAAGGTAGCAAAAGAGACTTAGCTGAAATAGGAGTTCCAGAACCAAAACCAGGTTTAGTTACTGAAGCTCATGGTGGTATATTATTCATAGATGAAATTGGAGAATTAGATGAAATACTTCAAAATAAACTTTTAAAAGTTTTAGAAGATAAGAGAGTTGAATTCTCATCATCTTACTATGATCCAGATGATGAAAATACACCTAAATATATAAAATATCTTTTTGATAAAGGAGCTCCAGCAGATTTTGTTTTAATAGGAGCAACTACTAGAGAACCAGGAGAAATCAATCCTGCTTTACGTTCAAGATGTACAGAGGTTTATTTTGAACCACTATCATCAAGAGATATTGAAAAGATAGTATTAAATGCAGCTAAGAAGCTTAATGTTAAGCTTGAAGAAGGTTTAGAAAAGAAAATAGCTTCTTATACTATAGAAGGTAGAAGAGCTGTAAATATATTAGCAGATGCTTATGGTCATGCTATTTATGGCTTAGAGGGAGAAGTTCCAGAAGACCTAGAAATAACTTCAAAGGATTTAAATGAAGTTGTAAGCATAGGAAGATTTACTCCATATGAAATACTAGAAAATTTAGAAGAAAAAGAAGTAGGTCATGTTTATGGACTTGGAGTTTCAGGATTCTTAGGCTCAACAATAGAGATTGAAGCCACTGCTTTTAAAGCTAAGAAAAAGGGTGCTGGAAAAATAAGATTCAATGATACTGCTGGTTCAATGGCTAAGGATTCTGTATTTAATGCTGCATCTGTAATAAAAAGGCTAACTGATAAGGATATAAATGACTATGATATACATGTTAACGTAATTGGTGGAGGAAAGATAGATGGACCATCTGCTGGAGCTGCCATTACCATATGTATAATGAGTGCTTTATTAGAAAAGCCAATAAGACAAGACTTAGCTATAACTGGAGAGATTTCTTTAAGAGGAAAGATTAAACCAGTTGGAGGTATATTTGAAAAAATATACGGGGCTAGAAGAAAGGGAATTAAGTTAGTAACTGTTCCTAAAGATAATGAAAATGAAATCCCTAAAGGATTAGAAGATATAGAAGTTAAAGCTATAAGTTCTATAGAAGAGCTTATGGAAATTGCTTTTAATTAAAAATAAAGAACCTAGATTTATTTCTAGGTTTTTTATTTTGTCTTTTAAATTTACCTAGTATAAATAAAACTATAGGTTTTTTACAAGATTTCATGTATTATATATATTGTGATAAAGCATTTTTTCTTGTTATTTTTCTATATATATTGATAAATTTTAATGTATTATATATAGTGGAGTAGTATTTTATTAATTAGTTTTTATAATTAAAAAATTAATTATGTATTATGTCACTAAATTATATTTTTTTGTATAAAGTAATTTATTTGGGATATATTGGATAATAACTGATGAAATTATAATAGAATATTTAATTATAAAAAGTTTAAGAAAAGTTTATAAGGTTTAAAATATCTTATAAACTTTTAATGATATTAGAAAATTATTTTAAGGGAAAGGAGGAAAATTAGGAATAATGGAAGCACCAGTAATGAAGAGTTTGCCACAAAGTATAGAAGCGGAACAATCTGTTTTAGGGGCAATGATAATAGATAGAACAACCATAGCTCAAGCCGCTGAGGTTTTAAATAAGGATTCATTTTATAGAGATGCTCATAAGGTAATATTTCAAAGTATAATAGAAATGTACCAAAGAGATCAAGCCGTAGACCAATTAACTCTTTTAGAGTATTTAAAATCTACTGATAGACTTGAAAAAGCCGGTGGTATAAGTTATGTAACAGAGATAAGTGCATCTGTACTTAGTACAGTTAACATAAAATCATACATAAAAATAGTTGATGAAAAAGCTATGCTTAGAAGACTTATAAAATCTTCTACAGAAATTATAGAGAATTGTTATAACAATCAAGAAGATGTTGAAAAAGTTATAGATTCAGCAGAGAAGAAAATATTTGATTTATCTGAAAAGAGATCATCAAATGATTTTGAACCTTTAAGTGTTGTTCTTGAAAGAGGTTTTGAGCAAATAGAGGCTATATTTAATAATGAAGGAGAACTTACAGGTGTTGGTTCTGGATTTAAAGACTTGGATGAGATGACCTCTGGATTCCAAAAGGGTGATATGGTGCTTATAGCAGCAAGACCATCTATGGGTAAAACAACCTTTGCTCTTAACATAGCAGAACATGCTGCCTTAAGAGAGGGAAAGAGTGTTGTTATATTCTCTTTGGAAATGTCAAAGGAACAGCTTGCATATAAGTTATTATGTTCAGAGGCTAATGTAGATATGTTAAGTCTTAGAACAGGTAAATTAACTCCTGAGGATTGGGACAATATAGCTAGAGCATCAGGCCCTTTAGCATCAGCTAAGATATACATAGATGATACTGCTGGGGTTTCTGTAATGGAAATGAGATCTAAGTGTAGAAGATTAAAAATGGAATATGGAATAGATCTTATACTTATAGACTACTTACAACTTATGAGTGGAAGTGGTGAAAGTAGACAACAAGAGGTTGCGGAGATTTCAAGAAATATAAAAGCTATAGCTAAGGAGATGGAATGTCCAGTTATAGCATTATCTCAGCTTTCTCGTGCTCCAGAGCAAAGAGCAGACCATAGACCTATGTTATCTGACCTTAGAGAATCTGGATCAATAGAGCAGGATGCTGACCTTGTTATGTTCTTATATAGAGATGAGTACTATAACAAGGAAACAGAAGATAAAAATGTTGGAGAATGTATAATAGCTAAGCAAAGAAACGGTCCAGTTGGAACAGTTAAGCTTGCATGGCTTGGTCAATACAGTAAATTTGCAGATTATGAAGCTATTCATAAGGATGTTTAATAAATTTAGGGTGTATCAGAATGCTGATATGCCCTTTAATTTTATTATTGGTAGCTACATATTAAAAGGTATATAATAATTAAAGTATTTATAATTAGATACTAAATAGTTAAAATGACTATTAAGAAATTAAGTTAATAAAATAATTACCATCTGTATTAAAAAGGAGAGGATAATATGAATAAAAAAATTGGATTCATAGGCTGTGGTAACATGGGAAGTGCTATGGTTTTAGGAATATTAAAGTCAGGTATTGTATGCAAAGAAAATATTATTGCATCATGTTCAAGAGAATCAAGTGCAGAAAGAATAAAAAATGAATTAGGAATAAACACAACTCTTGATAACAAAGAAGTTTGTAATAACAGTGACATAATATTTCTTGCGGTAAAGCCATATATGTATGAAAAAGTTATAAAAGAAATAAGAGATTGTGTAGACTTAAATAAGACTATTGTTACTATAGCAGCAGGAATTAATTTAAGTGATGTTGAAAAATGGTTTAAGAAAGAAACAAAAATAGTTAAGACTATGCCAAATACTCCAGCTTTAATAGGAGAAGCAATGAGCGCTATTTGTCCTAATGAATTAGTAAATGAAGAAGAATTAAAAGAAGTTATGGATATATTTAATGCTTTTGGAAAATCAGAAGTGTTAAGTGAGAAAGATTTCCATGGATTTATAGCACTTTGTGGGTCATCACCAGCTTATGTTTATATGTTTATAGAAGCTATGGCAGATGCTGCTGTTAGAGAGGGAATAAGTAGAGATAAGGCTTATAAATTAGCTGCTCAATCAGTATTAGGATCAGCTAAGATGGTTTTAGAAACTGGAGAGCATCCAGCTAAGTTAAAAGACAATGTTTGCTCACCGGGAGGAACAACTATTGAAGCTGTTTTAGAGTTAGAAGAGACTGGATTTAGAAGCTCTGTAATGAGTGCCATGAAAAAATGTTCAAAAAAATCTAAAAAAATGTAATGTTTTTTATTGACAAAAAATAAAAAAACATATATACTTTAATCATGATAATCATTATCAATTAGAGATTGATTATTATTCATGAACTGGATAAAGACAAACAAACACAAACATAACAAACACAAACAAACATAATAAAACTCCTACAAGAACTCCTAGATTTTCTAGGAGTTTTTTTCGTTTAAAATAATAATTTAATTATAAAATTATTATAAAGATGTATTACTAGATTTTTAGAGTCATATAATAGTACAAACAATATTAAGGAGGATTTAAAATGCCAATAGTACATTTCAGAGTTGACGGAAGACTTATTCATGGACAAGTAGCCTTGGCTTGGTCTAAAATGACAAATCCAAATCATATTATAGTTGCCAATGATATGGTTGCTAGTGATCCAAATCAACAAGCAATACTAAAATTAGCTGCTCCAAAGCAAGTAAGAATATCAATGCAGCCAGTTGATAAGGTTATTGCATACTTAAATAGAGGACTAGCTCCAAATGAGAGAGTTTTTCTATTAGTTAAGGATGTGGTAGATGCTAATAGGATTTATGAGGGTGGATTTAAATATATGGACCTTAATATAGGCAATATGACTCATAAACCAAATGCTAAAAAATTAAGTGAAAAACTATTTGTTACAGAAAAAGAGTTTGAAGCATTAAAAAGTTTGCTAGATAAAAATGTTAATTGCTACTTCCAAATGATTCCGACAGACTCAAAGCAAGATATTAGACCGTTAGTAGAGGCTTTTAAAAGTTAATTATTTTAAGGGGATTATACAATTTAATAATTAGGGGGATATGTTTATGCAAGAAATAGGAATTATACAAATTTTACTACTCTCTGTATGGGCTTTCCTAAGCATTAATGAGATGCTAGGTCCTTATCTAGGTTTATGGCATAGGCCGTTAATAGCTGGTTTTGGAGCAGGTCTTATCTTAGGAGATATTCAAACTGGTCTTTTTGTAGGGGCTACTTTAGAAATGATGTCTCTTGGAGTTCACTCATATGGTGGAGCTGTTGTTCCAGACTATACTACTGGTGCTATTTTAGGAGTTACTTTTGGTTATTTAACTGGAAGTTATGAAAGTGGTATTGCACTAGGAGTTCCAATAGCTTTATTAGGATCATACTTAGATGTATTAGCGAGATTATCTACTGGAATTTGTGCTCATAAAGCTGATTCACATGCTGCAAATGGAAACTTAAAAGGAATGTGGAGATGGCATTTATTTGGATCAATTCCATGGGGATTATCAAGAGCAATTCCTGTTTTCGTAGGTGCATTCTTTGGTTCAGAGGTTGCTACTGCATTTATAGAAAAGGTTCCTGTATGGTTAACTAATGGATTCGCTGCTGCAGGACGTGCAATGCCAGCATTAGGGGTTGCAATATTATTAAACTACCTACCAATAACTAAACAATGGTATTTTGCTATTATGGGATTCATATTAGTATGTTTCTTAAATTTACCAATGATCGCAGTTGGTTTAATAGGTCTTATAACTGCTGTTATTTACGTTGAGTTATATCATAAAAATGATGGAGCTAAAGTAAATAATGAGGAAGATTTTGAGCAGATAGGAGGCGAATTCTAATGGAATCTAAAATAACAAAAAAAGATTTATGGCAAGTCTTTTTAAACCATTTATTATTACAAATTTCTTGGTCATATGAAAGAATGCAGGCTTTAGGATTTGCAATTTCTATATCACCAATTTTAAAGAAGGTTTATAAAGATGACCCAGAGGGTATGAAAAAGGCTTTAACTAGACATATGGAATTCTTTAATACTTGTCCTAACTACGGTGCAACCGTTATCTTAGGTATAGTTGCTGCTTTAGAAGAACAAAAAGCTGATCCAGAGCTTATAAGAGGTATTAAAACTGGTATGATGGGGCCTTTAGCAGGTATCGGAGATAGTATGATGTTTGCAATCTTAGGACCATTATTAATATCTATACCAGCATCTATGGCTTTAACTGAAGATTTTACTGGTGCCTTAGTAGCTCTTATAATTACACAAATCATATTCATAAGCTGGAACTTATTTGTTAAGTGGAAACTTATAACTTTAGGTTATCAAAAGGGTGCAGATTTAGCTACAAGCTCAGCTGGCATGATGGATAAGGTTACTTTTGGAGCTGGAATCGTAGGATTAATAGTTGTTGGAGGTATGATTGGTTCAATAATCAATATTACAACTCCAATCCAAGCTAACTTTGGAGGATATGAATTTGTTCTTCAAACAACTTTAGATAGTTTATTCCCTAAACTACTTCCTGTTTTAGCTGTTTTAGGAGTATTCCACTTATTAAGAAATAAAAAGTGGAGCCCAGTCAAAATTGTTATATGTATGTTCATATTATTCACAACTTTAGGTGCTTTAGGAATAGTTGCATAATTTAAATAAGTATATTTTGTTTTGATTTAAGGTGGGCTGTATCAAAGGAGAGTAATAAAGCTTAAAAGAATATTATTAAAATTACTTATTAATATTGTTTATGAGTTTTATTAAAAAGTTATTTTGATACAGTCCATATATTAATAAATAGGTTTTTAGGAGGCAAAGAAGGATGATAGGTGTACTAGTAGCAACTCACGGTGAAATGGCAAAAGGGTTATTTGATGCAATAGATATGATTTGTGGAACCCAAGAGAAATTTAGCATAGTATCTTTAAAAAGAGGACAAGATGCAGAAAGTTTTGGTGAAGAGCTTGGAGAAAAAATAAATGAATTAAATAGTGGTGAGGGAGTGGTGGTTCTTGTAGATTTATTAGGAGCAACTCCAATGAATCAATCAGCCTTAAATTTATATAAATCAGATAAGGTAGAGGTAATAACAGGGGTAAACTTGCCTATGGTTGTTACTGCAACAATGGAGAGAGATTGTTTTAGTGATATAAAAGAATTAGTTGAAAAGATAAAAAATGATGGCAAAGATAGTGTTTGTAGTGTGAGAGAATTATTAAACATATAAGAAAGTGGGGAGACCAATGAAAACTTTTATGATTATTTTATTAGTTCTAGTAGCAGTATTTTTAGTTTGGTATATTGTTAGTTTTAAAGGTGTTAACAAAGATAAAGCTAGGATAATAGAGCAACAGATTAATTTAAAAGTAGGCTCAAATGTTGTTTTAAGTAGTGGTATACATGGAAAGGTTTCAAAGGTTAATAAAGAAACTGTAGAGATTATAATAGACAAAACAAAAAATATTACTATGACTGTAGAAAGGTATTGTGTCTCTAAGGTTTTATAAAATTGAAAATAATTATTTTTAAAGACTCACAGTTTGTATATACTGTGAGTTTATGCTTTATAGAGAAAAACATTGAAAAAAAATAGTAAATATGATAACACTATAAATAGTATTATTAGAATTTAGGGGTGGAAGAATGTTTAAGAGAAGCAGGGGCATAGCCCTGTATCATCAATTAGAAACAGAGCTAATTGATCTTATAAATAGCGGAGAACTTAAGGAAAATGATAAGTTACCATCTGAAAGAGAATTATGTGAGCAATATAATGTTAGTAGAACAACAGCTAGGCAAGCCATTGGAGAATTAGAAAGAAAAGAGTATGTATATAAGGTCCATGGAAAGGGAACTTTTATATCTCCTAAAGTGTATAAACAACAATTATTAAAATTTTATAGTTTTACTGAAGAAATGAAAAAGCTTGGGAAAAATCCATCTTCAAAAATATTATCCTTTGATTTAATAAGAGCTGACAATAAGATTTCTGAAAAATTAAAAGTGGAAGAAAACTCACTGGTATATAAGATAGTAAGACTAAGAATAGCAGATGAAGTTCCAATGATGGTAGAGTGTACTTATTTACCTGAATATAGATTTATTGATTTGAAAGAAAAGATGCTTAAAGAAAAGCCTATGTATGATATATTTAGAGAAGTCTATAATGTTAGTCTAACTAAGGCTAAGGAAAGTTTTAAACCAATATTAATTTCAAAGAGTGATTCAAAATTATTAAATGTGGAAGATGGTACAGCTGCAATGAGAATTGAAAGAGTTACCTTTGAAAATGAAAGAGTTATAGAGTATACAGTAAGTGTTTCAAGAGGAGATAAATTTGAATATACTGTAGTTTTAGAAGAAGATTAATAAAGTAAAGAGACATCAAAAAAATTGATGTCTCTTTTATATATAAAATTAAATAATTAAGCTTTACCATTACTACCACAAAGAAGAATCTTGTGTTCAACTATTTTCTTCATAGCCTCTTTACCTGGAGTCATATATTTTCTTGGGTCATTAGCCTTTGGATTAGCTATGAAATAATCTTTTACTGCATCTGAAAATGGAATCTTTAAGTCTGTAGCAACATTAACCTTGCATATTCCAAGTTCTATAGCTTTTTTAACTAATTCATCTGGAACATCAGATGCACCATGTAAAACTAAAGGTACAGATACCTTTTCTCTAATTTTAACTAATCTATCAAAGTCTAATTTAGGAGTTCCTTTATATAATCCATGAGCAGTTCCAATTGCTATAGCAAGTGAGTCTACACCTGTTCTTTCAACAAATTCTAAAGCTGCATCAGGGTCTGTATATGCTCCTTCATTTTCATCTACCACTAAGTCATCTTCAACTCCAACAAGTTTACCAAGTTCAGCTTCAACAGTAGCGTCATATCTATGAGCAAAGTCTACAACTTCTTTTACCATGTTTACATTGTCTTCAAAGGAAAGATGGGAAGCATCTATCATACAAGATTTAAATCCAGTTATTATATGACTTTTTATAAGCTTTGGATCTTCAAAGTGGTCAAGGTGAATTGCTATTGGAATATCATATTTTTGAGAGGCTACTTCAGCCATAGCTACTATATAATCTGGACCAGCATAATCAATAGTTCCAGGAGTACCTGCGATTATGACAGGAGAGTTAAGCTCAGCGGCAGTCTCAACAACTACTTGAAAAGTTTCTAGATTGTGTATGTTAAAAGCAGGAATAGCATATCCTCCTTTTTGAGCTCTTAAAAGCATATCTTTAGTAGATTTAATTTTATTCATAAAAAACACCTCTCATAAATTAATTATTATATTCGTGAATTATAACCCCTTGAACAACTCTATTAACTGTTCCATCAGGTCTTGGATTATCAGGAGAAATTCCAAGTCTTAAAGAGTTAAAGAAAGAAATCATTTGACCAAATATTATATAATTAAATGCTATAAATGTATCATCTAATTTAGATCCATTAGCTGTTATATATTTATGAGAAATTTCCTTAAGATTTTCTCTGTCAAAATAATTTAAAACAGCAACCTTTTGAGTACCTTCATCATTATAAACTTCTTTTATTAAGTCATAATCATAAAGAGCTGTATAATCATTTGTAGAGCATAAGAATATAACTAAAGTATTATTATTTATTATTGACTTAGGACCATGTCTAAAGCCTAAGATTGATTCACAAACAGTAACTTGTTTACCAGAAGTTAATTCTAAATTTTTAAGAGCCATTTCATGGCAAAGACCCTTTAAGGCGCCAGAACCTACATAAACAATTCTTTCTGCTCCTAAATCTGAAATTGCTTTTGCATCTTTCCATTGATTATCAAGAGAAGCTTGTCCTTTAGTAGCTAATTCTTCAACGATTTTTTTATTTTCTTCTAGATTAGCTATATCAAATAAAAGTAGAGTAGCTAATGTCATACAAGTAAAGGAACTTGTCATAGCAAAACTCTTATCATTTGATTTTTCTGGCATTAATAAAACTAAGTTTCCTTCTTTTTCTTGAGACTTCTTAGCAAGCTCACCCTCTTTATTACAAGTAACAACTATGTGTGCTAGATTTTTAACTTTCTTTTCAAATAAATCATAAGTTCCAACACTTTCTGGGCTATTACCAGAACGAGCATAAGAAACTAAGATGGTATTTGCATTTTCATCTATATATTCATCTGGATTTGAAACGAAGTCAGTAGTTGCTATAGCTTCAACTCTTTTACCTAACTTTTTAGCTAAATAAAGATATATGGTATCTCCAACATAGGCAGATGTTCCTGCTCCAGTTAAGATTATTCTTACATTGTCTTTATTTAAATTTTTTTCTAAGAATTTATTTATAGCTTCTTTATTATTTTCTACTATGTTTAAAGTCTCTTTCCATAATTCTGGTTGTTGATATATTTCATTGGCTGTATAAGTGGCTTTTAAGCTGGATAATTCTTCTTGAGTAAATCCAAAAATTTTATTCATAAATCTCACCCCTATTATAATGTTGTCATTACCAGTTGGTAGAAATAAAAAAGCACCAAAGATAATGATGTTATTACAAGTTAATATTACAATATTATCATAATAAATGTCAATAATTTACTAGTAACTTTGAAGAAATACCAATATAAAATTAAAAAGCGTATATTAATATTGAATGCTAATTATTTAAAAATAAAATGAGCATATATAATTACATATGCTCATTAAAAAATAATTATTTATCTTTACCAAAAACTTTTTCTTTTAATTTAAGTCCTGTTTTAGTAATTGCTAAACCACCTAAGGCAGTTTCTCTTAGAGAAGCAGGTAAAGATTTTCCTACTCTATACATAGCTTCAACTGTATCATCAAAAGGTATCTTGCTATGTATGCCTGCCATAACTAAGTCGGCAGTTGTTAAGGCGCTAACTGCTCCTGCAAAATTTCTTTTAGCACAAGGTACTTCTACTAAGCCAGCTATTGGATCACAAACTAGACCAAGTATATTTTTAAATACTATTGCCCCAGCATCTAAAGCCATTTCTGGAGTTCCACCCATCATTTCTACAGTGGCAGCAGCTCCCATAGCAGCAGCAGACCCACATTCAGCTTGGCATCCACCTTCAGCACCGGCTAATGTTGCATTTTGCGCAATTATCATACCTACAGCAGAGGATGCTAATAAACCTTGAATAAGTTCTTCATCACTTAGATTTAATCTTTCTCCTACAGTCAATATTACAGCTGGTAATATTCCGCAAGAACCAGCTGTTGGGCATGCCACTATTCTTCCCATAGAAGCATTTACTTCTGAACAAGATAAGGCTCTTGCCATAGCGCCAACCATAACATTCCCAGTTAAAGTATCCCCTTTTTCTAAGTATTTTTTTAATTTATAAGCATCTCCGCCAATTAATCCACTTACAGAATAAACTTCTTTTTCTTGCCCTTCATTAGCTGCTTCTTTCATAACTTGAAGAACTTTTTCCATACCTTTTATTACATCTTCTCTAGTACAGTTTTTACTTTCCATTTCATATTGAATAGCGTATTCAGCTAAGGAGAAATTATTCTCTCTACATATTTCTAATAATTCAGCACCGCTTCTTGCAATCATCTAAATATCCTCCTTTACTGGGTTTATAACAACTAGTTTTTCAACAGCTTCAACTTTCTTAATTTCATCAATAATGTCCTTTGTAATAGGGCTATCCATTTCAAAGACCATTCTTGCAGCCTTTCCTCTTTCTGTTCTAAAGACTTTCATGAAAGCTATATTAATATTATGCTCATAAACTATGGCTGTTACTTTAGATACAGCTCCAGGAACATCTTTATGTGAGATTATTAGTGTTGGGTATTCACCAGTAAATTCAACAACGCTACCATTTACCTCAGTGATTTTAATACTTCCACCACCTATTGATGATCCTACTATTTCATGAAAAACACCATCAATATCTTCAATTATAAATTTAACTGTATTAGGATGTGCATCTCCTAAATCAACTTCTTTAAACTCTATTTCAATATTTTTTTCTTTTGCTATTTCTAAAGAATTTCTAAGGTGTGTATCAGAAGGTTCCATTCCAAGGATACCTGCTACTAAAGCTTTATCTGTACCATGACCTTTATAAGTTTTGCCAAAAGAACCGTGTAAAAGAAAAGTAACTTTTTTCATTGGTTTACCACAGATTGCTCTAGCTACTTTTCCAAGTCTAGCAGCCCCTGCAGTATGAGAGCTAGATGGTCCAATCATAATTGGTCCAAGGATATCGAAAACACCATATGTATTCATTTTTTATCCTCCTTTGTTATATTTAATAAAATAAGATTTTTAGTGTCTAATTAAGTAATTCTTTCGTTAAATATAGTATAACATTTTTAAAAATCAAAATTGAAATTTTATCTAAATTTAATGTTAATAATTTAATTAGTTTTAGAAGTAAAAATATTTAGTAAAAAATCAATTTATTGATAAGAATAAGTATAAGGAAAAGAGTAATATTAATGAGAATTTTGACGAAGAAATATTATTAAATTAAATATTATTTAATTGAATTAAATAAAATGAACTTTAGGACTAAAAATATGTTAAAATATTCGTTTTTATTGCCTTGACCTAAGAGTTTTACTCTGTTAATATGGTATAGGACAATGAAATTTATAGCAAAAATACCTATAAATACGAACGTTGTCTACTCGGAAAAAGTTAATCAACCGTTATGGTTTATAAAAAAAGAATGTTAATGTTCTTTTTATAAGGAGGAAATAAAAAATGTCAGCATTTGTTGTATTAGGAGCTCAATGGGGAGACGAAGGAAAAGGAAAGATGACAGATTACTTAGCAGAAGAGGCAGAAGTAGTTGTTAGATTCCAAGGAGGAAATAACGCTGGACATACAGTTGAAGTTGAAGACAAACAATACAAGTTACACTTAATACCTTCAGGAATATTACATGACGAGAAATTAAACGTAATAGGAAATGGTGTTGTAGTAGATCCTAAAGCACTATTTACAGAAATAGATTATTTAGAAGGCTTAGGAGTAAAAGTAACTCCAGAGAAATTAATAGTTAGTGATAGAGCACATCTTATAATGCCATACCACATAACTTTAGATAAGTTAAAAGAAAAAGCTAGAGGAAAAAATGATATAGGAACTACTTGCAAAGGAATAGGTCCTTGTTATACAGATAAATATGAAAGATCAGGAATAAGAGTTTGTGACCTTATGCACAAAGATTCTTTTGCTGAAAAATTAAGAATAAACATCGAAATGAAAAATGGATACATCAAATTATTAGGTGGAGAAGAGTTAAACTTCGATGAAATATACAATGAATATATGGCATTTGCTGAAAGATTAAGACCATATGTTAAAGATACTTCAGTTGAAATATACAACGCTATCCAAGCTGATAAAAATGTATTATTTGAAGGAGCTCAAGGAATGCTTCTTGATATAGACTATGGAACTTATCCATATGTTACATCATCAAACACAACTTCATGTGGAGTTGCTAGTGGAGCAGGTATAGGACCAAACATGGTAACTAATGCTGTTGGTATAGCTAAAGCTTATACTACAAGAGTTGGTAAAGGACCATTCCCAACAGAGCTTGAAAATGAAACTGGTGATTGGATAAGAGAAAAAGGTCATGAGTACGGAGTAACTACAGGAAGATCAAGAAGATGTGGTTGGTTAGACCTTGTTATCTTAAAAACTACTACAAGAGTTTGTGGATTAACTTCATTAGTAGTAACTAAAATAGATACATTAGCTGGATTAGATAAAATACAAATGTGTGTTGGATATGAATTAGATGGAAAAGTTATAGATTACTTCCCAGCTAGTTTAGAAGATTTAGCTAGATGTAAACCAGTATATGAAGAGTTCGAAGGATGGGGAGAAGAAGTTGCTGATGCAAGAAGCTACGAAGAGTTACCAGAGAACGCTAAAACTTACTTAAGAAGAATAGAAGAGTTCACAGGAACTAAAGTTTCTATAGTTGGTGTTGGACCAAAGAGAAACCAAACTATAAGAGTAAGAGAAGAACTTTAATAAGTAGTAAAGAATAATTACTTTAAAATAGCTTAAGATTATTTAATCTTAAGCTATTTTTTATTTTAGGGTATAATATTTTTAAATTAATTTAGAATAAAATTATGTAATTTAAGAGGAGAATTGTATGGGATATATAATGGATTTAAGAAAAGAACTTCCTAATCCACATAGACCACTTATAATGTGTTCAGCTGGAATAATAATAATTGATAAAAAGGGAAGGGTATTATTACAAAAAAGAACTGACAATAATAAATGGGGACTTCCTGGAGGAAGTTTAGAGCTTGGCGAAAGTTTTGAGGAAGCTGCTATTAGAGAGGCATACGAAGAAGTGGGGCTTAAGGTCAAGAGTTTAAGCTTATTTAATGTTTACTCTGGTAAAGAGTGTTACAATAAATATCCTAATGGGGATGAAATTTATAACGCATCTTCTATATTTATTTCAAATGATTATGAAGGAGAAGTAGTCTTAGATGGAGAAGAAAGCGCAGATGCTTTATTTTTTAAAAAGGTAGATATTCCTTCACTAGAAGAGGTTAATCCTCCAGATAGGATTGTGATAAAAGATATAATAGAAAAATTAAATATAGAAAAGTATATATAAGTTTTATTTTAAATATTATAATTCAGAGTGAAATACTTGTATTTGAAATTTATAGGGAGTATAATTAAGGATATAACTTTTAATTTAATTAAGAGAGGTGTAGTTTATTATGATAACTAAAGACATGACAATTGGAGAAGTAATAAGAAAAATGCCAACAGCTGCTGAGGTATTAATGAGCTTTGGTATGGGATGTGTTGGATGCCCATCAGCTCAAGCTGAAACTTTAGAAGAGGCTGCAATAGTTCATGGAATAAACTTAGACGATTTAATAGAAGCTATAAATAACATAGAATATTAATTTTAAGCTCTGTTTAAAATAAGAAGTGCTTTTTTAATAGGTGCTTCTTATTTTTATACTATTTACTTTAAAAGTTAATTATTAAGTTTAAATATAAGATTAATTTAAATACATTGTTTATAAATTATATATTTAAAAAATTTTTTTGAAAAAAATAAAAATAACTATTGCTAAATAATAATAATTATTATATAATAATAACATAAGGTTGATGGGGAAATACATCAACAAAAAAACACTTAAATAAAGACTTTTAAATTATGATATAAATTGAAATTAGATAAATTGTTTGTTTTGTAGGAGGAATAAGATTATGAAAAAATTTGTTTGTACAGTATGTGGATATGTTTATGAAGGAGAAAAAGCACCAGAAAAATGTCCAGTATGTGGAGTTGGAGCTGACAAGTTCATAGAGCAAGGAGAAGACTTAGCATTTGCAGATGAGCACAGAATCGGAGTTGCTAAAGGTGTAGATGAAAGAATAATCGAAGGATTACAAGCTAACTTTGTAGGAGAATGTACAGAAGTAGGAATGTACTTAGCTATGTCAAGACAAGCTGACAGAGAAGGATTCCCAGAAGTTGCTGAAGCTTATAAAAGAATAGCTTTCGAAGAAGCAGAACACGCTGCTAAATTCGCAGAAATGTTAGGAGAAGTTGTAGAAGCTGATACAAAAGCTAACTTACAAGCAAGAGTAAATGCAGAGCATGGAGCTTGCCAAGGTAAGAAAGATTTAGCTACTTTAGCTAAACAATTAAACTTAGATGCAATCCACGACACAGTTCACGAAATGTGTAAAGATGAAGCTAGACACGGAAAAGCTTTCGCTGGATTATTAAACAGATACTTTAAATAAGAATCCATCACAAATTGTTTGTATTGATATATTTATAAAGAAAACACCACTAAAACACCTAGTTTAGTGGTGTTTTTCTAGTTTGAAAGGTATTTTTTGATTTGATATACTTCCAAATGAGGAGTGATTAAAATGGGGAAAGCTTATGAAAAAGTTTATGAAGTTACTTATGGAGAAACAGATGGAAGAAAAGACTGTAGAATAACTTCAATGATGAACTTTTTTTCAGACTGTTGCTTAAGTCAAGAAGAAAAGAATTCAATGAACTATGCAGATAATAGCAGTGAAACTACTTGGGTATTTTTTGATTATGAAATAATAGTTAATAGATATCCAAGATATAGAGAGAAAATTAAGGTAAAAACTTATGTTGAATCTATAAGAAAGTTTTATTCTAACAGAGTATTTGAGGCTTATGATATGGATGGGGCCTTAGTAGCTAGAGCTGATGTATTAGCCTTCTTAATAAACAAAAAAACTAGAAGACCAGCTAGAATAAGCGACGAAGAATATGAGATTCATGGATTAAGTAAGGAGTCTTCAAAATTATTAAGAAAAAAATTAAACTTTGAGAAATTTGATAAAGAAGATTTAGAGATGAAATTTCACATAAGATATTTAGATATAGATCTAAATATGCATGTAAGTAATATTAAGTATGTAGAGTGGATTTTAGAAACAGTACCAGTTGATATTGTTCTAAATTACAAAATGAAAAAAATAAAAATAAAATTTGAAAAAGAAATTACATATGGTCATAATGTAATTATAAAGTCAAAAATAATTAAGGGTGAAGATGAAGTAAAGGTTCTTCATAAAGTAGAAAATGAAGAGGGAGAAAGCATTACTTTAGCAGAAACTTATTGGTATTAAAATTTTTCTAGGAGAATTAATTATGAGCGAAAATAAATTTATGAAAAAATATGATGTACTATATTATGATTCAGATGTTAATAAAAACATAAGAATGGTTCCACTTATGAAAATCTTTGGTGATGTATCTGCAATCCATGAGGAAGAGTTAGCTTATGAAGGAATTAAGTATTTAAAAGATCATGAATTAAGTTGGATTATTTATAGTTATTCAATAGATATAAAAAAGCCAATACCATATAAAAGTTCAATAAATGTGGAAACTTATCTAGAAGGAATAAAGAAATTTTATGCTTGTAGAGTATATAAAGTTTATAATGAAAAAAATGAACTTGTGGCTGAAGGAAAGATTATTTTCTTATTAATAGATTTAGAAAAGCGTAGAGCTGTTAGAATACCTAAAGAGTATTGTGAGTTAATAAACATGAGTGATACTGGAGAGGTAGAGTTAAAATCAACTAAAGTTGAAAAATTAATTAGAGAAGATTTAGAATCAAATATTTCTGTAAGAAGAAGTGATATAGATTTTAATAAGCATGTTAATAACACTAAATACTTAGAATGGACTATGGAAGCTACTCCAGAGTGTATTTTAGATGAATATAGCCTTATATCAGCTAAAATAAAGTATGAGAAGGAAGTTAGACTTGGGGATGATGTAAATATTGTTTGCCAATGGGATGAGATTGAAGAAGGTTATAAGTGCCTTTACAAGATTGTAAACAATAGATTAGGTGAAGTTTCAGCTTCAATAGAAACAATTTGGAAAAAAGAGTTTTAAAAGTAATAAAACCCTCGGTATGGCTAGGAGTTTGTAGCCTAGTTATACCAAGGGTTTTGTATTATATAAAAATAAATTTTACTTAAATTAAAAGGTTATATTATCTATAGAAAATATATTACTGAAGGGTACAAGAAAGTGCAGCAGTAAATCCAGAACTCCAAGCCCATTGAAGATTAAATCCACCACAATCTCCATCTACATCTAATAATTCACCACAAAAATAAAGGTTATCTACTAACTTTGACTGAAGAGTCTCAGCATCAACTTCCTTTGTATTTATTCCACCAGTAGTTACCTGAGCTGCTTGGAATCCATTTGTTCCAATACATTTAAATTCCCAAGATTTCATAAGGTTTATTAAGGCTTTTTTCTCTTTCCAAGTAAGTTCATAACATGGTTTATGTAAATTATCTATGCCTGCTTCTCTTAATAATATAGGGATCATTTTCTTGTTAACAACACCTATAAGTGAGTTTATAACTTCTCTACAAGAAAAAATAGCAAAATGTCCTTCTAAGAAATCTTCTAACTCTTTTAATGATTTATCAGGCATCATATCAACTAAGATTTTAACCTCTTTACCTTTAAAGCATCCTAAGGAAGCTTCCCTAGATATTTGTAATATTGGAGGGCCAGATATTCCGTAGTCTGTAAAAAGAATCTCTCCAAATTCTTTTCTAATACTTTTTCCATCACATAAAACTTCAGCATAACCATTAAACTTTATTCCTGATAAAGCTTTAAGTTTATTGTGAGATAGTTTTAATTGGACTATAGCTGGATTAGGTTCAATAATAGAGTGGCCTAAACTTTTAGCAAGAGTATATCCAGAGCCATCAGAACCAGTTTTAGGAGCAGATTTTCCTCCACAAGCCATTATTAACTTTTTACACTTAATCACAGGTGAATCCTCATTTCCTGTGGATAAAGTAAATTTACCCTTAGATTTGTGGATAGATTTTACTTTGTAAGAATTATAAACAGGAATTTCACGTTCTTCTAAGGCTATTTTTAAAATATCTACAACAGAAGATGCCTGTAAAGATTGAGGATAATTTTTCCCTTTTTCAAGTTCTATTATTGGTAATCCTAGATTAAGAAAAAAGGCTTTTGTATCTTCTACAGAAAATTTATTTAAAGATTTAATAAAAAATCCATCATTTGCACTATGAAAGTTTTCAAATGGAAAACTTATTAATGAATTTGTTATATTACATCTACCGTTTCCAGTAGTAAGAATTTTTTTGCCTATTCTGTCTGTTCCTTCAACTATAGCAACATCTAATCCAAAATCCTTTGCTGTAATTGCAGCTGTCATACCAGAAGCTCCGCCTCCTATAATAACTACATCATGGTATATCATAAGTTTTAATTCTCCCTTCTAAATTTGTATATATTAATAATCAAAAATAATTTTCTAAATTTCTTATATGTTTAATCATAACATTTCTAAGTTTGAATTGTATCATATTTGACTAGTAATAGATACTTAAAGAGAAGAAATTATAAGGTTATATTATTTTCTTTAAGGAGTAATACTAAATAGTGAGGTGAATATTATGAAATTTAGAATTACCAATGAAAATATAGAGGGGTATAATACAGAGTTAAAGATTAGAAGAATGAATTATGATCAAGTAGTGGTAAATTATAAAAATAATTCAGGCATAAAAACTTTTAAAATGAATGAGGGAGAATTAGTTTCGGAAGGAGAAGTTGATGATATAATTAAAAAATACACTGATTTATTAAAAATAAAAATAAACAGAGGAACATCAGCTTTGTTTTATAAAGGTATAATAGATTCAATTGAAGAATCTATTGAGGAAGTAAAATCCTTAAAAGTTTTAAATGATTTTACTAAATCAACAAGCAAAAGAGGAATTTGGGATAAAGAGATACTTATATACCTAAACGAGAGCTATCCAATAAAAATTGAAGCAAGTGGAAGAAATTTTAGGGAAGATAGTTATAAGTTCAATATTAAGGTTCTAGAAGAAGCAGAATTCATTGAAATGTGCCATTTTAATATAGGAAAATTAAAGAATCAAATAGGTTGGAGAGAAAGGCAGTTAAATGTCTATAAAAAAATAGTTGAAAAAATAGAAAAAGAGAGTAATTTTGAGTAAAATGGCGAATTATAATTATAATTTTATTAAATAGCTATAAATGGCCTAAAATAACTAAAAAAAGTGTTGACATAACTTTAGTTTTTGGGTATTATATTCCTTGTCAGGTCGCCAAGTGCGAAAGACGAAAAACAAAATAAACAAATTTAGTTTAAAGCTAAAACTGGTCAAAAATGATGTGGTTTTAAGAGTTAATGTGGCCCCTTGGTCAAGCGGTTAAGACACCACCCTTTCACGGTGGTAACAGGGGTTCGATTCCCCTAGGGGTCACCAACATGGTCGCATAGCTCAGCTGGGAGAGCACCTGCCTTACAAGCAGGGGGTCACAGGTTCGATCCCTGTTGCGACCACCATAAAACTTTTAATGGCTCAGTAGCTCAGTTGGTTAGAGTGCCGGCCTGTCACGCCGGAGGTCGAGGGTTCGAGCCCCTTCTGAGTCGCCACATTTTTGGCCCCTTGGTCAAGCGGTTAAGACACCACCCTTTCACGGTGGTAACAGGGGTTCGATTCCCCTAGGGGTCACCATATTACGGTCGCATAGCTCAGCTGGGAGAGCACCTGCCTTACAAGCAGGGGGTCACAGGTTCGATCCCTGTTGCGACCACCATAAAACTTTTAATGGCTCAGTAGCTCAGTTGGTTAGAGTGCCGGCCTGTCACGCCGGAGGTCGAGGGTTCGAGCCCCTTCTGAGTCGCCAGTTTTGGCCCCTTGGTCAAGCGGTTAAGACACCACCCTTTCACGGTGGTAACAGGGGTTCGATTCCCCTAGGGGTCACCATATTACGGTCGCATAGCTCAGCTGGGAGAGCACCTGCCTTACAAGCAGGGGGTCACAGGTTCGATCCCTGTTGCGACCACCAAAACTTTTAATGGCTCAGTAGCTCAGTTGGTTAGAGTGCCGGCCTGTCACGCCGGAGGTCGAGGGTTCGAGCCCCTTCTGAGTCGCCACATGCTGGTGTGGCTCAATTGGCAGAGCAGCTGACTTGTAATCAGCAGGTTATCGGTTCAAGTCCGATCATCAGCTCCAAAGAACTTCAGTTAAACTGAAGTTTTTTTTTATTCTTTTAGAGAGTAATTCGCCATTTAATTTATTTATGCAAAAAAGTACACCTTATCTTTTAAGTAAGATAAGGTGTATTTTTTCTTTTTTGAAGATTTTTCTTTATTCTTATGTCATCTCCGTAAGTTTTAAATAGAAGAAAGTTTCCTAGCAATCTAGAAGTTATTCTTTCTGCATAAGCTTGCTTCAATTCAGGAAGATTTAAATTTGTAGATATAATCATCTTTTTATTTAATAATATTTTTTTGTTTAGAAGGGTAAATAACTCAGTTGTAGAGAAATCAGTTATTTGTTCTGCACCTAAGTCATCTATAACAAGTAAGTCACAATTTATAAGCAAATCTTCTAATTCATGATCATTATTAAATCGTATTTCTCTAAGATTTCTAATAAGTTCATCAGATGTTCTATAAACGACAAGAAATCCATTATCTAATAATTCTTTAGCTATGCAATAAGTTAAAAATGTTTTTCCAGTTCCAGGACTACCATAGAAAAGTATATTTTCATTATGCTTATCAAATTTAGGGATATATCCATTAACCATCTTATCAATGATTATTTGCATATTTTCTCTTGGAGAATACTTTTCATTACCATTGTTTAAAGGAGAAAAAACATTTATATCAAATTTTGAAAAATTATTTAGTTTTAAAGCATCAGCCATGTGAGAATTCTCATAGTATATGTCTACAAGTTTTTTCTTATAACAAATACATTTTTTAGTACCTATATATCCTGTATCTTTGCAAGATTGACAGGTATAATGCATATCTAAATAATCTTTTGGATATCCACTCATAGCAAGTAGTTGATCTTTCTCATCTCTAAGATTTTCAATTTCTTTTTTTAATTTTTCAAAACTTTCTTTTTCATGTTTTCTTAAAGCAAGCATTGAAAGTTTTAAAGAAAGCTTATTTATTTCTCTTTCATACTCAAAAACTTGAGGTAGCTTTTCTTTTAACTCTTTTTGTCTATTAGCTAGATTTGATTTTTCTTTTTGACGGATTTTTTCATACATATCCATCAATTGACTTTTATAACCTTTAATCATTCAATATCCCATCCTAACAATTGTTTTTCTAAGGAATCATAGTCATAATCTCTTTGGGTAAAGTTTGCTTCTCTAGCTGGTTTCTTTTGAATTGGAGCTGAATTATTTTTGTTAAATGGTTTTTTAATACTAGATGTCTTTTTAATATCTTTTTTTGCCACATCATCAAGCGTTTTTATACCATCTTTAAACCATTTACCTAAGATACCATCTATATATTTAAAATCAGCTCTGTTTAAACGTTCAAAGCATATATCGCAAGCCTTAAGTATTAACTCAACAGAGAAGTTATAAGTTAAAAGCCACTTTTCCATCATAGTTTCCTGTGGCTTCATTATTTCGGTATTTTGAATTCCTAAATACTTAAGAATTTTTCTTATTTTAACCCATTTGTCTTCTGTTTTAGTTATATAAGCTTGAGCTTCCTCTATTGATTTTATTCCGGCATTATGCCATCCAAGAGCCACTGTCTCTATGTATCTAACATCTTTTTTACCCTTAGATACACAGTACTCTATTAGTATTAATATAAGCTCTGAGGAAAAATTAAGCTCTGTTTGCCAAGAAAGATAAGTTGTCATTTCCTTTGTGGATAAAGGACGACATATAAGCTTTTCTATATCTTTGAGCATATCCTTAGTGTTATTTTCATCAAGGGCTGATAATAAATCAACAGAGTTTTGACTTGATGAATGATTACCTTCTGATAAGTCTAAAAATTCTATTTTAAAGTTATTCATTTTATCTATAGGAACTAGTTTTATAACACCTTCGTCATGCCAATAATTAAGAGCATTCATTATATCTGATTCTAAAAGATTTAAGTTTGTTGCTAAAATTGAAGAGTTAACTCCAGGTTCTCCAGTGAAATTATATTTTAGCAATAATAAATAAACCTTAATAAATTCTCCACGAGCTTTAGGCATATATTCTTCTAGGAATACATTACTAACAGGAGTAAACTTAGTGGCTGAGTTTTTTAACATAAAAGTACTCAAAAAATAACCACCTTTCTAGATTTATAAATAGTCTAAATTTTAAAATGTATATAAATAAAAAATAGACTATGTTTAATTATATCAAAGTGTCTTTTCTATAACAATAAAGGAGGCTTCTATAAATTGCAAAAAATATTTTATTTACATGAATAATTTTTTGTTAAGTGGAAACATTAATTTACGTGTTTAAATTTATACTAAAATTTTTATTAAAAGGAGAATTACCAATATGAGTATTTCAGAGGGTGAGGGGAGAAACTTTATTAAAGTTTTTCTAATTACCTTAATTATTTTATTTTGTACAGTTAAAACTAATGTTTTTGCTAATTCTTTATACCCAAGAATGGGAAGTGAAAAACTTATTTTTGTAAATATGCCTTGTATGGCTAATGTTTATGTGGAGGCTTATGAATTATCTCTAAATAACAAGGTTATAGGGTATATAGGAAATCCTGATACAGTTGAAACTGTTTTAAATAAAATAAAACAAACATACATAGATAAGGCTTCTGAAAAAGGAGTTTTAGTTAAAGAAGTAAATTTTGATACAAAAATAGATTTAAAAAAGAATATGATTCAATCTAAAGATTTAAGTTCAGTAGAGGATATAACTTCAAAGATAATGCTTGCTAATGATATTTTAGAGGAACCTTTGCTAGATGTAACTATTGAAGCTGAAATTGATGAAATTGCATCAATAGAGCCAGCAGTTGAAGTTATAAAACTAGAAGACAAGTATTTAGGAGAAAATACTATTGAAGAAGGAAAATGGGGAGAGAAAAAGGTTAAAAAGAAAGTAACATTTGTAAATGGAAAAGAATCAGAAAGTGAAATAATATCTGAATCAGTTTTGAAAGAAGCTGAGAGTACAAAAATATATAAGGGAATAAAAAATCCAATTAACTCAAATATGGCATTTTTAGCTCATCCAACTAGAGGTGGAGTTATAACATCTGTCTTTGGAGAAAAGAGTAGAGGAGGCCATAGAGGAGTTGATATAGCGGTTCCTAGTGGAACACCAATAGGAGCAGCTTGTGATGGTGTAGTAAGTTTTGTTGGGTATGACGATATATATGGCAATATGGTTAAGATAAAGCACGATGATAATACAGAAACTCTTTATGCTCATGCTAGTTATATATTAACTGAGCTGGGGAAAGAAGTGAAAAAAGGTGAGACTATTGCCAAGGTTGGAAGTACTGGAAGAAGTACGGGGCCTCACCTGCATTTAGAACTTATATATAAGGGTAATCCTATTAATCCTGTAGATTATATAAGTTAGTTTTAAATATTTTCAAGTAAAAATGATAAATCTATGACTCCTTCTCCAACAGAATCAGAAGGTAGTTCATATTTATTATTAGAAGCTATTTTTAATAAAGAACATAAATCCTTGTAATTTAGTTCTGGCTTGGCCTCTAAAAGTAGTGCACATACTCCAGATATGTAGGCACAGGCTAAGGAGGTTCCTTGAAAGACTGTGTAACTACTATCTAATTTATGAGGATATAGTTTTATTCCATTTCTTTCAGAAATATATTTTTTATCTGAGTTTAAGCACATTATATTAGCACAGGCTGCACAAAAATCTGGTTTTTTCACATTAGAATTTCCAGATGAAGAAAATTTAAAAGTTGTTGTTGGTGTCTTTGTAGAATCTATACCACCAACTGTTATACACCAAGGAGATAATGCTAAGCCTTGAATAGTGTTATCTCCTTCTATACTTCCAGAAGGGACAACAGGAATAATATTTTTACTAACTGCTAACTTAAAAAGTTCGTTAAAGTAATCTGATATTTTAATATTATGGCTAGTAAGTTCAAAAGGTAAACATAAAACTCTTATAGGATTATTCTCTTGATTTATAAGAGTTTCAATGGCGAAAAGTATATCTGAAACATAGCCCTTTCCATTAGCATCAAAGGCCTTTATACAAGATATTTTGGTGTTTTCTGCAATTCCTCTAAAAACAAGCTTTGATGAATATCCACTTCCACATATAATCCCACTTAAAGCAGTTCCATGTCCATTATCATCATAAGGATAAGAATAGTTGTTTAATAAATCTAAAAACATATCTATTTTGTTTGTAGGATTTGTTAGATCTTGATGAGGATAGACTCCACTATCAATTAAACCAATAGATACATTCTTGCCAGTAAAATTAAAAGATTTATTGGTGGCAATTCTATTAGCAGTACCTATACTAAGCCCACAAAGTATAGCATGGTCATCAAAAGAAATAAATTCTACCTCAGGATATTCAATTAACCTATTAATAGCTTTTGGTGTAAGAATAGCGCAAATCAAATTTAATGACTTAATTTCTCTTATAACAATACCTCTAAGCTTAGGTATTTTCTTTGTTATATCTTCCATAAATTTTTTGCATTTTATAAGAACTCTATAATTCGTATAATAAGAGCGATTTATATAAATTTTTAGATTGCTATCCAATTTTTGTTTTATTGAAAACATAATAAATACTCCCATATTATTTATTATTTTATAATATATGAATGGGAGTATGATTTTGACAATGTATTAACTTTTCCATTTAAAAATGATAATTCCAACTATCATTAATATTATTCCTAAATAATTATGGGCAGCAAATCTGATTTTTTCACTATCAAAAAGGGCAAAAGCATCTATTATTCCTGCTGTTAAGAGTTGGGATATTAAGATTATTGATATACCAAAGGTTGGTCCTAAGGTTCCTACAGCAGCCATAACAGTATAGGTTATAACAACACCAATTGCTCCTCCTAGTAGATATATTTTGTTTACAGAACGAAGTTCAGAGTAATTACCATTTCTTAGCATAAGCATAATAAGCAGTGCTAAAACAAAAGCAGAACCTTGAACTATGGTATTTGTTTCCCAAACACCTATCTTTTCTGAAACTCTTGTGTTAAAAACTCCTTGGATACTCATTGCTGCTCCAGAAATAATTGCTAAAATAATACCAAGCATAATAAATCACCTCAAGCTTAGTATTTCCACAAATAAAAAAATAACTCTCTAAATTTTAGAGAGCTATCTTACAACAATCATTTTTGAAAAAAATTTCTTCTATTTGATTTATTGAAAAACCTAAGCTTATTCCTAAGCTTATAAAATCTTCAAATAATGTTTTATAGTGATCAATAGATGGAGATATTATTAAGTCATTTACATCTATAAGTAAAGTTAAAAATTGATCGCTTAAACAATAATCATTTGGTTTAACTATTAATTTCTTTAAGCAAGTATAATTTTTATTTAAGCCTATAGTAAGGATTTGTTTTAAACAATCGATATATTTTTCTAAAACTAATTGTTTTGAAACTTTAGATTTATTGCTATCGTTCCAATAAATAAAACATTTTGTTTCATCAGCTAATTCGCTTATTTTAACTTGAAGCGCTAAGTACATTCTAGTGGTAACTTTATAGTTATTTAAATTACTATCGATAACAAGTTCCTTGTTAAACTTATCTTGTTGAATAAAAAAATTATCTAACTCCATGAGTATATCCCCCTATCTTCTTAAGCAAAAAATGCTTACTAGTTAATTTTACAGAATCTTTTCACAATTGAAAAGGAGCGAAAACGAATACAAATCTAAAAAGTTACGAAATGTTAATTTACAATTATTTTAACCTAAGTTAATTGAATATATGTCATATAAATATTAATATAAATAGACACAATATAAATTATTTAGTAATTTCTTAGATCGTATGATTTTACAGGGATTTCTCTTTTGTTATTTTGAAATCTCCAAAGTTCTATTTTAGAAATTTTTAATATGTTCTTTTGAGAAGATTCTCTTAAGTTAAAAACAGTAGGTTGCGTATTATTCTTTTTATGATTTTCTTTAAAGTTAGGGGTGTTTATAGGTATGTATAGAGGAGAGTCAACACGCTCCCTAACATTAAAACCATGTAACTTTAACATATCATTGAATAATCTATGAATTTTTTTAATATAACCTTTGTTTTCGATTTGTAAGTTTAGAGCTTTATTAGTACTTTCATTAAACTCAGCACTACCAGTTAACTCTATCTTAAATTTCTTATAAGGTTTGATTAATTTAAGGACCACTTCATCTAGTTTATCTAGATTGGGGTTATCAATTGTTTCAAGAGGAATGTGTAAACTTATATGATTTCTTGGTAATTTGTATTTTCTTAATAAACCTCTTTGAATTGATTCAAGGGATTTACAAGACTCCTCATCAAACAATGCTACTAAATAATATTTCATAACAAAACCTCTCTTGAATATTAGTTTGTTCCAAATAAATACAAACTTTGTTATAAATTATAACATATAGAATTTTTAAAAAAAATAATAAGAGAGAAATTTCAGAATAAAAAGTATTTTTAGACAATATAAATTGGGTAAATTTTAAAAGTAAACAATAAAAAAAATCTTTAAATATTAGCTTATTATGATATAATGAAAATTATGAGTAATACTTTAAATTTCACGGTTTAGCCAGTTTAAATATGGTTAATCGAAATAAAAATTTTAACTAAACAAGAATAAAAAAGAAGAAAATGGTAATTGTATACATATAAAAAATTAGCAAGGGTGAATTGTATGAATAGATTAATTATAAATGGCGGTAAAGCTTTAAAGGGATCTATAGAAATAAACGGAGCTAAAAATGCTGCCGTAGCTATATTACCGGCAGCTATACTAGCTAGCAAAGGTGAATGTATTATTGATAATGTACCAGATATAGCTGATGTACATTGCTTAGAGAGAATAATTAGATCATTAGGATGTAATGTTGAAAAATTGGATAATAACACATTAAAGATAAATGCTGAAGAAATAAAAACTGTAGAAGCTTGTGGAAATGATGTAAGAAAAATGAGAGCTTCTTATTATTTCATAGGAGCACTTTTAGCACGTTTTAAAGAGGCTAAAGTTGAACTTCCAGGAGGTTGTCCAATAGGAGTTAGACCTATTGACCAACATATAAAAGGATTTGAAGCACTAGGAGCTAAGGTTTCAATAGAGCATGGTGCTGTAAATATAATGGCAGAAAAATTAATAGGAACAAATATATTCTTTGACGTAGTAAGTGTTGGAGCTACTATAAACCTTATGATAGCGGCAACTTTAGCAGAAGGAACTACAGTGTTAGAAAATGCTGCAAGAGAGCCACACGTAGTAGACGTAGCAAACTTTTTAAATGCTATGGGAGCTAATGTTAAAGGGGCAGGGACGGATGTCATAAGAATCAAAGGTGTTAAGGAATTAAAAGGCTGTAATTATAGTGTTGTACCTGATCAAATAGAAGCAGGAACATTTATGATAGCAGCGGCAGCTACAAGAGGAGACGTAACAATTCAAAATGTTATACCAAAGCACTTAGAATCAATTTCAGCTAAGCTTTTAGAAATGGGAGCTAAAGTAGAAGAGGGAGACGATAGTGTTAGAGTTTATGTTGATGGAGATTTAAAAGGAGTAAATTTAAAAACTGCTCCATATCCAGGATTCCCAACAGACGTTCAACAACCAATGTGTACTCTACTATCTACAGCTAAAGGTAGAAGTATAATAGTTGAAACTATATGGGAAAATAGACATAAGCATGTAGATGAACTTAAAAAAATGGGAGCTACTATAAAAGTTGAAGGAAGATCAGCTATTATAGATGGTGTAGATAGACTTACAGGGGCTGTTGTTAAGGCTACTGACTTAAGAGCAGGAGCTGCAATGGTTATCGCAGGTTTAATTTCTGATGGAGTTACAGAAATAACAAGTATTGAACACATAGATAGAGGATACCCTCATATAGAAGAAAAGTTCAGAATGCTTGGTGCTGATATAGTCAGAAAATAAGAACAATAAATGGGGGAAATATATGATTTTTTGTTCACTATATAGTGGAAGCAGTGGTAATAGCATATTAGTAGGTTCAAAAAAAACTAAAATACTAATTGATGCAGGATTATCAGGCAAAAAAATAATAGATGGTTTACAAGAAGTAGGTCAAAATCCAAATGAGATTGATGGTATTTTCATAACCCATGAGCATAGTGACCATATAAAAGGAGCAGGTATATTATCAAGAAAATTTAATATACCTATATATGCAAATGAGCTTACTTGGAAAGCCATGGAGAAATCCCTAGGAAAAATAAAAGAAGAAAATATAAAAATTATGCCTAAGAGAAGCACCATGAGTTTAAATGATTTAGATATAACATCTTTTAATACTCCACACGATTCTGTGGCTTCAACAGGTTATACTATAAAGCACAAAGGAAAAAGTGCAAGTATTGCGACTGATATTGGAACATTTACAGAGGAAATATTAAGAAATATTAGAGAATCTGAAGTTATTTTATTAGAATCAAATCATGATGTACAGATGGTTAAGTTTGGACCATACCCTTATGAACTAAAAAGAAGGGTACTTAGTGAGGTTGGACATTTATCTAATGAAGATTGCGGAAAAGCTATCGTTGATATAATGAAGCATGATAAGCATAGAAAAATAATATTAGGTCATTTAAGCAATACTAATAATGTGCCAGAATTAGCTGAACAAGCTGTTATTAATGTATTAAATGCACATAAAATTAACATAGGGAAAGATTTAGAGCTTAAGTTAGCAGATAGACATAAACCAAGTAGTTATATAAGTTTTTAAGTAAGGGGAATTTATATGAAAAAAGGGATGATTTTATTAATTCTATCATCTTTTTTGTTAGTTGGATGTGACAGCATAAAAATGGATAAGTTAGCAGCTAACAATAATGAGAGGGTAAAAACAATAGCTAATGATTTAATAGGAGATATTGATTTATCTTTATACTTTGATGGAACTAAGGATGAACAAAATCCTAAAATAGAGCAACAAGAAATACTTGTTGATGGTGATGAAATTTTAGGGCAGTATTTAATACAAGCTCTTATTCAAGGGCCATCTCAAAAGGGAAGTTTAGCTCCTATATTACCTAAGGATACTAAATTATTATCTTTTGATATAAAAGATGATATTGCAATCATAAATTTAAGCAAAGAAGCTATTGTAAATATGAGTGCAACTAAAGAACAGGCAACCTTAGAAGGTATAATAGCTACAATAACCCAAATACCAAGTATTAATAAGATTAATATACTTGTTGATAATCAAATGGTTGATTCATTAGGTGGTAATTTTGACATTAGTAAACCTTTCGGAAAAGAAGATATACCTAATTTAAAGATAAATAATTAGGGAATTTGTAAAAATGTAAACAAATAATTTCATATGTATTAAAAATATATATTTTATATGTTTATTAATTAGTAAAATATTGAAATATATTGTCTAAATTATTATAATTTTGATATAAAGTTGATTAAAAAGGAGAAGGAAGTATGAGTTTATATAAGCAATGGACAGACATGGTTGTAGAATATGTTAAGGTTAAGGGAGAAGCTGCATTCTGGAAAGAATATAGTGATGTAGAAACTAAAATATACAAAGATTTATTAGCTAATCACAAAGAAGTTAAGAAAGCTACAATTGCAGATTTAGCTAAAGAATACGGTACAACAGAAGAGTTTGTAATGGGATTCGTAGATGGAATAAACGATAGTTTAAAAACTCCATATGACTTAGAAAAAGTTGAAAGCAATACAGAATTATCATTTGATATAGACTTTGAAAATTTATACTATAATATGTTAGATGCAAAAGCAGATTACTTATTTAACTTACCTCAATGGGATGCTATATTCTCAGGAGAAAAGAGAAGAGAAATCCAATTCAGATACAGAGATTCAAAAACTGTAAGAAATGAAGAAGTTAAAGTTGGAAGAAATGAACCATGTCCATGTGGAAGTGGAAAGAAATATAAAAAGTGTTGTGGAAAATAATTAATTTTTTGAATAGGTAGACCTAGTCTACCTCTTTTTTATGTGCTTTTTTAAGATTTTAATATGATATAATTTAAGTATTAATTATTTTGGGTGAGTTTATATTATGGATAAGAATGTTATGTGGTTAAGAGAATGTAGAATTAATAAAGTTATAAAAGCTTTAGAAGAAAATAATATGAATGGATATTTAGTAAATTCAAAAGAAGAACTTATAAGTAAGATAGAAGAATTAACTAATAGTGGAGATATAGTAGCTTGCGGAGGCTCTATGTCCTTATTTGAAGCTGGAGTTATAGATCATCTTAGAAGTGGAAGATATGAATTTTTAGATAGATATAAAGAGGGGTTAAAACCTGAAGATATAAAAAAGATATACAGAGGTGCCTTTTCATCAGATGTATATTTCACAAGTACAAATGCAATTACTGAAGAGGGTGAAATATATAATGTTGATGGTAATGGAAACAGAGTAGCAGCTATGCTTTATGGACCAGATAAGGTCATAATTGTAGCAGGATATAATAAAATTGTTGAAAATTTAAGTGAAGCTATACAAAGAAATAGAAGGATTTCAGCTCCTGCTAATGCAAAAAGATTAAATAAGAAAACACCTTGTGCTAAGGTGGGAAATTGCATGGATTGTAAAAGTCCAGAAAAGATATGTAGAGAATATACTTTAATCAGAAGTCAAAGTAATTCAAATAGAATACATGTAATATTTTTAAATGAAGAATTAGGATATTAAAATTTACAAGTAAGAACATGTAAAAATGTTCTTACTTTTTTTATAAATCTGAATTTGATACAGAATGATAATTTGTAAATAATTATTATTAAATGTATTGCTTTGCAATTATTAAATTTTGAAAATTAATAAAGTCTTTTTATTAAGAAATTAATATTACTAAATTGTAAGTAGAATACAATGGTATTATAATATGAACATGGTTCAAATAAAAAAGGAGATGAAAGTAATGTCAAAAGAATTAATTATAGCAATAATATTTATGAATTTAGCACTATTATTTTATAGTATAGGTGTTTGGTCTGAAAAGATTCAAAAAACTTTAAAACTATGGCACTTAGCATTTTTCTACTTAGGTCTAATTTGTGATACTACAGGAACTGGAGCTATGGAAAAGATAGCTGGGGGAATAAACTTTAGTTTCCACACAATAACAGGTGGAGCAGCATTAATATTAATGTTAGTACATGCTATCTGGGCAACTGTAGTTTTAGTAAAGAAAGATAAAAATATGATAGCTAAATTCCACAAATTTAGTATAATTGTTTGGGTAATTTGGTTAATACCATTCTTTACAGGAGCTGCAATGCATATGCTATAAAAAGTTTAAAAGACTATGTAAGAATATATCTTGCATAGTCTTTTTTATATATAAAAATTAATATTTTAGTTTTAAAATATTATGGTATTTAAAATTTATTAAGACCATGTACTAAAAATTAATAACTCATTTATATATCTCACTAATTATGAATTATTAATAAGAGGTATAGGGTATTTTATAGGATTACTAAGAGCTTTACTTTATGGTAATATTATTGGTAGTTAAAACTAGGAGGGCGAAAGATGAATATAACAGTTATTTCAGTAGGGAAACTAAAGGAAAAGTATTTAAAGCAAGCTATAGATGAGTATTCAAAAAGATTAAGTAGATATTGCAAATTAGAAATAATAGAACTTCCTGATGAGAAAACACCAGATAATGCTTCAGAAAAAGAGGAGCTTCAAATAAAAGAAAAAGAAGGTAAGTTAATACTTTCAAAAATAAAGGATAATATGCATGTAATTGCTATGGATTTAAAAGGTAATGAAATAACTTCTGAGAAATTTTCAAAGTATATAGAGAATTGTGGAGTTATGGGAAATTCAAATATTACCTTTGTAATTGGAGGAAGCCTTGGTTTATCACAAGAAGTAATAAAAAGAGCTGATTACAAATTATGCTTTTCAAAAATGACATTTCCCCATCAATTATTTAGAGTAATGTTATTAGAACAAGTTTATAGAGCATTTAGAATTATGAAGAATGAACCTTATCACAAATAATGGATATTTTTACTTTAAATAGATTAAAATGAATTAAGAGAAATAGACTAAATAAAACTTAATATAAATGATAAACTAGTTGAATATCTAGTAAAATAAGGATGAGTACCTATTAAGGGTATTCCTTTTTCTTTTATGTTAAGAAATATTCGATTAAAGGTGTTGAATTTAGATATAGTTATATAGAAAAAAATGTATTAATTTTAAATAATTAAAAAAAATAAATATAAAAGGTTGTAAATAGTTAAGTACTATGTTATACTAAAATAGTAGCAGAGTAGCTAACAAAAAAAGTTTCATTTAGATAAATAGTTCTCAAAATTAGAGATTATATATCCATTTAGAATCTTTAATTTTAGGAGGAATGTTTATGTCAGATAAAACATTAAAATGCAGAGATTGCGGAAGTGAATTCATATTTTCAGTAGGAGAGCAAGAATTCTACAAAGAAAAAGGATTTGAAAATGAGCCAACAAGATGTATATCTTGTAGAAGAGCTAAAAAAGAGCAAAATAGAAGATAATTTTAGATTATTATAGGTTGTGGTTTAAACTACAACCTTTTTTTATGTAAAAATATTATAAAAACCTCACTTAATACTGATACGGAGAAACGTACCATAAATAGAATTAAAAAAAGCCTGTTTTAAATAAAAACAGGCTTTTTTTAATATAAAGTTTTTAACTATCTACCATAGTTCCACCATTTACATGAAGAACTTGTCCTGTTACGTAGGAGGAATCATCAGATGCTAAGTAGACATATGCTGGTGCGAGTTCAAAAGGTTGACCAGCACGTTTCATTGGGACATCAGATCCAAAACGAGCTACTTCTTCCTCTGAAAAACTTGATACTATAAGAGGAGTCCAAATAGGACCTGGAGCTACTGCGTTAACTCTTATTCCATTTTTAACGATTGATTGTGAAAGTGATCTTGTAAAGGTAACTACAGCACCTTTGGTTGAGGAGTAATCTATAAGATTTTCCTTGCCTTGGTAAGCAGTAACAGAGGTAGTATTTACTATTGTACTTCCTCTTTTCATGTATTTTAAAGCTTCTTGTGTAAGATAGAACATTGAGAAAATATTTATTTTAAAGGTTAATTCAAGTTGCTCTTGTGAAATACAGTTTATATTATTTTGAGGGAATTGAACTCCAGCATTATTTATTAAAACATCTATCCCACCTAAAGTTTCCACTGTAAATCTAACTAATTTTTCACAGAAGTTTTTATTAGAAATATCACCAGGAACTAAGTAGCATTTTCCACCATATTTTTCTACATATTTCTTTGTGGTTTCAGCATCATCATTTTCGTAAAGATAAGAGATTACAATATTTGCTCCTTCTTTTGCAAATGCTATAGAAACTGCTCTACCAATTCCACTATCACCACCAGTAATAAGAACTGATTTTCCTTTTAATTTTTCACTGCCCTTATAATCAGGATTATCAAATATAGGACTAGGAACCATTATTGATTCTATTCCAGGTTGAACTGATTGATGTTGAGGTGGGAATTTCTTTGGTAACTTTTCAAAGTTTATACTATTATCACAATATGGATTCATTAGACACTCCTTAGGTATTTATAATACTAGTTATTTTATGAAGAGATAATTATATTTGTGATTTTAAAGAGAGAATTTCAACTTTTTCATAATTAAAATCAAGAAATTTATTATAAATATTATTATAATTTAAGTTCTTACAATTTAATTTAAGTTTTATTAGGAATATTATTTCATATAGTAGTCAACATATAAGTGCAAAGAAAGATATTAAGAGACTACTGTGATAAACATGATTTATATGAAGAATATAGATATTGATATATATGTAGAAAATTTAATAGTAGAGTCAATTGGAGTATGTAATGATTCAAGTTGTGAATATGTATATTTAGGTATAAAAGGTACTTCAATAGAAGTAATCCAGTAGATTTGATTAGATATGCTCAAAATTAGGATTAATTATAGAAGGCGGTCTTTTTTAAAATACACTATATTTATTAAAATAATATTTTTATTATTTTGTAAATTTTTATAATTTTATATTTATATATTAATTAAAATTTTATAAATATTAAAAATAATTTAGGAATAACTAACATTAAAGTAATTGAATAGTAAACAATGGTGGTGATAAAATTAATAAAAAATAAGTAAATGGAGGGGTTTTTTTATGAAAAAAAGCTTATAATGGCGCTGATAGTTGCATTATCAGCTCAGGGGATGGAAACTGTATATGCACAAGATATAGTTGATACAGTTGAAAATAGAATAGAAGTTCAAGAGTCAAACTATGCTTCATTAAAGGTTATAACTGAAGGAAAAGGAACAGTAGCAATAAATGGCCAAACTTTAACTGGTGGAGATGTATCAGTAAAAGCTGGTGAATCAGTAAGAGTAAATGTAAATCCAGCAGAAGGATATGAATTAGATAAGGTAGAAGTTAATGGTGTAGTATTAACAAAAGACAATGCACCATCAGCAATGGAAAGCTTAGCTAATGGATATTTTGATTATACATTCTGGGGAGACCAAGCAAACTCAATAAAAGTAACATTTGCTAAGGTTGAAACTAATCAAACAATACTAAATGTAACAACAGAAGGAAAAGGATCAGTAGAAATAAATGGACAAACTTTAACTGGTGGAGATGTATCAGTAAAAACTGGTGAATCAGTAAGAGTAAAAGTAAATCCATCAGAAGGATATGAATTAGATAAGGTAGAAGTTAATGGTGTAGTATTAACAAAAGACAATGCACCATCAGCAATGGAAAGCTTAGCTAATGGATATTTTGACTATACATTCTGGGGAGATCAAGCAAACTCAGTAAAAGTAACATTTGCTAAAGTTGAAACTAATCAAACAACATTAAAAGTAACAACAGAAGGAAATGGATCAGTAGAAATAAATGGTCAAACTCTAACTGGAGGAGACGTATTAGTAAAAACTGGTGAATCAGTAAGAGTAAAAGTAAATCCAGCAGAAGGATACAAAGTAGACAAAGTAGAAGTTAATGGAATTGTCTTAACAAAAGACAATGCAGCATCAGCGGTAGAAAGCTTAGCTAAGAATGGATATTTTGACTATACATTCTGGGGAGATCAAGCAAACTCAATAAAAGTAACATTTTCTAAAGTTGAAACTAATCAAACAATACTAAATGTAACAACAGAAGGAAATGGATCAGTAGAAATAAATGGACAAACTTTAACTGGTGGAGATGTATCAGTAAAACCTGGTGAATCAGTAAGAGTAAAAGTAAATCCAGCAGCAGGATATAAATTAGATAAAGTAGAAGTTAATGGAATTATCTTAACAAAAGATAATGCAGCATCAGCAGTAGAAAGCTTAGCTAAGAATGGATATTTTGACTATACATTCTGGGGAGATCAAGCAAACTCAATAAAAGTAACATTTGCTAAGGTTGAAGCTAAGGAAACAGTTATAAATGTAACAACTGAGGGAAAAGGAACAGTAGTACTAAATAACCAAGAGCTAACTGGTGGAGACGTATTAGTAAAGACTGGAGAAGAAGTAAGAGTAAAAGTAAATCCAGCAGAGGGATATAAATTAGATAAAGTAGAAGTTAATGGAATTGTCTTAACAAAAGACAATGCAGCATCAGCAGTAGAAAGCTTAGCTAAGAATGGATACTTTGACTATACATTCTGGGGAGACCAAGCAAACTCAATAAAAATAACATTTGCTAAGCTTGAAACTAATCAAACAATACTAAATGTAACAACAGAAGGAAATGGATCAGTAGAAATAAATGGTCAAACTCTAACTGGAGGAGACGTATTAGTAAAGACTGGAGAAGAAGTAAGAGTAACAGTTAACCCAGCAGAAGGATACAAAGTAGACAAAGTAGAAGTTAATGGAATTGTCTTAACAAAAGACAATGCAGCATCAGCAGTAGAAAGCTTAGCTAAGAATGGATACTTTGACTATACATTCTGGGGAGACCAAGCAAACTCAATAAAAATAACATTTTCTAAGGTGGAAAACTCTGATAATCCTACAGAAGAGCAAAAGCCAGGAGATGAACAAAAACCAGGAGATGAACAAAAACCAGGTGAAGAGCAAAAGCCAGGAGATGAACAAAAGCCAGGAGATGAACAAAAACCAGGAGATGAACAAAAACCAGGTGAAGAGCAAAAGCCAGGAGATGAACAAAAGCCAGGAGATGAACAAAAACCAGGAGATGAACAAAAACCAGGTGAAGAGCAAAAGCCAGGTGAAGAACAAAAGCCAGGAGATGAGCAAAAACCAAGTGAAGAGCAAAAGCCAGGTGAAGAACAAAAACCAGGAGATGAGCAAAAACCAGGTGAAGAGCAAAAGCCAGGTGAAGAACAAAAGCCAGGAGATGAGCAAAAACCAAGTGAAGAGCAAAAGCCAGGTGAAGAACAAAAACCAGGAGATGAGCAAAAACCAGGTGAAGAGCAAAAGCCAGGTGAAGAACAAAAACCAGGAGATGAGGAAATAAAAGAAGAACTACCTCAAACAGGTGCACCTGTTAATGCAGCTTCTATGGGCATGCTAGGACTAACATCTTTACTTGGAGGATTATTCCTAAAGAAAAAGAGATAATATAATTATTATTAAATTAATGTAAGGAAGAAGTTAATTTAGCTTCTTCCTTATTTTTATTTAAATATATTAGTAAGTGATTATCAATTTTTTATAGCTTTATTACATATAATTGTAAACCATATCAAAGCTATACTTAAAAGAACATGTGAAAGACCAGATATATGATTTAAACCTACAAAATCATGACCTAATACTTGAAATGTTCCCCTAATAGTAAATGTAACTACTAAGTATATTAATGAAATATTATAAAAAATACACCATTTTTTAAAATTTTTATTTTGGGATAACTTAAAGTTCTTCTCTAAAAGTAAAACTAAAATAAAAAATATAAATCCAAAAGTTAAGATATGAGTATGAATAATTGATAGTGATGTTTTTCCTTCAAATCCATTAATCTTTGTAAATTCCCTATAAAATACACCCATAGCTAGTCCTAAAATTAAATAAAAAGTTGCTAAGTTAAAATATTTTTTCATTTATACACCTCCCATATTGATAAAAATTATTTGTTAATATTAATTACAAATAATGATATAACTTTTAAAAAGTTTTTTCAACAGAAATAAAAGGGGATTTATATTATTTAAAGTAATTTTAATAATAAGATTACAATTAATAAATTAAAAATAAAGAGTAGTATATAGTCTAATAAATCATAAAAAATATAATAGATAAAAGATAAATACTTTATTATAAAATTTTATATATTTAATGTGAATTTTCAAAAAAAAGTTGTGATAATACTAAGATAAATATAAAATTTATCTTTATAATATGTATCTTAATAAAATATATTAAATTCATACACTTTATATGAATTTAAGTAGATCTTAAATTTGTTTAATCAACAATTAGTAAATATTTAATATTATAATTTTAAAACTCTTAAATTAAAATTTTTAATAGGAATATTATTTCATATAGTGGTCAACATATAAATGTAAAGAAAGCTATTAAGATTAAAAATGAGTAGCACTTTACAAAGGATCAATTTATAGAAGGAGGTAATCTTATGGGAAATGAAAGTTATAGAAAACAAAATAGTGATGGTAGCATATTAAAGTGGATAGGAAGATTTGTTTTAGTTGCCATAGTATTAGTAATAACATCATTTGTAACTCCAGGATTTTCAATACATGGACTATGGTCATTTTTATTAGCTGCTGTCGTAATATCAGTGTTAGATTATTTAGTAGAATTATTTATGGGTGTTGATGCATCACCATTTGGGAAAGGAATAAAAGGTTTTATAATAGCTGCAATAATAATATATTTAACTCAATTCTTAGTTCCAAACATGGGAGTTTCAATTATAGGAGCATTACTGGCTGCTGTAGTTATAGGAATAATAGATGCTGTAATTCCAAATAAAATTATGTAAAATTAAATTTAAATATTTTAATTAATAAAAACTGCTATTAATTTAATTAATGGCAGTTTTTATTATGATTTTTTGAATTACATCAATAAATTTTTGTAACCATAAAAAGTTTTAAAATATTTAATTGTTATATTTTAATAAAACACATAAAATCTTAAGATTTCTATATTAAGATAAACAGAAATTTAGAAATTAAGTTTATAATATAAATATGATTAGCTTGTGATTAAGAGCTTAAGGGGGTGATTTATTATGGTTAATCTAATGATACTAAGTGGTATAGTACTACTTACATGTATAATATCTAGTAAAATTTTCTATAAATGGGGTGTGCCTGTACTTTTAGTATTTATTATAATAGGAATGTTATTTGGATCTGATGGAATTGGTGGTATATATTTTGATAACTATAATATTACTTATTCTTTATCATCTATAGCGTTAGTATTTATAATGTTTTATGGTGGTTTTTGTACTGAATGGAAAAAAGCAAGGTCTGTAGCTATACCTTCAATTATGTTATCTACACTAGGTGTTATAATAACAGCAGGACTTACAGGATTGTTTTGTCATTTTGTATTAAAAACAAGTATATTTGAGGGTTTATTATTAGGATGTATTGTTGCTTCTACAGATGCTGCTTCAGTTATATCTATTCTTCGTTCAAGGAATTTAAAATTAAAAAATAATATTGATACATTAGTAGAGTTTGAAAGTGGTAGTAATGATCCAACGGCATACATGCTGACAAGTGTTATGTTAATTTTTATTACTAGTAATGAATCAGTAGGTATTGGTCTTTTAGGAATGATTTTTAAACAAATAGTTTTTGGAGTGACAGTAGGATTATTTCTATCAAAACTTGCAGTTTTTATATTAAGAAAAGTGGAATTTGAAATTGAGGGTTTATATCCTATTTTTACTATAACTGTAGCTATTTTAGCTTATTCAATAAGTGAATTCTTAGGTGGAAATGGTTATTTAAGTGTATTTATTGCTGGTATAGTAATGGGAAATTCAAAAATACCTCATAAGAAGAGTTTGAATCATTTTTTTGATGGATTATCATGGATAATGCAAATAATTTTATTTTTCATGTTAGGACTTTTAGCCTTTCCATCACAATTACCAAGCATAGCATTTGAGGGAATAGCTATTTCAATATTTTTAATATTAGTAGGCAGACCTATAGCAGTCTTTACTATATTAAGTTGGTTTAAAGTTCCAATTAAAGAGCAGATGTTTATATCTTGGGTTGGACTTAGAGGGGCAGGTTCATTAGTTTTTGCAATATATGCAATTACTAAGACCTCAGCTATTGAAAATGATATTTTTCATATTATATTTTTTATAGCATTATTCTCAGTAGCAATTCAGGGAACGTTAATACCTTGGTTTGCAAAGAAGCTAGATTTAATATGTTATGAAGATGATAACCATGAAGATAATATGAAAAATAATATAAAAGATTACATTTTTGAAGTTAAAGTTGGAGAAAATAATAAGGTTGTAAATAAAGCTATTATGGATTCAGAAATTCCAGATGAGATTTTAATTGTTATGATAAAAAGAGATAATAAAGTTGTTATTCCAAAAGGTTTTACAATAATTAAGCCTAATGATACTTTGGTTTTAACAAGTGAGAATAACGAAATTATGAATAGCTTTTTAGATGAAATAAGATAATAAAAAATGGGATACTTTTATTTAAAAGTATCCCATTTTTTTATTAATATTTGAAGTGTGTGATGTTATAATATTATGGATAAAAAATAGAATTAAAAGATAAGAATAAGTGAGGATTTTTTTATGAGCAAATATGCGATACTTGCAAATCCAGGTCATAATCGTATTTATTTTGATACAGCGCTTAAGATTGCAGTTTCAGAATTACAAGCAATTGCAGATGCTTATGATATGGAGATAAAGGAGATTGGAGAAGGGAATTTAGGTCTTCCAGCATCAATATGCTTTAGTACTAATAGAGAGCTTAAGGAAGAAGACTTTAAAGCATTAAGTTTTTCATCAATTTATTATGCCTTATTTGAAATAGTAGAGGGAAATCTTTTAAGACCTATTAGTGTCCCAGATTTTCATACATTCCCTGAAAGTATGGTTCAAATATTAAAATATAATGGAAAGACAAATGAGCAATTTACTAGACTTATGGTAAATTTAGCTTTAAGTGCTTGTAAAACAGGAAGTAAAAAGATAACTTTATTAGATCCTATGTGTGGTAAAGGTACAACTTTATATGAAGGATTCATAAGAGGGTTTGATGTTAAAGGAATAGAGATAAATGAGCAATGGACTCAAGAGATTCAAACTTATGTTGTTAGATTTTTAAAAGAAGGAAAGTTTAAGCATAAAGTTGAAAAATCTAAGGTGTCAGATTCTAAAAAGAAGAAAATAGCTAATGTGTTTAATTTAACTGCCGCAGCAGAAAAGAATGCTTTTAATTCAGGAGATGTTCAATCATTCCAGTTATTTAATTCAGATACTAGAAAAGCAGATCTTCTTATTAAGAAAAAATCTTGTGATATTATAATATCTGATTTACCTTATGGGGTTCAGCATGGAAGTAAGAATGATAGAAATTCTCTTATGGAAAGAAGTCCACTAGGGCTTTTAAAAGAAGCGATTCCAGCATGGCATAATGCATTAAAAACTAAAGGAAGTTTAGTACTTTCATACAATGAATTTACTATGAAATATGATGAGGTAGCTATTGCTTTAGAGGAAAATGGATTTAAAGTTCTTGATGAAACATCTTATCATAATTATTTACATAGAGTAGATCAATCAATAAATAGAAATTTAATAGTAGCTGTAAAAGCTTAAAAGTAGAGGATTACTAATTAAGTAATCCTTTATTTTTTACAAATTTAACTTAATTTTTATATAGTTTTTTTATATTGCTAATAGTATAATTTAAGGTAATAATTTGTAATATAAATAAGTTGGTTTAGGGGGAAAAATGAGGAAAAAGCTAATAATTACAGCTATAATAGGTTTAATATTAATTGGAGGAACAACTACAGGAATAGTTTTAAATAATAACTATTTTAAGGAAAAACAAGAGAGTGTTGCTGAAAAGGAAGAGCATATTAGTAGTGAAAAAGATCAAAATAATAAAGATGAAAAAGAAGAAAATAATACAGGCGATTTAGAAGAAAGCAAAGAAAATAATGAAAAAGATAGTTCTAATAAAGAAGATAGTAATAAAAAGCCAGAAGAACAAGAAGTAAATGATAAATATACAATATTCTATAAAGCTCGTGATGCTTATAATAGAGAAGATTTTGATGAAGCCATAAGATTATATGAAACCATAACAGATAAAGATGTTTTAGCCAAGGTTGAATATGAGAAAGATAGATTTTACTTTGCGAAAAAAATAAATGATGAGATAAATGAAGGACAAAAACTTTATGATTCAGGTAAATACTTTGAAGCGAAAGTATTTATGAGCAAGTTAATTAGAGGAAATTATATGTTACCTAATCAAGAAGCTAGAGCTAATAAAATATATGAAGAAGCTAGTTCAAAAGTTACAAAGGAAGAAGTGGAAAAGGTAAATGGAAAATTTACTTTTGAGAAGGCTGTTGAACTTGTAAAAAAAGAAATAGGAGATAATCCTAATAATACATATGAAAATTTTCAAGAATATACAGATATAAATGGGGCAAAGGTTTATCAAGTAATTGTTAAAAAGAATGGGGATAGTAATAACTCAGAACTTTTTGTGGTTAGCTCAGATGGAAGTGTTTTATCAGGATCTTAAAATAAGAATAAAAACTTTAAAATTTAGCAAATTATAATATATTCTATTATTAGTCAATATTTTAGAAGATTATAGCAATTTATCTTTAAAAAGCTTAAAATTTGTCATTATTATTAGACTATGATATTATATAAGCCTATAAGTAAATCCCTATATGTATAAATCAATATTTATACTAAGGAGAATTTAGTTAATGAACGGAGGATATGTATAATGGATAAATTACCAAATTGCCCTAAATGTAATTCAGAATACACTTATGAAGATGGAAGTCTTTTAGTTTGCCCAGAATGTGCTTATGAGTGGACTCCAGGAAGTGAAAATGCAGATGAGGATGTATTAGTAGTTAAAGACTCAAACGGAAATATACTTCAAGATGGAGATACTGTAACTATAATAAAAGACCTTAAAGTAAAAGGTGCTTCATCAGCTTTAAAAAAGGGTACAAAAGTTAAGAACATACGTCTAGTTGAAGGAGATCACAACATAGATTGTAAAATAGATGGATTTGGAGCTATGAGCTTAAAATCAGAATTCGTTAAAAAAATTTAATTAAACAGCAATAAGGAACATATTAGTATGTTCCTTTTTATTTTGGAATTTAACTAATATAATTAGGTTTAATTCTATTTAAGATTAAATAATTAATATTTAAGAAAAGGAATCAATTAATTATATTGATATATAATAAGAACATAATGATTTAATAAATTAATTAATACAATGTAATTTGAAAACGATAAATTAAGAAAAATCTATAAAATACTATCAAAAAGGTTTATTTGTAAACTAATTTTTGATACTATAGTAATTAAGAGTTTTTAAGTCTTTTTAAATTTATAATTTTAAGATAGGACATAGGGGGATGTGTTTATTTTAGCTTTATTAAATGGAGGTGTTTAAATGAAGTGGAGTAACATTTTAAAAGTGTTTAAGAGAGATGTGAAAGCAATAATAAAAAATCCGATAGCACTTTTAATAATAGGTGGAATATGCTTTATACCATCACTTTACGCATGGGTAAATATAGCGGCATGTTGGGATCCTTATGAAAATACTAGCAGCGTTCCCATTGCTGTAGTAAATAATGATAAAGGGGCTTCATTCAATGGGAAAGAAATGAACATAGGTAATGAAGTGATTGATGAATTAAAGAATAATCATGCCATTGGGTGGAAATTTGTTGATACGAAAAAAGCAGATAGGGGATTAATAGATGGTACCTATTATGCAATGATAGAGATTCCAGAAGATTTTTCTGAAGACTTAACTAGTGTTTTATCTGAAAATCCTACAAAGCCTGAAATAATATACAAGGTTAACACAAAAGCTAACCCTGTTGCAGGTAAAATAACAGGAGTTGCACAAAGTACTCTTGTAAATCAAATAACATCAAATTTTATAACTACTGTTAATGAGACAGCATTTTCTTCATTAAATGATTTAGGATATGATGTAGATAAAAATAAAGATAATATTATTAAGTTAAAAAATTCTATAATAGCTATAGATAAAAATATGAGTGCTATTAAAAATATGCTTAACAATATAAATAGTAACTCATCAAATTTAAGCACATATTTAAAAGAAGTTCAAAGTACCATGCCATCAATAACAAGTGGTTTAAATAATATATCTCAGAATGCTCAGAATACTGGTAGTTTAATAAATACTTCTAAAGAATCTTTAAATAGTACCTTTGATAATATAAGGTTAAACTTAAGTGAATCACAAACATCATTAGATAAGGTACAAAGTAATTTAGATGATTTATCTTCAATGGCTAATGATGCAAGTTCTGCTAAGATTAATGCACTAATAAGTAAATCTATTAATGAAATAGATAAAGTTGATAATAGTGTTACAGCTGTAATTAACTTTTTAGATGCTATTAATAAAAAAATTGCTAATGAAAAGATAGCTAATATGATAACTTCATTAAAAAATGTTCAAAATTCCTTAGCAGAAGAGAAAACTAAGCTTAATGATTTACAAAGCAAAGTTAATAGTGGTCAAAATGTAGATAAAGGACTTCTTAGTTCAATAAGTGATTTAACTAAGAAAATAGAAGGGCAAGTAGATAATTCTTTAAATAGATTTGATAATGATACAAGACCGGCTTTAAATACAATTGCTGATGGACTTGTTACTGCTACTAAAGGGGCATCAGATTTATTAGGAAAAGCAAATGGTTTAGTTGATCAAATAAATAATTTATTAAGTACAGCTAATCAAGGATCTCAGCTTGCAAATTCAACATCAGAAAAATTAAAAAATAGTTTAGAAGAATTTTCAGGTGTTATAAGTGAATTAAGTTCAAAACTTCAAGATGTTAGTGATGATGATCTTGGAAAAATAGTTGGAATACTACAAAGTAATCCAGAATTTATGGGAGATTTTATTGCAAATCCATTTAATATAGAGGTAGATGCAATATACAAAGTAGCTAACTATGGCTCAGGAATGGCGCCAATATATTCAGTATTAGCCCTATGGGTTGGTTCATTAATATTAATATCATTATTAAAAACAGAGTCAGCTGAATTTGAAGGTAGTGAGAATATAAATTTAAGAGAAAGACATTTTGGAAAGATGTTAACTTTCGTAAGCTTAGGAATACTACAAGGGTTCATAGTAGCCTTTGGGGATAAGTTCCTTTTAGGAGTTCAAACAGTAAATACAGCATTATTAATTTTTGTATCAATGTTTGCTTCAGCTGTGTTCACTATAATTGTATTTACGCTTATGTCTGTCTTTGGAAACCTAGGTAAAGCCTTAGCTATTATACTTATGGTTTTACAATTAGCAGGTAGTGGTGGATCATATCCTATACAAGTAGATCCATTATTCTTTAGAATAATTCAACCAACTTTCCCATTTACTTATGCTATATCAGGGTATAGGGAAGCTATAGCAGGACCTTTAGTAAGTACTGTGATTTTAGATTTTGCTATTTTAACCATAATGGGATTGGTATTTATACTTCTAGGATATTTATTAAAAGGACCTTTAAATCCTAGGGTTAGAAAATTTGAAGACATGTTTGAAGAATCTGGAATAGCAGAATAAGCTGTATTTTAAGAGGTGAATTATGAAGAAAATTTTTAAAGTCTTTCGAAGAGATTTAAGAAATATAAGGAAAAATCCAGCGGCTTTAGCAATAGTCATTGGTTTATGTATAATACCATCTCTTTATGCTTGGATTAACATTAAGGCATGTTGGGACCCTTATGTTAATACAGGGAATTTACCAGTTGCCGTTGTCAATAATGACAAGGGCGCTGAGGTAAATGGTAAAGAGATAAATGTAGGTAAGGAAGTAATTGATGAACTTAAAAAGAATGATGCTATAGGATGGCAGTTTGTAGATGCATGGCAAGGAAATTATGGATTAAATGAAGGTAAGTATTATGCAATGATTGAAATACCTTCAGATTTCTCAGAGGGATTAACAAGTTTAATTACAGGAAGTCCTCAAAAGCCGGATATAATTTATAAAGTAAATGAAAAATCTAATGCTATAGCAAACAAAATAACAAATGTTGCAAAGAATAAAGTTACAGATGAAATAAAATCTAACTTTGTTGATACTGTAAATAAAGAAGCTTTTGATATTTTAAATCAATTAGGTGGAAAGTTAGAAACTAATAAACCAGAAATATTAAAGGTGAGAGATACATTACAAAGTGCTAATAGTAGTTTAAAGGAAATTCAAGATTTTGTTCAAAAAGCTAATGGAGATTCAAAAAGTTTAAGTAGTTATCTTTCTAGTGTAAGAAATGATTTACCAAAGGTAACAGATCAAATAAATAATTTACAAACTACTGTTGAGGCAAGTAAAAGTTTAATAAATTCAACACAACAAACAGTTAACGCTGTATCAAATAGTTTTAGCAGTGATGTTGTAACAATGCAATCAACAAACCAGGAATTACAAAGTTTACTTTCAAAGCTTAAAGAATTAAATAATGCTATGGATACAACTAAGATGGTTGAAACTGTAGATAAGTTAGTAAAATTAACAGATTCATTAAATAAAAGTATAGATAATAATCTTAAAGCTTTAGAAAAAATAAATTCCGTAATACCAAATAATAAAATAGGCAATTTAATAAATAAGTTAAATACTGCAAAAGATTTAGTATCTAAAGAAAGAGAACAATTAGTTGCTTTAAAAACAGCATTATCAAACAATGAAAGTAAGGAAAATATAGCTAATGCTATAGAGTCTGTTTCTACAATAAGTACTGAAACAAGCTCAGCTTTAATAAATGTTTCAAATACTTTTTATAATGATGGAGCACCAGCTTTAAATACTATTGGAAATTCATTAAAAGGTGGATTAGATACAGCAAACTCAGTATTAGAAACAACAAAGGTAGTTGTTCCACAGTTAAATGCTTTAACTACTTTTGGTATAGCTAGTAGTGATGTAGCTAGTCAACAAGCTGATCAAGTAACAAGTAAACTTAGTGAGTTCCAAGATGCAATTAGTCAATTAATAGAAAAAACTTCAGGATTAACTGAGGAGAATTTAAATAACCTAATAGATTTAATGAGTAAGAATCCAGAAGAAATAGCATCATTTATATCCTCTCCTATAACAGTAAAAGAGGAGCAAGTTTATGATGCAGGAATATTTGGAGTAGGACTTACACCATTTTATACAACTTTAGCAATTTGGGTTGGTTCATTATTACTTACATCATTATTAACAGCAGAGTGTGAGGATTTTGAAGATGGAACAAAATTAAATCTTATCCAAAAGCATTTTGGTAAAATGTTATTATTCTTGACTATATCATTAATTCAAACAGTAATAGTAGTTTTAGGGGATATATATATATTAGGAGTAAATCCTGCAAATATGCCATTGATGTTTGGATTTGCAATAGTTAGTTCTATTGTATTTACGGTAATGATATTTACTTTAGTATCCTTATTTGGAAACATAGGTAAAGCAATAGCCATTGTTATAATGGTATTCCAAGTAGCAGGTGCTGGAGGAATTTATCCAATACAAACAAATCCAAAAATATTTGAGGTTCTACAACCTTTATGGCCATTTACTTATTCTATAGATGGATTTAGAGAAGCTATAGCTGGTCCAATATGGAATTCTGTATCTAAGGATATGAAAGCTTTAGGAATATTCTTATTAATATTCTTATTACTATGTATTCTTAAAAAGCCATTCCATAGACTTACTGAGTTTGTAGAGCATAAATTTAGAGAATCAGGATTATAAAATAAAGAAAAGAGTAAAGATTAAGTCTTTACTCTTTTTGTTTTATAAGAGATTCTTAAAATTATAATTAATAGAAATATGTGGTAAAATATAATGGGAAAATATTTCTTTGTGATGTGAGGGGTTTTATGGGAAGAAAAGAGAAAAATTTATATAAAGCAGTTGATATAAAGCATAAGGAAATTATTGATGTTAGAGAGATAGGGTATTATGCTACACCTCAATTTGTTGCAAGATATATAGGAAAAAGAATTATAGATATAAATGGTAAAGGGAAAACTTTATTTGATCCATGTTGTGGAAAAGAGGAGCTAACTGATTATTTTAGTGATTTAGGAATTAAAACCATAGGTATGGATTTAATAAAATATAAAAACAATTATAGATGTGAGTTTAAGAAAGGCAATTTTATAAATTATTATTGCTCTCAAAAAAATACAAAAACATGGGACTATGATTATTACATTGCTAATCCACCATATAATTGTCATGAGGTTAATTTTATAAAGGAGAATAAGGAGAGGCTTAAGAATTATTTCAATGAGGTTGGATTACATAATATGTACAGCATGTTCATGTCTGCCATAATAGATAAGGCAAAGAATGGGGCTGTTATTGGATTAATTACTAATGATTCATTTTTTACAGCGAAAAATCATAAGAGGCTTAGGAATAAAATTCTTAGGGAATGTTCTATACATGAAATAACCATGTGTCCTAGAGGCCTTTTTCATAATCAAGGGGCAGATGTTAGGACAAGCATACTTATTTTAAGAAAGGGAAAAGAGTATCAAGAAAAGATAGTTGTAAATAACAGGCCTAAATCCATAGAAGAATTTAAAGAGTTATTAAATGGGGTAAAAGGTAATGGTAATGAAAGGCTTTATAACTTACAAGAAATTGTATTGCAAAATAAAAAGGATAATTTAGAGTTTTTAATAGAATGTCCTGAAGATATACGGAGTTTATTTAATAATATTAGACTTGGAGAAAAGTTTAAATGCGTAACAGGGATCTCAACAGGTAATGATAAAGAGTTTTTATCTAAGGAAAAAAGCAATGAATTTACTATTCCTTTTTACAAAAATCCAGGAAAAGATAAGTTTTATACAGATAGAGTAATTTATCTACATAAAGATTTTTTAGAAATAGAAAAGATTAATAGAAATTTTAATGTTAGAAATAAAGAAGTTCTTTATAAAAGTGGTATAACCTGTTCATCTATGGGGGTTTCCTTTAATGCATGTATATTGCCTAAAAACTCCACCTTTGGAGTCAATCCTAATATAATATGTGAATCAGAAGAGGTTTGGTGGTTACTAGCTTATTTAAATTCATCCCTAGTAACTTATCTTGTTAGGGGAGCATTAATAAGAAGCAACATGATAACTTCAGGCTATGTATCTAGAATACCACTTTTAAGCTTTACTAAAAAGGAAAAAACTAAGCTTTCTCATTTAGCTAAAAGGGCTTATAAGTTAAGGAAACAAAATTCTAGTATAGAAACTGAGTTATGCCATATAGACAATATTGTTAATCATGTTGCTAAAATTTCAAATGAGTCTAAAGATTTAATTTCTAATTTCAAAAAGTACTTAGTTGAAGTTACTTAGTTTAATCTAATTTTATGTGACAGTACCCATTAGGATTCTTTTTAAGATATTTTTGATGATATTCTTCAGCTTTATAATAGTTTTCTAAGGGCTTAACCTCTGTCACTATTTTTTTTGAATAAGATTTTTGAAGTTCTTCTTTACTATTTAAAATCTCTTCTAAATCTGAAGGATCTACATAGTAAATGCCAGTTCTATATTGGCTACCAACATCATTGCCTTGTTTATTTAATGAGGTTGGATCTATTATTGTCCAAAACTTAGCTAATAATTCTTTAAGTGATATTATGTTTTCATCATAATTTACAAGACAAACTTCAGCAAAGTAAGTATTTTTAGTGCATATATCTTCATAAGTAGGATTTTCAGTACGTCCATTAGCATATCCAACTTCAGTGCTTACTACACCATTGATTCTAGAAAGAAATTCTTCTACACCCCAAAAACAACCACCTGCTAATATAATTTTTTTCATAACGAACCCTCCTTATAAGTTTTAGCTTTCCTATTTATAAAATAATTATGATTATTTAGCACAAACTTTTTTTATTATTTTTGCTGGATTTCCACCTACTACTACATTGTCAGGGACATCCTTAGTTACAACGGCTCCAGAGGCTACCACTACATTATTTCCTATAGTTACACCTGGATTTATTGTAGCATGTCCTCCAATCCAAACATTATTACCTATGGTTACAGGCTTACCAAATTCATAGTTTAGCCTTTCAATAGGATCAATTGGATGAGTAGCTGTATAAATGTGAACTCCAGGGGCAAAGAAACAATTTTCTCCTATGGTAATTTTACAAACATCAAGCATTACACAATCAAAATTTGCGTAAAAGTTATTACCTACTGATATATTATAACCATAATCACATTTGAAGTTAGGTTCCATATATATGCTTTCACCTGTTGAACCTAAAAGTTCTTTTAATATACTACTTCTTTCTTTAAAAGTTTTATCAGCTTTCTCTTCATTATCAGGTAAGTCTAATTTATTAAATTTCTGAAATAAAATTCTAGCTCTAATTCTACCTTTAGTTAATTCTGGGTCAGCAGGGTTATAAGGCAGACCTAATATCATTTTTTCTTTTTCTGTCATAGCCATAAAAAATCCTCCAATATTTATTCTCACAATTATTTTATCAGTAACATATATATATTTCATCAGATTAGTTATAGAAATAGTTAAAATTTCATATAATGAATAGCTAATATTATATTTTTGAGGTGTTAAGTTATGTTTGATCCTAAAATGTTAAGCGTTGAATTTAGAAATGGAATTACAGATGAAAAACCAATAGAGGGAAGAAAGTACACATTAACTCATAATGATGATACTGGAGAGTTATTTCTTACAGTAGCTTTAGCATATGCTTATGACAAAATAAACTCATCAGCGAGAGATGAAGTTTTTGGAGTTTGGAAAAGAGGAAACAATAGATTTATCTTAAAAATATACTTATATGTTGATGGAAATCAAGGAAGAGAAGAGGCCATAAAGAGAGATAGAATATTTAGAAAAGAGTTACCTTTAGCACTAGCTGCTATAGCATATGGAGATAGAAAGTTTTTAGATGATAATGATGATTTATTAAATAGCAATATAATAGTGAGATTTATATCTGCTTATGAAGAGCTTAATAAGATTGAAAACTATGGAACACTTAAGGATTATATTAATAATCGCATGGAAAATACACCAAACAATAATAACAATATTTATATGGAAGAGAGTATTTTAAATGATAATGATCCTTTAGTAAATAATTTTATAATCACTTTATTAAATCCATATATTAAAGCTGAAATAACAAAGTTATATAAAAGTGATATGTATTATTGTTTAAAAGATGTGGAAGTATTAGAAGTATTTAAGGCTAAGGCAGATAATGAGTGTGAATTTAACTATAAGATTTATGTTGGAGTTAAGGTAGGAACTATGCAACCTGCATATAATAACCTTATAATTGAGTTTTTAGTAACTCCAAATGCAGTAAGCACTTTAAGTGTAAAAAATCCAAGGTAAATAAAAAAGAGATTGTTTTTAAGACAATCTCTTTTACTTATTTAGAACAATAAGTGTGCTACAAGTGCAATAACTGGTAGAGTAACTAGTGTTCTCATTAAGAAAATCATAAATAATTCTTTTAAGTTTAGTGGTATTTTTGATCCTAAAATAACACTTCCAACTTCTGATAAGTATATAAGTTGAGTTACTGATACACAAGCAACTACAAATTTAGTCATATCACTTAAAATAGTTTTTGATGCTATAACTGATGGTAAGAACATATCTGCAAATCCAACTATAACAGTTTGAGAAGCAGCGGAAGCTTCAGGAATTCCTAAAATCTTAAATAAAGGAATGAAAGGAACACCAAGCCATTGGAATACAGGAGTGTACTCAGCTATCATAAGAGCTAATGTACCCATTGCCATAACTACAGGTAAAACTCCTATCCACATTTCAAGTACGTTTTTAATTCCATCAGCAAAGAATTTTTTTAAGCTACTTTCATTTTGGGCTTTTTCAACTGCTTTAAAAACTCCAAAAGTGAAAGGAGTAAATCCTTCAGGAACATCTTCTACATTCTTAGGTTCTGCATTGTTGAAATAAGCATCAGGTTTTTTGCTAAGAGGCCAAACTCTTGGAAGAATTATAGCGGCAACTATTCCAGCAAAAGTAACAGTTAAATAGAATGGAATAAACATATTCTCTAATCCAACCTGTGATAAAACAACAAAGCTAAAAGTTATTGAAACAACTGAGAACATTGTACTAACTATACAAGCTTCTCTCTCAGTATAAAATCCTTCTTCATATTGTTTTGAAGTAAGTAATACCCCAATAGTTCCATCACCTAACCAAGAAGTCATACAGTCTATTGATGAACGGCCAGGTAGTTTAAATAATGGTCTCATTATCTTAGTCAGTAAGGCACCACAGAATTCTAATAAACCAAAGTTTAAAAGAAGTGGTAAGAATAATCCTGCAAAGAAGAATACTACTATAAGTGTTGGTAGTAGATCATTTAATATAAACGCCCCAGTTAAATCAGACTTTATTATTTCAGGTCCAAATCTAGTAAATGCTGATATTATAAATAATCCACCTAAGATTCTTCCAATTGTCCAAATCCAATTAACATTTAATAATGAATTTAAAAAATTATTTTCTATTATAAATTTTGGCTTAAATGCTTTAGTTATTATTGTTAATGAAGCAGCTATTACAACAACTATCATTGATAAAGTAGGTAAATAATCACCTATTAAATCTTTAAGTCTAGTTGTGAAAAAGGCTACTGGTATTGTTATATTTCCACCATCATTTATAGGAACCATAAATAAAATTACTCCTAATAAAGATGGAATTATAAACTTTAATAAATCAGACGATTTATATTTAGTTTTCAATTTTAGTCCCCCTTTTTAATAAACAAATCAATTAGTACAAAGCCTATTATACACAATAAAATGTATAAAATCAATGAAAAATTGCATAAAAATAATGAATAATGTATAAATATTCAATAAATTAAGGTTTATATACATAATTTTATAAAGTTAAATAAATTTATCAAATAGGTAACTTTAGTTACCGAGTTACTTAAAAACCCTGTGTATAATCTTAGATGTAAGGTGACTAGGAAAGTTACTAATAAAAAAGAATCTTAAAAGAATTTTACATAAAGAAATAAAGAACATGGAGGAATTTAAAATGAGTATGTTTTGTTTTCAATGTCAAGAAACAGCAGGATGCAAAGGCTGTACTGTAAGAGGTGTTTGTGGAAAAACTGAAGATGTAGCAAAAATACAAGACCTTTTAATTTTTGTTACTAAAGGATTAGCTACAGTAGCTAATGAAGGAAGAAAAGTAGGAATAGTAGATAAAAAAATAAACAGAATGATAATAGATAACCTATTTATTACTATTACTAATGCAAACTTTGATTTTAAAGCAATAGAAAAAAGAGTTAAAGATACTTTAGTAGCAAGAGAAGAGCTAAAAGAAAGAGTACAAGCTAAGGGTGGAAATCCAGTTGGATCAGACTTCAAAGGATGTGCAACTTGGACAGCTACAACTAGTGAGGAAATGATGGAAAAAGCTTCACAAGTAGGAGTTTTAGCTACAGAAAATGAAGATATAAGAAGTTTAAGAGAGCTTATTATGTATGGATTAAAAGGATTAGCAGCATACATGGAGCATGCTATGAATTTAGGACATGATAAAGAAGAAGTTCATGCATTTATGGCAGAAACTTTAGTTAAAATATTAGATGATTCATTAAGTGCAGATGAATTAACAGCTTTAGCATTAGAAACAGGAAAATTCGGTGTTGATGGAATGGCATTATTAGATGAAGCTAACACTTCAACTTACGGTCATCCAGAAATAACAAAAGTTAATATAGGAGTTAGAAATAACCCAGGAATATTAATATCAGGACATGATTTAAAAGACTTAGAAATGCTATTAGAACAAACAGAAGGAACTGGAGTAGATGTTTATACTCATGGTGAAATGTTACCAGGACACTACTATCCAAAATTCAAGAAATATTCTCACTTTGCAGGAAACTATGGTAATGCATGGTGGTTACAAAATAAAGAATTCGCATCATTTAATGGACCAATATTAATGACAACAAACTGTATAACACCAGTTCAAGACTCATATAGAGGAAGAATATTCACAACAGGTGCTGTAGGATATGAAGGATGTATTCATATAACAGCTGATGAAAATGGACACAAAGATTTCTCACAAATAATAGAGTTAGCTAAGACTTGCAAAGCTCCAACAGAGATTGAAACAGGGGAAATCGTAGGTGGATTTGCTCATAACCAAGTACTTGCTTTAGCTGACCAAGTAGTTGATGCTGTTAAATCAGGTGCAATAAGAAGATTCTTCGTAATGGCTGGATGTGATGGAAGAGCTAAATCAAGAGATTACTATAGAGAATTTGCTGAAAAATTACCAAAAGACACTGTTATATTAACAGCTGGATGTGCTAAATATAAATATAATAAATTACCACTTGGAGATATCAATGGAATTCCAAGAGTTTTAGATGCAGGACAATGTAATGATTCATACTCATTAGTTGTAATAGCTTTAAAACTTGCTGAAGTATTTGGAACAGATAGTGTAAATGAATTACCAATAAGCTACAACATAGCATGGTATGAACAAAAAGCTGTAATAGTATTATTATCATTATTACACTTAGGTGTTAAAAACATTCACTTAGGACCAACTTTACCAGCATTCTTATCACCAAACGTAGCTAAAGTTTTAGTTGAGAACTTTGGAATTGGTGGAATTACAAATGTAGAAGATGATATGAAAATGTTCTTAGGAGAATAATAGTAAATAATATATAGAATTTGGATATATTATTAATTATATAAATGAAGACTAACACAGCTGTGTTAGTCTTTATTTATATTGTTTGAATTATTAATTGAGTTATTTGATTGAGCTCTTAAATTATCAAAATAGGAAAAGCTAGCAGAGTATACAACTATGTTAGAACCTAAGGCAATAAGAAAATCACCTAAAACATTGAGTTCATCAGCATTATATCTAGTAGAGTAATCTTTTGCTATTAAAATACAAAGAAGATTCAGTTGGTCAGGAGGTAAGTTAAATAGTTCCATAAAATTAACTCCTAATTTAATATATATAATCAGTATATAAAAAAACTCCCTTATTGATATTAATAAGGGAGTTTAATTTATAATTTAAAGCTATATTTGTGTAGCGTGAAGTACAAAATATACTAAAAAGATTGCTGATATAACGTACATAGGGATAGATACATCTTTATACTTCTTTGTTGCTAACTTACAAATAGGATAAGCTATAAATCCAAAAGCAATACCATCAACTATACTAAATGTTAAAGGTATTATAGTTAAAGTAAGGAATGCTGGGAATGATTCAGTGAAGTCTTCAAAGTTTATTGAAACTATATTTTGAATCATTAAGCCTCCAATTATTATTAAGACTGGAGCTATTGCTGAGTTTGGAATAAGTGATATAACTGGTATAAAGAAGATTGATATTAAAAATAAAAATCCTGTAAATATAGAAGTTAATCCTGTTTTACCACCTGCTGCTATTCCTGCACTACCTTCTACAGTTGAAACTGAAGGACTAGTACCACAGATACCACAAATTATAGTAGTAAAGGCAACAGCGTTAAGAGCTCTTTGTCTTTTACTTGGTTGTTTTAACATACCATCAATTTGTCCATGAAGTAAACCAATGTTTTCAAATACTAGGACTAAAGTTAGTGAGAAGGTTGCAATCCAAAATGAAATTGAAGTTATTCCACTAAAATTAGCTGATAAGAAAACTTGTTTATATTCACTGAAATTAGGTAATGAGAATTGAAAATTTGATAAATCAACAATTCCAAATAACATTGATATAATTGTTCCAGATAAAATTCCTATTAAGAATGAACCTGGTACATCTTTTATAAATAAAACTAGCATTAGTATCATAGTTATGAAGAATACTATAACTTCTTTAGATGAAATATCACCTAATTTAACAAGTGTTGAGGCATCTCCTACTATTAAGCCAGCCTTTTGTAATCCTAAGAAAGTAATAAAAATACCAATTCCAACTGTTATTGCTTCTTTTAATGAGGTTGGTATTGAACTAGTTAACATATCTGCTAAAGGTGTAACCGCTACCACAATAAACAAAATACCAGCTACTATAACAGCTGCTAAAGCTTGTTGGAATGTAAGTCCCATAGTATTTACTATGGTATAAGTAAATAGTGCATTAATACCCATACCAGGCATTATAATAAGAGGAGCATTACTTAAAAGTGCAACTAGTACACATCCAATTAATGATGCTAATACTGTAGCTATTATAAGTGGTTCCATAGATACTCCACCATCACTAAGTATGCTAGCATTTACTACAATTATATAAACTGCAGCAAAAAATGAGGTAAGACCAGCAAGTAATTCTGTTCTTATATTTGTTTCATGTTCTTTAAGTTTAAAAAAGTTATTCATCCTTTCTCCTTTTCAAAAATATCTCCCTCACCCTCCCACATCTATTGATGCAAATGTTATTATATCATATGTTAAACGTTTAATAAAGGTTTTTTAAATAAAGGTTTACAGAAAAAAACTTGACATATTAGCAAAAAACATAATAAATGTTTTATTAAGGATTTATTTATAAGAAGGGAATTTTTATGAAAAAAACAGTTTTAATAACAGGGGCTACTAGTGGAATTGGATATGAATTTTCAAAAATATTTATGGAAAATCATTATAATGTAATATTGGTAGGAAGAAATTTAGAAAAATTAATAGAGTTAGAAGAGTTTTCAAAGAAAAAATATGTAAGTGCTTACATATATAAAGTTGATTTTAGTTTAAGTGAAGACATAGATATCTTATATGAGAAAATTAAAACTGAGGTAGGAAGAGTAGATATATTAATAAATAATGCTGGTATAGGATTAAATGGAGAATTTAATGAAATAGATTGGCAAAAGCAATTAGATATAATCAATGTAAATATTATAAGTTTAACCAAATTAACTAAGCTTATTTTAAAAGATATGCTAGATCAAAAGGAAGGGAGAATTTTAAATGTTGCTTCTACTGGAGCATATCAACCAGGCCCATTAATATCAGTTTATTACGCTAGTAAAGCATATGTTTTATCATTTTCTCAGGCATTAAGAGAAGAAGTTAAGGATAAAGGAATTAATGTGGTTACCCTTTGCCCGGGAGCTACTAAGACGAACTTTTCTAAGAGAGCTGGAAAGGGAGATTTAGATGTAGCAATGAGTGCCAAAGAAGTGGCTGAATATGGTTATAAGGCTTTGATGAACAATAAGGCAATATGTATTCCTGGGATTATGAATAAGGTATTAGTATTTTTATCTAAAGTGTCTCCCACGACTTTAAATGCAAAGATAGTAAAGAAAATACAAAATAAAGCTATAAGTAAAAAATAATTGAGAATAATAAGCTTATAAATAATTAAATTTAAAATAAAGTTTTTAAGGAGGAAATTATTTATGAGTAATGAAAAATTATTCCCAACAACATTTCCAGTTCAAAATCAAAGTATTCATCCTGGAGTAGAGGATGAAATGAATCCACTACCAATATATGATTTACCACAGTATATAAATGATGGAAAAAGACTTAAGAATAAGGTAGCCATAATAACAGGTGGAGACAGTGGAATAGGAAGAGCTGTAGCCTTAGCTTATGCAAGAGAAGGGGCTAAAGTTTGTATAATATATCTATCAGATGAAGAGGATAAGGATGCTAATAAGACTAAGGAACTTATAGAAAGTGCTGGTTCTGAGGCTTTAGTTATAAAAGGAAATATTTCTGATATTAATTTCTGCACTTCAAGTGTAAAGAAGGTCATTGAAAAGTGGGGAAAACTTGATATATTAGTTAACAATGCGGCAGTTCAACATGATTCTAAAACTTTAGATGATATTGGACCAGAGCAAATAGAAAATACTTTTAAAATAAATGTTTTTGGAACTTTCTATATGACAAAGGCAGCAGTTAAATACATGGAATGTGGAAGTTCAATAATAAATACCACTTCTATTACAGCTTATAGAGGAAATGAGATACTTTTTGATTATTCATGTACTAAGGGTGCTTTAACCACAATGACAAGAACCTTAGCAACGATGCTAGTTAAGAATGGAATTAGAGTTAATGCTGTGGCACCAGGACCTATATGGACACCTCTTATACCATCTTCAATGAATAAAAAGAAAGTTTCTGAATTTGGAGTTAATTCACCTATGGGAAGAGCAGGGCAACCAGTAGAGCTTGCTGGAGCTTATGTTTTCTTAGCTTGTAATGAAGCATCATACATATCAGGTATAACAATACACGTAAATGGTGGAGAAATTATAAATGGGTAGTTTCATGATTTAACGTATTAGAATATAATATACTTATGATTTAATGGAAAAATAATTTTTATAAATAAAAAGGGGGAAACCTACAAATGAGAAAAGCATTAAAAGATAGTAAAAGAATAGTTGTTAAGGTTGGAACTTCTACATTAACTTATGAAAATGGAAGTGTAAACTTAATGAGAATAGAAAAATTATCTAGAGTAATTTCAGATATATGTAATATGGGAAAAGAAGTTGTTCTTGTTTCATCAGGAGCAATTGGAGTTGGAGTTGGAAAACTTAGACTTGAGAAAAAACCAGAGACTATAAGAGAAAAGCAAGCTGTAGCTGCTGTTGGACAGTGTGCTTTAATGCATATATATAATAAATTTTTCGGAGAATATAGTCATGTTGTGGCACAAGTTCTTTTAACTAGAGATGTACTAGAAAATGAAAGAATGAAAAATAACGTATGTAATACATTTGATACTTTATTAGAAAAAGGAATTATACCTATAGTTAATGAGAATGATGCTATATCAATAGATGAGATACAAAACATATTAAACTTTGGAGATAATGATAATCTTTCAGCTATAGTTTCTACTTTAGTAAATGCAGATACTTTAATAATATTATCTGATATAGATGGTTTCTACGATTCAGATCCAAGAACTAATGAGGATAGTAAGATGCTTAAAGAAGTTTATGAAATAACTCCTGAAATAGAAGAATGTGCAGGGGGAGCTGGAAGTAATAGAGGAACAGGCGGAATGGTAACTAAGCTTTCAGCAGCTAAGGTAGCAACAAGTAATGGAATAGATATGATTTTAGCTAATGGAGAAAATCCAGAAATATTAATTGACATATTAAATGGTGAAGATATAGGAACTATGTTTGTAGCTAAGAAGGGGGAATAAAAATGAATAATGAACTTATTATAAAAGGTAAAAAAGCAAAAGAAGCTTCTTACACACTTTCATTTGCATCTACTAATGAAAAAAATAATGGATTATTAAAAATAAGTGAATCCTTAATAAAAAGATGTGATGAGATATTAGAAGAAAATAAAAAAGATCTTGAAAAGGCAATTGAAAAGGGAACATCTAATGCAATGCTTGATAGATTAAAATTAGATGAGGAAAGAGTAAAATCTATAGCAAATGCTGTAGCAGATGTTGTTAAATTAGATGATCCAATAGGAGAAGTTACATCTATGTTTAAGAGACCTAATGGCCTTAGAATAGGTGTACAAAGAGTACCATTAGGAGTAGTTGGAATAATATATGAAGCAAGACCTAATGTAACTGCTGATGCTGCTGCCTTATGTTTAAAAACAGGAAACGCTGTTATTTTAAGAGGAGGAAGTGAGGCTATAAATTCTAACTTAAAAATAGTTGAGATTATTAGTGATGCCTTAAAGGAAGCAGGTCTTCCAGAGGGATCAGTTCAAATATTAGAGGATACTTCAAGAGAAACTGCTACAGATTTCATGAGATTAAATGATTATTTAGATGTTTTAATTCCAAGAGGTGGAGCAGGACTTATAAAGGCCGTAGTAAATAATGCTACAGTACCTGTAATAGAGACTGGAGTTGGAAATTGTCATATATACATAGATGATGAAGCTGATATAAATATGGGCGTAGATATAATAGTAAATGCTAAAACATCAAGACCTGCTGTATGTAATGCTGCTGAAAAACTATTAGTTAATGAGAAAATAGCGGAAGAATTTTTACCAGTAGCAATAAAGGCTTTAAAAGAAAAAGGCGTTGAAATAAGAGGTTGTGAAAAAACTAAGGCAATTGTGAATGATATAAACTTAGCAACTGAAGAGGATTGGGGAAAAGAATATTTAGACTATATCCTTGGAGTTAAGGTTGTTAAAGATTTAGATGAGGCTATCTCTCATATAAATAAATATGGAACAAAACATTCAGAATCAATAGTTACTAAAAATTATTTTAATTCAGAGAAATTCCTTCAAAGAGTTGATGCAGCTGCTGTATATGTAAATGCTTCAACAAGATTTACTGATGGTGGAGAATTTGGATTTGGTGCTGAAATTGGAATAAGTACACAAAAGTTACATGCTAGAGGACCAATGGGACTTAAGGAATTAACAACAAATAAGTATATAATTTATGGAAATGGTCAAATTAGATAAATTATATAATCTTATAAAATTAAATTTCATATATTAAAGAAATATTTTAGGTGTTTAAGGGTAAAGAGATTTTAATTTATGAAAAAGGAAGTATGGGAAAATGAAAGAAATAATCATGGATTTAATAATTCATAGTGGAGAAGCTAGAAGTTATGCCATGGAAGCTATTCAGCTTGCTAAAGCAGGAGATGTAGACGGGGCTAGAAGCTTAATAGAAAAAGCATCAATACAATTAGGTAAAGCTCATAAATCACAAACAGCTTTGATTCAAGATGAGGCTAGTGACAATAAAATAGAAATATCCATGCTATTAATTCATGCACAGGATCAATTGATGACTACTATGACATTAAAAGATTTGGCAAATGAAATAATAGATTTATATGAAAAATTAAATCAAAAAAATTTTTAGTAATAAGTATTATAAATAAATTTTAATATTTTATTATTATGTAAAATCAAATAAAAAGAGATATTATAAATAAAAAGCACTTAAACTTTTGTTAAAGTGCTTTTTATTTTGGTTATTAAGAATTTTATGTTAATTCAATATTTTTTTAGGTTTAATATTCAATTTATTAGCAGTAAAAAGATATATTTTTTACTATTAAATTTAAATAATTTATAAAACTAAGAAGTTATTGTATAGAATTATAATTAGTAAGTAAAGATAAAATTGTATAACTAATAGTTTTATAAAAGAGAATTATGGAAGAGGTGCTTTATGAGATTAGGAAGGGATTTTTATAATAGAGATACATTAACTGTAGCTAAAGAACTTTTAGGAAAAGTTTTAGTTAGAAAGATTAATGGAGTTACTTTAAAAGGAAAGATTGTTGAGACGGAAGCTTATATAGGAGCTATAGATAAAGCTTCTCATGCTTACGGTGGCAAGAGAACTAATAGAACAGAAACTCTTTATGCAGATCCGGGAACTGTATATGTTTATATAATTTATGGAATGTATCACTGCTTAAATCTAATAAGTGAAGAAAAAGACGTGGCAGGAGGAGTACTTATAAGAGGAATTGAGCCTTTAGAGGGAATAGAAGAAATGAGTAAATTAAGATATAAGAAGAGTTATGAAGAGTTATCAAGCTACGAAAAGAAAAATTTTTCTAATGGTCCATCAAAATTATGCATGGCTTTAGGAATAGATAAGGGGGAGAATGGCATAAATACTATTAGTAGCGAAGAGATTTATGTTGAAGATGACTCCTTAATTAAAAAGGATTTTTCTATTGTTGAAGCAAAGAGAATAGGCATAGATTATGCTGAGGAAGCTAGGGATTTTTTATGGAGATTTTATATTAAGGATAATAAATTTGTCTCTAAAAAATAATAAATAGCATTTTCTTTAAATCTTAATATAATATCTACGCTACAATAGTTATTTTGTGGGGGAGTTTTATGGCTATAAAGGATGCTAACAAGCAATATATAAAGTTTGACACTGCTGTTCAAGTTCTTAAATATGAGGTTTTAAAAAGGATAGCAGAGAAAGAATTTGATGGCACTTTAGACAAAGAAAAGCTTAATATAGCAAAAGAAATTGTAGATGATTTAAAACCTAATGTAAGATGTTGCATATATAAGGAAAGGGCTATAGTTGAAGAAAGAATGAAACTAGCTTTAGGTGGACATGAAAATAGAGAAAACATGATAGAAGTAATAGATATAGCCTGTGATGAATGTCCTGTTAACAGATTTATAGTTACTGATGCATGTAGAGGATGCCTAGCTAAGAAATGTAGAGATAGTTGTAATTTTGGAGCTATAAGTTTTGATAATAGAAAATGCAAAATTGATTATGAAAAGTGTAAGGAATGTGGAAAATGTAAAGAGGTTTGTCCTTATAATGCGATAGCTGAGGTGAAGAGACCTTGTATGAGAGCCTGTATTCCAAAAGCATTATCTTATGATGTTGATAGTAAAAAAGCTGTCATAGATGATTCAAAATGTATTCAATGTGGAGCCTGTGTAGTTGATTGTCCTTTTGGAGCTATAATGGACAAATCTTATTTAGTAGATGTTATAAGATTACTTAAAGATGAGAAGAAAGTTTATGCCATTGTGGCACCAGCTATATCATCTCAATTTAATCATAGTAAGATTGGTAAAGTGATTACTGCTATAAAAAAATTAGGATTTGAAGATGTGTTTGAAGCAGCTTTAGGAGCAGATTTGGTGGCTGTTCATGAATGTAATGAATTTAAAGAAAAAGGTGAATTAGACTTCATGACAACAAGTTGTTGCCCTGCCTTTGTTTCTTATATAGAAAAAAATTATCCAGAGCTTAAGGAGTGTATATCTAATACTGTATCTCCTATGGTAGCTATGGCAAGGTTAATAAAATCTCAAAATAAAGATGTTAAAACTGTATTCATAGGACCTTGTATTGCAAAGAAAACAGAAGCTAAGAGAAATGAGGTTAGTGGAGATGTTGATTACGTATTAACCTTTGAGGAGCTTTTAGCTTTACTTGACTCTAGGAATATTAAAATCGACGAATGTGAAGAAAGTGATACTAAGCATGGTTCATTTTATGGAAGACTTTTTGCTAGAAGTGGAGGAGTTACTGAATCAGTGAAACATCTTATAGATAGCGAAGGAATAAAAGTAGATTTTAGACCTATAATTGGAGATGGAATTAAGGATTGTGATATAAAACTTAGATTAGCAAAATTAAAAAGAGCACAGGGAAACTTTTTAGAAGGAATGGCTTGCAAAGGTGGATGTATAAATGGGCCAGGCTCTTTAAATCATGATATTAAGAATAGCAAAGAAGTTGATAAATATGGTGAATTATCCTCTTCTGAGAAGATAAAAGATACTTTAGCTGATATTAAATTTGAGGATTTAAATTTATCTAAAAATGAGTAATATAAAAAAATTCTAATTTAAAATATAAAAGTTTAAAAATAGAATATGGAAGTTTAGTTATATAAAATTAGTATCATACTAAAAATAAAATTAAGCCTTTAACTAATTAACTTTAAAAATGTTATTATAGGGGGCGTAAGAACATTTAAATGATTAAAGTTAATTAGTAAAGGCTTTTAGTTTAGAAAAATAAAAAATTAAATAGATTTTAGTAGATTAAGGGATAAAAGTTTGAAATAAATAATATTTTATTATTTAGTAACAAATAAAGGAATCAATTCTTCTTAAATCAACTCCAAAGTAAACCCATCTAAAGCCAGCCCAACGCCATCCAGAAACTGATCTTCTATCAACTCTAGTTAAGTAAGCCCAATAGCTTCTTCCATTAGTTTGCCAAATATAAGTGAATCTATATAGACAAAATCTTATAGAGCCAGAACTAACATTTTTTGCATTTGGATTTCCACTTCCTTGACCAAAATTTTGAACACCTGCATCTTTTTTTGATGGTATATAAGATGGAGGTGGTCCCATTGGTGAAGGGGATTGAGGACTTTGCCAATTAGTTGGTATAGGAAGCATATTTGACATATATCCAACAGGTGCGCTATGCATTAAGTCATTTCCCATATCCTTTATTGCATAAGGTAGGTCTTGTATAACAGCAGGTACATTTGCAATATTATCAGGAATATTTTTAATAACTGGTGGTATTACTGAGAATTTAGAATCATTGTCAGAATTTCTATAATTCATAGGATAGTCATCATTAAATGTATCTTCATTACCAGTGTAGTATCTTTCAAAGGAGTTTTCTGTATCCTCAGGTAAGACTTCAAACTCACCTACTTCATCTACTTCTTCATCTTCGTTGAAAAATCTAACAAAATCATTTGGATAAATTATTTCCATAAGTATCTCCTATAAAATTTTTATTTAGTATTAAACTATGCTTTTTATTATCTAAAGGTGAATTTTATAAAGGCTTTAATAAAATTTAATAATCATAAAAATTGTAGAGAATTGACGAAATAATTATAGAATTTCAATGAATTCCATTGACAAAATGCTCTATATGTATAATAATTATAATTGCTTCAATAGGACAATGAAGTAGGTATAGGTTTGAAATTAAGTTAAGGTGCTAGGTGTTTTACATCTAGCACCTTAACTTTTTGTGGGAAAAATAAATTTTACTGTTAAAACCTGTTAAATTTATAAAATGGACTTGACTATATAAATTTAATAAACTAAAATTGATAATAAGAATTTATCAATAAGATAAAAATACACTTTAAATTGGTCCCGTGAGGCCAGAAAGAGGTATAATTATGTTAAATAGAATTTTTTGTTGTACAAAAAAACAGATGAAATTAAAAAATGAAATAGCTTTGTATTTTAATACAATTCCATATAAAAGAGAAAAAGAGGTATTAGAGTGATTGATTTTTTACGCAATCGCTCTAGTACCTCTTTCTTTTAATTAAATAACATTTAGAATGATGGCAATGGAATTAAGACCTTTTAAAGTGTGTTTTTTAAATATGATTTTAAATAGGAGGTCTAGAAATGAAAGCAAAGCTTATATTAGAAAATGGCGTAGTATTTGAAGGTAAAGCCTTTGGATATTTAAAGGAGTGTGTTGGAGAGGTAGTTTTCAACACAGGAATGACAGGGTATCAAGAGGTTTTAACTGACCCTTCTTATTATGGACAAATAGTAACTATGACTTATCCCTTAATAGGTAACTATGGAATTAACTTAGAGGATTTAGAATCTAAGGAGCCTAAAGTAAGAGGATTCATAGTGAGAGAAAAATGTCAGTATCCAAATAATTTTAGATGTGAATTAGAGCTTGAAACTTACTTAGCTCAAAATAAGGTTTTAGGATTAGATGGTATAGACACAAGAGCCTTAACAAAAATCTTAAGAAATAATGGGACAATGAAGGGAATTATAGTTTTAGATAATTCAGACTTAGAAGATGTTAAAGATAAGTTAGAAGCTTTCTCAAATAGAGATGCTGTTTCAATAGTTTCAACTAATGAAAAATATGAAATCTCAGGGGAAGGAAAGAAAGTAGCTATAATCGACTTTGGAATAAAGCAAAACATTATTAGAAACTTTGTAAAAAGAGGATGTAATGTTACAGTATTCCCTTATGACTTTAAGGCAGAAGAAGTTTTAGAAATAAATCCAGACTTAGTATTTTTATCAAATGGACCTGGAGACCCAGAGGATATGGGAGAAGCAGTAAATGAGATAAAGAAAATAGTTGGGAAGAAACCAATAGTAGGAATTTGTTTAGGACATCAATTATTAGCTTTAACCTTAGGTGGAGAAACTAAGAAGCTTAAGTTTGGTCATAGAGGATGTAACCATCCAGTTAAAGATTTAATAAATAACAGAGTTCATATAACATCACAAAATCATGGATACTATGTTGCTACTTTACCAGAAAATATGGAAATAACTCATGTAAGTATGAATGATGGAACAGTTGAGGGAATGAAACATAAAGAATTACCAATATTTTCAGTTCAATTTCACCCAGAAGCATGTCCAGGACCAAAGGATAGCGAATACATTTTTGATGAGTTTATGAAGTATGCACTATAAGGAGGAAGTAATATGCCATTAAATAAAGATATAAAAAAAGTTTTAGTAATAGGTTCAGGTCCAATAATAATAGGACAAGCAGCGGAGTTTGATTACTCAGGTACTCAAGCTTGCCAAGCTCTTAAAGAAGAAGGGATTGAAGTTGTACTTGTAAACTCAAACCCAGCTACAATAATGACTGATAAGGAAATAGCAGATAAGGTTTATCTTGAGCCTTTAACAGTTGAATTCGTAGAAAAAGTAATAGAGAAAGAAAGACCAGATTCCCTTTTAGCAGGAATGGGTGGACAAACAGGATTAAACCTTGCTGTTGAGCTTTATGAAAAGGGAATTTTAGATAAATATAATGTAAAAGTAATAGGTACTTCCATAGAATCTATTAAAGAAGGGGAAGATAGAGAACTATTCAGAGATATGATGAATAGAATTAATCAACCTGTTATTCAAAGTGAAATAATAACTGATTTAGACGCTGGTATTGCCTTTGCTAGAAAGATTGGATATCCAGTAATAGTTAGACCAGCATATACTCTTGGAGGAACTGGTGGAGGAATAGCTAATAATGAAGAAGAATTAATAGAAACATTAACATCAGGATTACAATTAAGTACAATTGGACAGGTTCTTTTAGAGAAGAGTGTTAAAGGATGGAAAGAAATTGAGTACGAAGTAATGAGAGACTCTTTTGGTAATTGTATCACAGTTTGTAACATGGAAAACATTGACCCTGTAGGAATACACACTGGGGATTCAATAGTTGTAGCTCCTAGCCAAACATTATCAGATAAAGAGTATCAAATGCTTAGAAGTGCATCAATAGATATAATAAATGCTGTAGGAATTGAAGGAGGATGTAATGTTCAGTTTGCTTTAAATCCACATTCCTTTGAATATGCAGTAATAGAAATCAATCCAAGGGTTTCAAGATCTTCAGCTTTAGCTTCAAAGGCAACTGGTTATCCAATAGCAAAGGTTGCAGCTAAAATAGCTTTAGGATATGGATTAGATGAAATAAAAAATGCAGTAACAGGAATGACATATGCTTGCTTTGAGCCTTCATTAGACTATGTAGTTGTAAAAATTCCTAAATGGCCTTTTGATAAATTCCAAGGAGCTGATAGAGCTTTAGGAACTAAAATGATGGCTACTGGAGAAATAATGGCCATAGGAAGTAATTTTGAGGCAGCATTTTTAAAGGGTATAAGATCATTAGAAATAGGTAAGTATTCATTAGAGCATAAAAAATTTAAAGATCTTTCAATGTATGAGTTAAGAGAAAGGGTAGTTTCTCCAGATGATGAGAGAATATTTGCTTTAGCTGAAATGCTAAGAAGAGGATACAGAATAGATATGGTTTCAAAAATAACTGGAATAGATATATTCTTCTTAGAAAAATTCAGATGGTTAGTTGAAGAAGAACAAAAGCTTAAGCAAAGCACAATAGATGATTTAAATAGAGAGTGGTTATTAAAATTAAAGAGAAGAGGTTTCTCAGATAAGGCAATAGCTGATATGCTAAAGGTTTCACCAGATGAAATCTACAGATTAAGAGATATATGGCATATAAAGCCTGCTTATAAAATGGTTGATACTTGTGGTGGAGAATTTGAAGCTTTATCACCATACTATTACTCAACATATGAACAATATGACGAAGTAGTTGTTTCTGATAATAAGAAAGTTGTAGTTATAGGATCAGGTCCTATAAGAATAGGTCAAGGGATAGAGTTTGACTATGCTTCAGTTCACTGTGTAATGGCACTTAGAAAGCAAGGAATTGAAACAATAGTTATAAACAATAACCCAGAGACAGTAAGTACAGACTTCAGTATTTCAGATAAGCTTTATTTTGAACCATTAACTGAAGAGGATGTTTTAAACATCATAGATAAAGAAAATCCAGATGGAGTTATACTTCAATTTGGTGGTCAGACAGCTATTAAACTTGCTAAGTTCTTAAAAGAGAAGAATATTCCTACATTAGGAACTACTTCAGATCAAATAGACCTAGCTGAGGATAGAGAACAATTTGATGATTTATTAGAAAGACTTAATATAGCTAGACCGAAGGGAAAAGGAGTTTGGAGCTTAGAAGAAGGCTTAGAGGAAGCAAGAAGATTAGGATTCCCAATCTTAGTTAGACCTTCCTTCGTTTTAGGTGGTCAAGGTATGGAAATAACTCATGATGAAGAAGAGTTAACATACTATTTGACAAATGCTTTTGAGAAAGATTCCAAGAATCCAATACTTATAGACAAATACTTAATGGGTAGAGAAATAGAAGTTGATGCCATATCTGATGGTGAAGATGTTCTAGTTCCAGGAATTATGGAGCATTTAGAAAGAGCAGGAGTTCACTCAGGAGATAGTATTACTATGTACCCAGCTCAAAATATTTCAGATAAGATAAAGGAAGATGTTCTAGATTACACTAAGAAATTAGCTTTAAGCATAGGAATAAAGGGAATGATAAATATTCAGTTTATTGAGTTTGAAGGAAAGCTTTATGTAATAGAGGTTAATCCAAGAGCTTCAAGAACAGTGCCTTATATATCAAAGGTAAGTGGAGTTCCAATAGTAGATATAGCTACGAGAATAATGCTTGGAGAAAGATTAAAAGATTTAGGATATGGAACAGGAGTTTATAAGGAGCCAGATTTAGTATCAGTTAAGGTTCCAGTATTCTCAACTCAAAAACTTCCTAATGTTGAAGTAAGTTTAGGACCAGAAATGAGATCCACAGGAGAAGTTTTAGGAGTAGGAAGAAATGTTTTTGAAGCGTTATACAAAGGCTTTGTTGGGGCTTCTATGTACACTGGAGATAAGGGTAAAACTATCTTAGCTACTATTAAGAAACATGATAAAAAAGAATTTATGGAACTTGCTAAGGATTTAGATAAATTAGGATATAATTTCATAGCAACAACAGGAACAGCTAAGGAATTAAGAGAGGCTGGAATAGATGCTAAGGAAGTTAGAAGAATAGGAGAAGAATCTCCAAACATCATGGATTTAATAAAGAATAAAGAAATAGATTTAGTGGTAAATACTCCAACTAAAGCTAACGATTCTAAGAGAGATGGATTCCATATAAGAAGAGCGGCAATAGAAAGAAATATAGGAGTTATGACTTCATTAGATACTCTTAAAGCTCTAGTAGAATTACAAAAAGAAGGAGCACATAATAGAGAGTTAGAAGTATTTAACTTAATATAAAGTATTAATAATATAAAATAAGTTCTATTTAGTTTTGGTTAACTGAAGCTAAATAGGACTTTTATTTTTTTATACCTAAAGATTTAAAGTGAAAATTATATTTTTCATATAATAAACCTACTTTTTAGTTATGTGTTGTTTAAAATTTACCTTTTAGTTAGGGCTCAGTTAGTTTTTAAATTATGTTAAGAAAAAATAATTTCTTTGTGGATAAATTTTAATAAAAGTTATTGATTTATTCTAACTGAGCCCTTTGACGCTAAAAATTTCATAATTACCTTTTTAAAATAAGAAAATCTTATTAAAATCCAATATAAATTTAAATGGTAATATAATTGTAGTATTTTTGTGGATAAAGTGTATTAAAATTTGTTTTGAAAGAAAAATACTGTGAAGAAATATAAATTATTTATTTTGTGGATAAAAAATATTTTGAATTGCTGTGGATAATTTTTAAAAAATAATTCTGTGGATAAATTTTTGATTTTAGACATGTGATTAAATTAAAGTATAATAATATAAGAGGCTTGTTTTAAAAAGCACTTAGTTATTATACTATAAAAATATTAATATTCAATATAAAATTTATAAATTATTGGGGGTGATTTTTATGGAAACAGCTAAGAGGGTATTAAAGAATTTTTTTATAAAAAGTATTTTGCTTATAATTTCAGTACTTTTAGCAATGGCATTTTATAAGTTAATAGTAAAGGAATGCATAGATGTTTTTATAAAAATAGATTTGAGTGGTAAAAAAGGTTTTGTAATATATAACTTTTTTAAGTTAACAAGTGTAATGCTTATATATCAAGTTTTCTTAACAACAACTAGAATGAAAACTTCAAAACTATTTAAATTATTCTTATTTGGCTTATATGTAGGAACAATGTTTATACTATTATTTGCTAGACCTAAAATGGCCAGAGGATTCCAGTTAGATCCCTTTGCAGTTTTACATGGTCTACGAGGGGATAGAACAGGGCAGTTATATTTAATAGGTAATATAATATTCTTTATGCCTATAGGATATGTGCTAAGAAAATATAACTTTGTATTAGCCTTTATATTATCTGCCTCTATAGAGTTTAATATAGAACTTGCTCAATATGTATTTAAAAGAGGATTCTTTGATTTAGGGGATGTATTTATAAATTTAGTTGGTATATTTATTGCTTATTTTATTTGTAAAATAGCTTACTTTATTAAAGATAGACTTTATAAAAGAGATCATGAGATAGAAGAGGTTGCATAGATAAGAATTACTATAAGTAAAAAAATAGAGAAATATACATATAAATAAAGAATTTTATAGAAAAAAGGATGTAATATGAATGATTACATCCCTTTTTTTTCTTGACAAGCGAACATATGTTTTATAAAATTAAAAAAGATGAGGGAACATAAGTTCTTATTTTTTTTAGACAGCTTAGGAATATATAGGACATTAACATAATATAATAGCATATAACAAATTTTAGGGGGTTAATTTATATGACTAAGAGCAGCGGTATGTTTGTAAAAATAAATTATAAAATTAATGGAGATAACAGATTCCAAGGTGAGCATAAAGCCAAAATGTATAAAGATACAGCTGTAAGCAAGTATGTATTATGTGGTGGGTCATATTTCAGAAATAGAGGAACTATAATATTCCATGCTAATAATTTTAAAGAAGCAGAAGAAATTATAAATAATAATCCATTTGTTTTTTATGAGGATTATTCCTTTGAAATATTAAGCAAGAATTCAATAAGTTTAGGAAATACATATCATTAATATAAGAATATAAAATGACCTTTGAAATTAACAAAGGTCATTTCTTTAAAGTATGAGAAATCAATTTAAAGTATTGATTTCTTTTTTTATTATATATCTAATAAATTTTTCTTGTAAGTTGAGTAAAGGTCATTTAATTCACTCATATTTTTATCAAGTTTTATTTGTAAATCAGAAGCTTTTTCAAAATCAGATTCATTTATAGCATTCTTTATTTGAGTAAATAAGCTTCTTCTGTGATAAGAATCTTTCATTGTTATATGTCTTAATTCATTTATTGTCATCCAAGTTGATACGTCAAGATCTAAGGCTTTATCACAACAATGAAGTTGTTTAGCGGCTCTTATATCTTTTGTGTAAGAAGGAATTATTCTTGAAGTTATTTCTGTAGTCCATCTCTTAGTAGTAGCCATTTTGAAACTATTTATAAGCTTGTCTGTAAATACTGAATTTACTTTTAATACCTCTACCTTTTCAGGGTATTTATCAAAAGCACTTAAGTTTTCAAAAACAGTAGCAGGAGCTACACCAAAGTATTCATTTCTTTGTGAATCTGTGAAATCTTCAAACACATCTTCTTCACTTCTATATGCTCTAGATTTTTCTAGGTAATCTGCTTCTTCACCTGGTTTTTTAGATAATTCAGCTAAAAGATCATCCTCTGTTTTATTATTTTCTAAAGCATACTTAATACCATCTAACATAGCCATATAGCTTGATGCTATACAAAGATAAGTATTTGTAAATGGATTTGGTGATCTAAGCTCAAATCTAGTTGCTAAAGGATTATGAGGATCTCTTATTAAGCCTGCTAATATAGTTCTATTTCTAGATGGAACTTCAGGGCTTTGACCTAGAGATGTAACTATACAAACAGGAGCTTCAAATCCTGGTTTTAATCTTTTTAATGAGTCTGTTGTAGCTGAGATAAATGGGTTCATTACCTCGTAGTTCTTTAATATACCCATTATAGAACCATATCCTATTTTACTTAAGAAATGATTTTTAGTTGGATTAAATAGGTTTATAATTCTTCCATCTTTTAATTTTAAGCTTAAGCTTAAATGAGTGTGTTCTCCACTACCAGCAACTCCTGATATTGGTTTAGCAAGGAATGTTACTTCTAATCCGTTTCTTCTAAAGGTTTCTTTAACTAATGTTCTTATAAATAATTCATTATCTGCAGCTTGCATAGCATCTGAGAATTTCCAGTCTATTTCTAATTGTTCCATTATGTGATCAAATTGACCTGAAGAAGTAAGCTTAGCTTTAACTCCACCAACTTCTTTGTGTCCCATTTCAGGTTCAAATCCATACTCATCCATATATAATAAACTTTGTTCTAAGGCTGTTCTAACATTACCCTTAGTTCTTGTCCAATATTGTTCTTGTAAAACTTCAGAAGTTGAAAGTTCTTCAATTAAAGCTTTATCATTTGGTGTTTTTACCCAAAATTCTAATTCTGTTGCAGATGTTAATAAAAGGTCATCTATATCATCGAATTTTATATTTAAATCATTTAGTGTTTCAGGATATTTTTTTAATAATGAGAATATGTTTGATTTGAATGTGCCAATTGAATTTTTTAAGATATGTCTAGAGTCAACTGCTTTATCTTCGTGGATTAGGAAACAAGGAATTCTAAGTGTTCCTACTGGTCTATTAGTTAAAGGGTCTATGAAGTCGTAATTGTAATCTACAAACCACTTACAATCTAAATCGGCGATCATATCCACTTTTGCGTTATTTAAAGTTGCTATTCCTGGAAGGACAACTGAAGAACCGTCTGTTTGTACGGCAGTTCCATGAAGGAAAGAATCCATATCTTTTAAGAATAACTTGGAAGGAATTTTTTCGTCAGTATCATTACCTGCTAAGTCAACCCCAACTAAAGATACAAATTTTATTTCAGGGTGGTCCTCAAAAATAGAAATTAAACTTTCTTTATTATGATATTTCTTAGGAATTGTAAATAATAAATCTTTATTCATAATTATTTAGAAGTAATACAATTATAATAAATTAACATAATTGCAATAATCTCCTGTTCACATCCTTTCATTTTTATGACTAATAGTTATTTTATTTGTTTGTAAACGTACAATAATATGATTTTTATGCAAAAATATTCGTCATGTAAATATTCTTAAAAAGATTTTATTACAATAGAATATTACTGTCAATATATTTTATATTTTAGTATAAGTGTAAAATATGAATTTTAATAGATTTATTTAATAGAAAGTTATAAAATTATCTTAAGATTAAATAAAGTACTTAGAAGTGAGGGATAGCGATGCAAGATGATTTAAAGAATGCACCTATAGGTTTTTTTGATTCTGGCTTAGGAGGCTTAAGCGTTTTAAGAAAAGCCTTAGAAATGATGCCAAATGAAAATTATATATATTATGGGGATTCTAAGCATGCACCTTATGGAGAGAAGACTCCACAAGAGATAAGGTCACTTTCATTTAATGCTATTGAATTTTTAATAAAAAAGGGAGCTAAGGCAATTGTAATAGCATGTAATACTGCAACTTCAGCAGCAGCTCATGATCTTAGAGAGTATTATAAAGATATACCTATAATAGGCATAGAACCTGCTTTAAAGCCTGCTATAAAGTTACATGAAACTGGATCAGTAATAGTAATGGCAACAAAGGCAACTTTAAATCAAGAGAAATTCAAAAATCTTATGGATAAATATGGGGAGCATAGAGAAGTAATACCTCTTCCTTGTCCAGGGTTAGTTGAATTTATAGAGGCAGGAGATTTAGAGGGAGAAGATGTAAAAAACTTCTTGAGAGAAAAATTAAATCCTTATATGGATAGAGAAATTTCAAGTATAGTTTTAGGATGCACTCATTATCCTTTTGTAAAAGATGTAATACAAGATATTGTTGGAGAAAAAGTAGACATAATAGATGGAAGTTCAGGCACGGTAAGAGAGTTAAAAAGACGATTAGAAGAAAATAATATGGAATCAGAATCAAAGAAAAAAGGTAATTTAGATATATTTAATTCCTTAGAAGATAAGAAAATATTAGAGTTAAGTAAAAAGCTTATAGAAATTAAATAACCAATTAATGGTCTACAGTAATACGAAATAACATATAACTTTATTTGTTATAATTTAGTATATATTATTTTAGTATTTCTGTAGATTTTTTATTTTAAGAAATTTTTTTACAAAAAAAGTTTGTTAAATTGTTGACAAATTAATGAGGGGTTGATATTATAATAAATGTAAAGAGAATTTTCAGAAAATTTGAACAAAGATTAATGGGAGTTACTTAAAGAGGGAGGATTTCACAATGAAAATAAATGTAAGAGAATTTTTAGGAGATAAGATACACGTTGAGGATGCTATAATCTTAAGAGATTATATTGAAGATAATTTAAATGAAAATGTAGAATTAGATTTTGGTGGTATAGGTAGAGTTTCAACAACTTTCTTAACTTGTTTATTTACTGATATGATAAATAAAGAGGGAAGAGAGAATATTATTTCAAAAATCAATGTTAAGAATTTATCAAACTATACTGATTATTCAAGAGTTGTAGCTGGAACTACTTTTGCTTAAAAATGAAAATATGAATTATATAAAAGCTATAAAATATTATATTAAGTTGAACTCTAAGTGGGCAACATAATAGAATCTATGTTATTAGGATTCTTTATGTTGTCTTATTTTTATTTTTAAATATTTTCCCAATATTCCATTGTTAAGAGAAATAATATATAATTTTATACAAAGAAGGATTAACATTTTAGTTTAAGTAAATAATACTAAATAGTTAAATTTGAAAGGAGAATTACTAATATGAATCCAATAGTTACAATAGAAATGGCAACTGGAGAAAAAATCAAAATAGAATTATATCCAGAATTTGCTCCAAACACAGTTAGAAACTTCGTTAGTTTAGTTAAAAAAGGTTTTTATGATGGATTAACATTCCACAGAATTATACCAGGATTTATGATACAAGGAGGATGCCCAGAAGGTACAGGAATGGGTAACCCAGGATATAGAATAAAAGGTGAATTTACAAGAAACCAATTCCCAAATAACTTAAAGCACTCAAGAGGAGTTATATCAATGGCTAGAGCTATGAATTTTGATTCAGCAGGAAGTCAATTCTTCATAATGCACGAAAATTCACCACATTTAGATGGTCAATATGCTTCATTTGGTAAGGTTATAGAAGGTATGGACGTTGTTGATAAAATAGCAAATGTAAAAACTGATTACAATGATATGCCAGATGAGCCACAAGTTATGGCAAAAGTAACTGTAGAAAATGCAGAGGGTATAGAAGAACCAGAAATACTTTAATTTATGAATGTATGGGAGGAAGATTAGCATGAGTATGCTTAATAATAGCAAAGCTATTCTAACTTATGGTTTAAATGAAAAGGAAACAAAAGACTTTCAAGCAACAGGGCACAAGGTTATTAATATAAGTAATGAAATGGCTTCTATGAAAGTTAAAGATATATTAGAAGGCTTAAAATTTGAAGTTGTTTCAAAGAAAAACTTTGATGAAAAAGTTGTTATATTCAGTAATTTCCCTGATGAAGAATTACAAATGATGGTTTCAATAGCAAAAGTTATTACAGAAAATCCTATAATGGCTGTAGTTACAGAAACCTCTAAAGAATGGCAATTTAACTACCTTGTTGAACATTTGATTGAAGAAAGAGAATGGTATAGAAGTATGCAAGGAGGAAAAGCTTAAAATGAGTAGAGTTGGGGAAAGAATAAAAGAGGCTAGACAAAAAAGTGGAATGACACAAAAAGCTTTAGCTAAAAAGCTAGGTGTAGCTGAGAAGTTTGTAAATGAAGTTGAAACAGGAAGAAAAATTATAAATGAATCACTTATATCAAAGGTATCAAAGGTTTTAAATACTGATTTAAATGATATAAATATGGTTGTTACTGATGAGGAACTTCAAAAAGAACTTAAAGCTGAAAAGCAAGTAAGACAAACAAAACCAGCAGAGGTTAATGAAGTTTGGAATCAAGCCTTTGGATCAGTTTTAAAAAATGTTCCAATATATGATTATTCATTAGCTCAGGTTAAGGGATATAAACAACTTGCCACTGCTTCAAATAAAATAGATGGTCATACAGCAAACAAAGTTTTTTATTTAAAAATAGAAAATAATGATATGACTGGCTATAGAATTCAAGAGAATGATTTAGCTTTATGCTATTCAATAAAAGAGATAGAAAATAATTCTATTTGTTTAGTTGAATTCAATGGAAAAAGAGTTATTAGACAAATTAAAAAGCTAGATAACGTTAAGGCTTTACTAATAAGCAATAATGGTAGCATGAGAACAGAGACAGCTAACATAAAAGAAATTAAGGCAATTGCTAAGCTTTATAGAATAGAATTTGATTTATAAATTTAAATACAAAAAGGACAGTTCTAGATTAGAACTGTCCTTTTTATATTTAAATACTTTTTATGTTGGTTATCAAAAAGAAGAAATTCTGAATAAAATAGCTATAAGAAAATAAAGTAAGTAAGAAGGAAGTGGATTTAGTGGAGTCAATTGAGAAAAAAAACTTCTATAATGATGAAAATTATATAAGCTTTGTTGTTGCTTATGATGGAAATATTAAAAAAGAAATTGATGATATAAATGATGCTAGTATCTTTTTTATTGATGATAATTTTGCAATCTTATCTATAAAATTACAAAACTATATGGAAACTATAAGAAGTATAAAAAGTATAATTTATATAGAGTTAAACGGAATATATACCCTAGGTGAAAGTCCTGTAGAAGATTCAAAGGCTCCAATATTTCATATAAATCCCTCTTTAAATCTTAGAGGAAGTGGAGTTGTTGTTGCCATAGTTGATACTGGAATAGATTATTTAAATAATGAATTCATGAGAGAAGATGAAACTACTAGAATTTTAAGGATTTGGGATCAAACAATAGATAGTGGTAAGACTCCTGATGGATTTATTAGTGGAAGCGAGTATACAGAAGAAGATATAAATAAAGCTATACAAGCTCAAAAACAAGGGCAGAATCCATATGATATTGTTCCTTCAAAAGATGATTATGGACATGGGACTAAGATGGCAGGGATAGTTGGAGCTAGAGGGATTAATAGAGAAATAGTAGGAGTAGCACCAGATTGTGAGTTTATAATCATAAAATTACAGGAAGCATCTAAAGAGTATATAGATTTTTATTATGCTAAAGGAGATAAGGCTAAATATAGAAATACAGATATAATAATGGCTCTTAAATATTTATATGAATTATCATTTACCTTAAATAAACCAATGATAATATACTTACCTTTAGGAAGCAACTTAGGAGATCATGCAGGTGCAAGCATATTAGAACGATATGTTGATACTAAAATCTCCGGGAGAAACTCCTTATTTGTAGTTACTTCCACAGGGAATCAAGGAAATACAGATACACATACTTCAGGGGAGATAAAGAGTAATGGTGATAGTCAAATAATAGAACTTAATTGTGGGAAAGAGCAACAAGGGCTAGTTTTACAAATATATGCACAAAGACCTAGTAAAATAAAGTTAGGCATATTATCTCCTTCAGGGGAGATATTTGAAAATACTAATCCTAGGAAGACAAAGCATATATTGATAAATGACGCACCAACTTGGAAATTTATTTATGAAGGAACTACAGTGCAAGTTACTTATGACTCCCCAGATGAATTTACTGGAGATGATAAGTTTGTAATAAAGATGGAGGGAATCACAGAGGGGGTTTGGAGGTTTATATTAACTGGTAACAATATAGTTGATGGTAAATATTATGCTTGGATTCTTCAAAGAGAATTATTAGCTGAGGATACAAGATTTTTGAATCCTTCTCCTTATACAACATTAACTATACCAGGAACTGCAAAGACTATTATTAATACTTCATACTACAATCAAAATAATGGGGCTATAGTATCAGAATCTGGAAGAGGATATACAATGAAAGATTATATACAGCCTATAATAACAGCTGGGGGCATAAATGCCATAACAACTAAACCTGGTGGAGGGACTATAACCATGTCTGGGGCAAGTGTTGCTGGGGCAATTTTAGCAGGGTGCTGTGCTTTAATAATCCAATGGGCCGTTGTAGATGGAAATGATCCTCAAATGTATGCAACTAAATTACAAGCTTATATTATTAGAGGAGCTAGGAAAAGAGAAGGAGATACTTATCCAAATAGACAGTGGGGATATGGAATTTTGGACATGCAAGAAATATTTAAGAGTTTAACGAATAAGTAAATAAGGAGTATAAGTATGGAAAATAAAGCTAAGGTTGGCATAGATTTTATAAATACAATACCCAAGCAAATACTAACTAGCTTAATAGAACAATATTCCCCTAATAATGGAGAGATAGAGTTAGTTGTTTTATATGGAGATAATTTTTTAAGATTTAAAAATTCAGTAGATGTCATAGGTGCTAAAGTTGAAGATTTAGGATATGGATTTGGAATACTTATAATAAAGGTTAATGACTTAAATAGGATAATTGAGCTTGAAGGCCTTCAATATATAGAGCTACCCAAAATTTTATATACATCAGCTTATGATAGTAATAGAGCATCATGCATTCCATCAGTTTGGAATAATTATAATTTAACTGGAGAAGGAATATTAGTTGGTTTTTTAGATACTGGAATAGACTACACTCATAATGCTTTTAAAGATGCTGAGGGCAATACCAGGATAGAGTATATATATGATCTTGAAAATGGAGTTGTATATGATAAAAATAAAATAAATGAAGCTTTAAAATCTGAAGATCCATTTAGCATTGTACCTGAAATTGATTTATCAGGTCATGGAACTCATGTTGCAGGAATTGCATGTGCCGGAGGAAATATAAACTTTGATAATTATGGAGTTGCATATAAAAGTAGCATAGCAATGGTAAAGATAACTGGTGAGAATAGTTTAAGGGCGGCCTTAAGTACACAGCTTATGAGAGGTTTAAAATTTTTAATGGATAAAAGTAATGAAATTAATAAACCTTTAGTTGTAAATATAAGTTTAAGTACAAATGATGGTTCTCATAATGGAAGTAGTTTACTAGAAAAGTATATTCAAACTTTTACGCAATTACAAAAGGCAGTTATTGTAGTAGCTGCTGGGAATGAAGGTAATAGTGCTCATCATGTAGGGGGCAAGATGAAAAAAGAAGAAGATTTAGACTTAAATATAGGAGATGGAGAAAAAGGTATTATATTAGATTTTTTCAAGCCTGTATTAGTTGATGTATCAGTTGAAGTAATTTCACCAACTGGAATAAGTACAGGACCAATAGAATTATCTGAGTCTTATAAAGAAAGATTTGTTGGAAGAGAAAAAATAGTTGTATATAGTACTGGTCCTAAGCCTTTTGATATACAAGGACAAACTACCATAAGTATTTTGCCCTTAGGAGATACAATAACTTCTGGTGGATGGAGAATTATAGTTAGAAAATTAAATAATTATGAGGGATATTTTGATATTTGGTTACCTATAGCAGAAGGATTAAATGAAAGAACAAGATTTTTACAACCATCTGTTTATAATACCTTAGGAATCCCTGCAACTGTAGAAGGGGTTATCTCCGTTGGAAGTTATAATTTTTTAAACAATAATTTATCAGCTTTTTCTGGAAGAGGAGTTGTTAGACCTGAGTGGTTAATAAAACCAGATTTAGTTGCTCCAGGTGAAAACATATTATCCACTGTTGAGGAGCAAGGATTTGATACTAAAAGTGGTACATCAATGGCTGCGCCACAAGTTTCTGGAATATGTGCTCTTCTTTTTGAATGGGGGATTATAAGAAATAATGATCCTTTTTTATATGGAGAAAGAATTAAATATTATTTGATTAAAGGAGCAAAGAGGACGATCTTTGGTGAGGCATATCCAAATCCAGACTTGGGATATGGATTTGTATGTTTAGATAGAACAATGGAATTATTAATTAATAGGAGATAGTTATGGAAACTGTATCTAATAAAGCGAATCTATTAGTTGACCCTGAAAGCATGAATTTTCTTGTTGAATATAGAGGGGATATAGAGAATGAAGTTAAGGATATTGAAAATGTTGAAGTCTATATAATTGATGGTACTTATGCTGTTTTATCCATGAAAAATGTTGACTATGATAGTGTTATTCAGATGATAAATTCCTTGGTTTTTATAGAGCTCGGAGGAATATATACTCTAAGTAGTACAAGTCCTATAGAGGCCTCTAAGGCAGAAAACTTTCATAATAGTCCATACTTAAAATTGACAGGGGAAGATGTGATTGTTGGAATTATTGATACTGGAATAGATTATTTAAATCCTGAATTTACTGATAGTAATGGAAAGACTAGAATATTAAAAATATGGGATCAATCATTAAAAACAGATAAGTATCCCAAAGATATGTTTTATGGAACTGAGTATAGTGAAGAAGAAATCAATCAAGCAATAGAACTTAATAATAGTGGCGGAGATCCATATACCATAGTTCAATCTAAAGATGATGTAGGACATGGAACAGAGATGGCTTGTATAATAGCAGGAAGTGGAAAGGATGAAAGTTTAACAGGGGTAGTTCCAGAATGTGACCTTGCAATAGTAAAGTTAGATAGAGCTTTTAAAAAATACACAGATTATTTCTTTGCAAAGGGTGACGCTGTTAAGTATAGAAATGTAGACATACTTTTAGCAATGAAATATTTATATAATTTATCATTTCAATATAATAAACCAATGGTTATATATATTCCTATGGGAACTAATTTTGGAGCCCATGATGGATCAAGTATTTTAGAAAGATATATAAATGATATTTCAAATAAAAGAGGAATTGCTGTAATTGCTTCATCTGGCAATCAAGGAAATACTAATACCCATGCTGATGGAATAATAACAGAGATGGGTGATAATAAAACCATAGAGCTTGATGTTGGAGAGGATCAAGATGGTATTATGATGATTATTTTAGGTTATAAACCTGATAAATTTAAGCTTTCAATAATTTCACCATCAGGAGAACTTATTGAAAATGCTAATCCCTTAACTAACTATGGTGGAAATAAAAATTTAGCTGTTGAAAATGGATATAAAATAAATTTTATATATGAAGGAACAACTATGGATGTTTTTTATGATTCGCCAGATGAACTTACTGGAGGGGAGAGAATTGTAATAAGAGCACAAAATTTAAAGCCTGGTATATGGAGATTTAGATTAACTGGACAGCATATAACCTTTGGAAATTTTGATGCCTATATATTGCAAAAAGAATTATTAGCAGAGGGAACAAAATTTTTAATATCATCACCATACACAACATTGACCATTCCAGGAGCCGCAGAGAAAATGATAACTGTAGCTTCATATAATCAAGAGAATAATACCATATTATCTTCATCAGGAAGAGGGTATGCAAGAAATGATATTATTCAACCTATTATTGCAGCAGGTGGAGTAAATGCTTTAACTATAAACAACAAAGGAGAAAAGGTATCAGTTAGTGGGGGAAGCGTCGCTGCGGCTATAGTAGCTGGGTGCTGTGCAATGTTATTTCAATGGGGAATTGTTTATAATAATGATCCAACACTATATGTAGCTAAACTTCAAACCTATCTAATAAGAGGTGTGAATACTAGGGAAGGTGACATGTACCCAAATCGAGAGTGGGGATATGGAACTATAGATATGATCAATGTTTTTAATAGTTTAAGAACTTAGAGTTTTAAATATTACAAAGTAAAAAATAATTTTGATTATATTTTAATTATAAATACTTATTAACAAAATAGATATTAATCTCATAAACTATAGGGTATTAATTTATTATTAGGAGAAAGTATATGGCATTAGGTGGATTAAAAGTTCAATGTTTTAGTGAACAAAGGAGATATATACCTATTGATAAATGTAAGGTTAAAATAACACCAACAGGAGAAGATGGTGTGGCTGTAGGAGATACTATAGAATTATATACAGATGATACTGGAAGCACTGACACTATAGAATTAGATGCACCACCAATAGAAAATTCTAATCAACCAGGTACGATTCCTTATAGTTTCGCAGAGGTTATTGTTGAAAGAGAAGGATTTTTGCCTGTAGCAGTAAATGGAGTACAAATCTATCCTTCAAGAGTTGCTCTTCAAAATGTAAACTTACCTGAGACTAGAGGATATTATAGACAAGAGGAAGTTATTGATATACAACCTAATAGATTAGTTGGAAATTTCCCACCAAAGATACCTGAAGCAGAGGAAAAGGAACTTCCACCACCAAAGGGAACAGTGGTTTTGCCAGAGCCTGTAGTTCCAGAGTATATAGTTGTTCATAATGGTAGACCAAATGATAATTCAGCAGCCAATTATAAGGTTAATTACAAAGACTATATAAAAAATGTTGCATGTTGTGAAATTTTTTCAACATGGTCTGAAAATACTATAAGAGCTAATGTTTATGCCATAATATCATTTACTTTAAATAGAATATATACTGAATGGTATAGAGGAAAAGGTAAGAATTTTGATATAACTAATTCAACAGCTTTTGACCATGCTTTTAGTTATGGAAGAAACTTTTATGATAACATAAGTAGAATTGTAGATGAAATATTCTCAACATATATGAAAAGATTCAATTCTAAGCAGCCTCTTTTGGCACAATATTGTGATGGAATAAATGTACAATGTCCAGGTTGGATGACTCAATGGGGAAGTAAATACTTAGGAGACGAAGGAAAGGTTCCTTATGATATTTTAACATCTTTTTATGGAGATGATTTAGAATTAAAGTCTGCTAAAAAAGTTCAGGGAAGTCCAAGATCATTTCCAGGATATACTTTAGGTATTGGAGCTTCAGGTCAACCTGTAAGAGTTATACAAGAACAATTAAATGCTATTTCAAAGGCGTATCCTTTAATACCTAAGGTTGCTGTAGACGGGAAATATGGTCAGAAAACTAGAGATTCTGTTAGAACTTTTCAAAAGGTATTTAACCTTCCTCAAACAGGAGAGGTGGATTATGCAACATGGTATAAAATATCAGATGTCTATGTTGCAGTAACAAAAATAGCAGAGCTTAGATCAAGTGTTGAGAAGAAGATATTTTATCCACCAACAATAATGGATAGATATGAAAATGTACCAAAGATAATTTATTAAATATTAAAGCTGAGCAAGTTATATAAATTGCTCAGCTTTTACTTTTTATCTTTGTTTTTTTAATTTAAAAAAGTAGAAGTAAATACATTGAACTATAAATACTAAGCTTAAAACTCCAAACATTGGGTATAATGTGGAGATTAAGTTTGAAAATCCTATTGATGAAATTGGAAGTGCTACTATTAAAACTGCAAATATAGCATGTTTATATTTTATTTTAAAGCTTTTAGTAAGGGTTTTACTTATGGAATATACATCAGAAACCTCTGTAGAAAACATTTCAGCTAATATTATTATTAAAAGCATTATTTGAATAGGCTTTCCAAATCTATCAGCAATATAAAGCAGAGGAATTTCGTATTGGAATATTTGTGGCTGATTAACCATAAGCATTGAATTTATAAAAATACATATTATAGTTAGAAGAACAGAACCTAATATAATTCCCCAGGTCATGATTTTCTTACTTTTAACTTCGTTACTTAAAGGAACAATAACCCCACAGCAGCAAAGAATATTATAGCCACAATAAAGTATTCCAGAAGTAAAAACTCCCTTAGAAAGTTTTGGGGTAGAAGAAACAAGAGAATCTATAGTAATTGGGTCATTAGCAAATGCAACATAAAGAATCATAAGCGTAGTTGTTACTATTATTAAGGATGGAACAATAATAGAATTTATCTCTACTAACCCATCAGTTTCTCTCATAAGAATCAGTGAAGCAATAATAGCCATAAATATTGAACCTATAATCTTAGGAATTCCAAAGTATTGATTCAACAAGGCTCCGCTACCAGCTAGTATTATGGATGCACTAGATATTAAGTAAAAGGTTGTTATGATTCCAGTGAGTTTTCCTAAAATATTAGGACTAACTGTATTTATGACTTCGCTATAGGAATTTAAACTATGTTTAATACTTATTCTTGAAATTATGTTGCAAAGAAAAATATAAAATAAGCCAGTCATTATAATAGTAAAAAAGCTTTTATATCCATAAACTGTAAAGAAATTTGTTATTTCCTTTCCAGAGGCAAGTCCAGCTCCTACTATAGTTCCTATAAAAACAAAAGCTACTTGAAAAACTTTTATAATACTTTTCATTAAATCACCTCCCTAACTAAATATATAAGTTGTAAAGGAAGTTTATTCTTAAAATAAAAAAGTAAAAATTAAGTTTAGGATATTTATTATTTTATTAATACTTTTAAGCTATTTGGAAAACCTAAAATAGGACTTATTCTAAGGGAGGAATGATTATAAATGGTTAAAAAGATTATGGCATCCTTAATTATTGGATCTTTATTTCTTTTCATGGGCTGTAATAGAATAAGTAATACGGTCAATGATAATAAGGAGCTAAAGGAAAGTGTTGAAAGTATATATTTTAATAATAAGATAGCAATATCAATTGCAGAGGAATATATGGAGGCTCTTAAAAGCAATGATTTAGAAAAGATAAAAAGGTTATCTGATAAAGAGGTTGATAAAAATATAATAATTAGTCCTAGTAAGGATCTTGAAATAACAGGGATTAAGCAAGTTGGGTCAGCACAATTAGGGAATAAAACTATGTTTAAATTCTATGTAACTAGAACTAAAGAAGGAGAGCCTAAGGCTGATTTAGAGCAATATTATTTAGAAGTTAGAAAAACTGAAGAGGGAGAATATAAGGTATCAGAACTTAAATCAACTGAGCTTTATAGTGTTTTTTTAGATAAGGATAAATTAAAGATTAGAAAAGATGATGATGTTGAGATTAACACATTAATAGATTTAAAGAGCATACCAGATAAAATTTATCCAAAGGTTAATGTTATAGATGTAGCCAAGGTTGATGTACCTAAAGAAGCTTTTTCAGCCGTAGAAATTTCATTTTCAGGAGATAAAGTAGCAATTTCAACATATAAGGATGAAGATTCTTATATAGGAGTGGTTGATGTTGAGGATGCACAGGAGACTGCAGCTAAAGAAGGGGAAGATGAAGGGGGAAAAGAAGATGAAAAGAATGATGATAAAACTTTAGGGAAAAAGATAACATCATTAGATGTATTAAATGGATGTAAAATTTCTAGCTTAAATTTTTCAGATGATGATGGATATGTTGTTGTAAATTATGTTAAAGGAAATGGCACAAGATTTAAGGTTTATCAAAGTGGTGGAAGTATAGTTTCATTAGAATTAGATGATATATTTGCAGAAGAGGAATATAATCTTATTTATGAAAGAATACAGGATAACAATATAATTATGAATGTTACTCCAATAATAAAATCAAATAATACTGAAAGTGGCTTAATTGGAAGATATAAAATATCTCTAAAAGATTTTAAACTTGAAAAACTATAGTATAATATAAAATAAGTTAATCATAACCCTTAAATTTATGATTAACTTTTTTATTTTAAAGAAATTTTGATTTTAATGAAAAGGTGATATAAATGGAAAAAAGAAAAACATGGGGAGACAAGAGATATAATACTTTAAATAGATTTTTAAGAGAAAAGTTTGGAGAAAAAGTATTTAAAATAAGTTTAGATGGTGGTTTTACATGTCCTAATAGAGATGGTAAGGTTGCTAAGGGAGGATGTACTTTTTGTAGTTCAAAGGGGTCAGGAGATTATGCTGGACAAAGAACTTTAAGTATTGGTACTCAGTTTGATAATGTTAAAGAGATGATGAATAAGAAGTGGAAAGAGGGAAAATACATAGCTTATTTTCAAGCTTACACTAATACATATGCTCCTGTTGAAGAACTAAGAAGAAAATATGAGGAAGCAATTAATAAAGAAGGTGTGGTTGCTCTTGCTATAGGTACAAGACCAGATTGTATAAATGAAGAAGTTTTAGATTTATTAGAGGAAATGAATAAAAAGGTATATACTTGGGTTGAGTTAGGACTTCAAACAATTCATGATGATACTGCTAGAAGTTTTAATAGAGGATATGATTTAGAAGTATTTGATAAGGCTATGGAAGGATTAAAAAGCAGAGGAATAGATACTGTAGTTCACTGTATATTTGGACTTCCTGGAGAAAGTAAAGAGCAAATGTTAGAAACTGTTGATTATGTTTCTAGATGTGGAGCACAAGGAATAAAATTACACTTACTTCATCTAATGGAAGGAACAAGAATGGTTAAGGATTATGAGGAAGGTAGATTAAAATTCTTAACTCAAGAGGAATATGTTGATTTAATTTGTACGGCCATAAGTAGAATACCTCAAAATATGGTTATACATAGACTAACAGGAGATGCTCCTAGACAACTTCTTATAGGACCTATGTGGAGTTTAAAAAAATGGGAAGTTTTAAATGCTATTGATAAGGCTCTTGAAGATAATGATATTTATCAAGGAAAGAATTTTGAAGAATAATTTTAAAAATAAGGTGGGGAATTTTTATGAAAATTGATGTTATAATTTCTGCAGATTACATAGATAGTGAAGCACTTAAAGGAAAGATAGCTGTGGTTATAGATATGTTAAGAGCTACATCTGTAATTACTACAGCACTTTATAATGGAGCTAAAAAGGTTATACCAGTAGTTAGTGTTGAAGAGGCTTTTGAAAAAGCAAAAGAATTAAAATCTTTAGGTGAAGAAGTTTTACTTGGAGGAGAGAGAAAGGCTTTAAAAATAGATGGATTTGATTTCTCTAATTCTCCATTAGAATACAAAAGAGAAATAGTAGAAGGAAAAAATGTAATAATGTCTACTACAAATGGAACTAGAGCTTTAAATTTATGCAGCAAAGCAGATAAAGTTATAGTTGCCTCTGTGTTAAATGGACAAGCGGTAGCTAAATATTTAGAAAATGAAGAAAAAGAAATAGTCTTTGTTAATTCTGGAACAAACGGTGAATTTTCAAGTGATGATTTTATGTGTGCAGGTTATATAATAAGTGAATTATGTAAAAACAAAGAGGCTGAACTTACTGATATAGCTAAAACAGCTAAATATGTTTATGAAAGCAGTGAAGGAATAGAAGAGTTTATAAAAGATGCTAAACACTATAATATTCTTAAAAATTTAGGACTAGAAGAGGATTTAAAGTATTGTTCTACAAAGAATTTAATAGATTTAGTTTTTGAATTTAAAAATGGTGAAATAAAAACTGTGGAATCAGGAGTTAAAGTGACAATATAATAAAGTTTTGTGAAGTATTTTTATAAAAGATGAATAAATTTTAAAATAAAATAATAGGAGTAAAAACTACTTTTAATGTAATGTTTTTAAAACAAAAAAGAAATATCTTGATAAAATACATTAAAACATTTATTAAATTTTCAATATTAATATTTTATGTTTGATTTCTTGGTAAATAGTTAAAAGAAGTAATTTGTTAATATGTATTTAGGAATATATGATGTTTATAGGACGAGATATTTTTAAAGGAGATGTTTTTTATGAAGAAAAAATTATTAGTAGTTATTATTTCTGCCATAATGGGATTACAATTAGTTGGATGCGGAAGCTCTAATGATTCATCAAATAAAACCACTTCTGATAATAAGCCTGCTGCAACTACAGAGAATAAAAGTAAGGTTGTAGATGATGATAGCTTAGTTAATGAAGTAGCTGAGGTTTATCTTGATCTTAGAGAAGAATATTTAGAAGTACTTGAAAATAAACAAATGAATGAATGGAATGAGGAGAAAGCAGATGCTTTAAAAGATTTAAAAGAAATTAAGGCAATGACTCCAGAAAGTGATAAGAATATAAATCAAGCTATATCAGATATAGAACAGTTAATAGATAAATATCAAAATAGCTTAGATGGTAAAGGTGCAGATCCAACAGGAATACAAAATTTAGAAGCACAAATTAAACAATTATTATTTGATAAATAATTAGAAAAAGAGGGGATTAAGGGCAATATCCCTCTTTTTTTATTTTATGGAAAGATTGTTAAATTTTTAATTTATTGAAAACAGTTTCAAGAGGTGTTAAAATAAATATTGTAAAAAAACAACAAAAATATATACGTATATATTCAACTTGTGTAAGAGTATTTGGAGTTAAACACGAGAAAAAAATTTAGTTTTTTTGTTTAGCTCTTTTTTATTTTAAGCTTTTTTAAAATTAAATATATTAATTACTAGGTGGTGGATAGTCATGGTAAATCAATTCTTGGCTGAGCTTTTTGGAACTGCGCTTTTGATATTGTTAGGGGATGGAGTAGTTGCAAATATAGCTCTTAAAAAAACTAAGGGTAATGGCGCTGATCTTATTGTAGTCACTGTAGGATGGGCAATAGCTGTTGCTATTCCTGTTTATATCTTTTCTAGGGTGAGTGGAGCTGTATTTAATCCAGCGGTAACTATTGCATTAGGTATAACTGGAGGATTAACATGGAGTCAGGTTATAGTATTTTGTATAGCACAATTTATAGGAGCTTTCATAGGTGCTGTACTAGTTTATTTAACTTATTATACTCATTTTGAATCTACTGAAGATCATGATGCAAAGCTTGGTACATTTTGTACTATACCAGCTATTAGAAATTATAAATGGAATTTTTTTACTGAATTTATAGGTACTTTTGTTTTAATGTTTGGAATTCTAGGACTTGGTGATGCGAAAATGGCAGATGGAATTATGCCAATAGCCGTTGGATTATTAATTTTAGTTATAGGAGTATCTTTAGGCGGACCAACTGGATATGCAATTAATCCAGCTAGAGATTTCTCACCTAGACTTGCACATTTCTTGCTTCCTATGAAAAATAAGGGAGGCTCAGATTGGGCTTACGCTTGGATTCCAATTGTAGGACCAATACTTGGAGCTATAGCAGGAGCAATGGTATATACAAATATATTTTAAGGAGATATTAATTTTGGACAATTTTAAGGAGGCTATATAAAATGATTAATTTTAAAAGAATACTTGAGGACAACCCTATTGTGGCAGCTGTAAAGGATATGGACCAATTAAATAAGGCATTAGAAGCTGATGTTGATGTGATTTTTGTTCTATTTGGTAATATTTTAGATATTATAGAAATTTCACATAAAATATCAGAAAAAAATAAGATTGGAATATTGCACATAGATTTAGTTGATGGACTTACAAATAGAGAAATTGTTTTAGAATATTTGAAAGAGAAAACTAAGTTTGATGGAATAATAAGCACTAAGGCTCAAACAGTAAAAAGTGCAAAAAAATTAGGGTTAGTAGCTATTCAGAGAGTTTTCATTTTAGATAGTCTTTCTTTTCAAAGCACAAAAAATCACTTAGTGGATGAATGTGATGCTGTAGAAATGTTACCAGGATTATTATTTAAAGTTATTAAAGAATTATCAAAAACAATACATAAGCCATTAATAGTAGGTGGTTTAATTTCAGATAAAGAGGATGTCATGGAAGCTTTAAGATCAGGAGCAACATGTATATCAACAACAAAAGAGGATATATGGAAGATATAAAATTAAGAGGTGAGTTTTTATGAAAAAATATATAGTAGCATTAGATCAAGGAACAACAAGCTCTAGAGCAATAATTTTTGATAAAGAACAAAATATTATTGGGGTAAGCCAAAAGGAATTTAATCAAATTTATCCTAGAGAAGGATGGGTTGAGCATGATCCAATGGAAATATGGGCAACTCAATATAGTGTACTTCAAGAAGTTATGGCTAAGTGTAATATAACTCAAGAAAATATAGCAGCTATTGGAATAACTAACCAAAGAGAAACTACAATAGTTTGGGATAAAAATACAGGGGTTCCAATATACAATGCAATTGTTTGGCAATGTAGAAGAACTGCTGATATATGCGATGAGTTAAAAGAAAGAGATGGACTTGTAGACTATATTAGAGAAAATACAGGACTTGTACTTGATGCATATTTTTCAGGAACAAAAATAAAATGGATATTAGACAATGTTGAAGGTGCAAGAGAAAAAGCTGAAAAGGGTGAGCTTTTATTTGGTACAGTAGACAGTTGGCTTGTTTGGAAGCTTACAAATGGAAAAGTTCATGTAACTGATTATACTAATGCATCTAGAACTATGATATTTAACATAAAGAACCTTGAATGGGATGAAAGAATGTTAAAGGAACTAGACATTCCTAGAAGTATGTTACCAGAAGTAAAAAATTCATCTGAAATTTACGGATATGCAAACCTTGGAGCAAAAGGTGGAATAAGAGTTCCTATAGCTGGAATAGCTGGGGACCAACAAGCTGCTTTATTTGGACAAGCTGCTTTTAATAAAGGTGACGTAAAAAATACTTATGGAACAGGATGTTTCTTATTAATGAACACAGGAGAAGAACTTGTTAAAAGTAAATCAGGACTTTTAACAACAATAGCTATTGGATTACACGGAAAAGTTCAATATGCTTTAGAAGGATCAGTATTTGTTGGAGGAGCTGTTATCCAATGGCTTAGAGATGAATTAAGAATTATAAGTGATTCTAGTGATACTGAATACTTTGCTACAAAGGTAGAAGATAATGGTGGAGTATATGTTGTTCCTGCCTTCGTTGGATTAGGAGCTCCTTATTGGGATATGTATGCTCGTGGAACCATAGTAGGATTAACACGTGGAACTAATAGAAATCATATAATAAGAGCAGCACTTGAATCAATTGCATATCAAACAAGAGATGTGCTTGAAGCTATGATAAACGATGTTGGATATGATATAAATTGTATAAAGGTAGATGGAGGAGCAAGTAGAAATAATTTCTTAATGCAATTCCAATCAGATTTAGTTGGTAAAAAGGTAATTAAGCCTATAATTACAGAAACAACAGCTTTAGGAGCTGCTTATCTTGCAGGATTAGCAGTTGGTTACTGGAGTGATAAAGAAGAAATAGCTAAGTTATGGTTTGCAAGTGAAGAATTTGAGCCAACTATTTCTGAAGAGAGAAGAAATAAATATCATAAGAAATGGAAAAAGGCTGTTGAAAGATCAAAAGGATGGGCACTTGAAGATTAAAAAAGGTCTGGAAACATTTACAGAAATATGATATAATTAAATAAAAGTTAATAAATAATTTTAATTTTGTGTGTAAGAGAGAAGAGAGCTAGACACAAAAAGGATATTCTTATGTCTTTTTTGAGTTTGGTTCTTTTTTATTTTTAAAAAAGGGAGCGATATTTAATGATTTATGATGTAGCAATTATAGGATCTGGAGTAATAGGTGGAGCAATATTTAGAGAATTAACAAAGTATAATTTAAAGGTTGTAGAATTAGAAAAAGAAAATGACGTTGCTATGGGAGCATCTAAGGCAAATTCAGCAATTGTCCATTCAGGATATGATCCTGAACCAGGAACATTAATGGCAAAATACAATGTTGAAGGAAATAAGATGTTTGATAAGCTTTGTAAAGACTTATCAGTTCCTTTTAAGAGAAATGGATCATTAATTATAGGTTTTGATGAAGATGACCAAAAAGAATTAGAGGTTTTATATAATAGAGGAATTCAAAACGGAGTAGAAGGAGTAAAACTTTTATCAGCAGAAGAAATTTTAGAAATGGAACCAAACTTAAATAAAGATGTAAAGGGAGCTTTATTCTGCCCAACAGGAGGAATTGTTGGAGCATATGAATTTACTATAGCTCTTTCAGAAAATGCTATAGATAATGGAGGAGAATTAAGACTAAACTCTAAAGTTGTTGGTATTGAAAAAGATGAAAACTTCAAAATAAAACTTGAAAATGGTGATGTAGTAGAAGCTAGATTCGTAGTAAACGCAGCAGGTATTTATGCTGATAAGATTCACAATATGGTTTGTGAGGAAGACTTTAAGATAACTCCTAGAAAAGGTGAATACTATGTTTTAGATAAGAGCCAAGGAAGATTATTTGAAAAGACAATATTCCAATGTCCAACTAAACTTGGAAAAGGGGTTTTAGTTACTCCAACAGTTCATGGAAATTTATTAGTTGGTCCAGATGCTATTGATACTTGTGATAAAGATTCAGTTTCTACCGAGTATGATGGATTAGCTAAGGTTAGAGAAGTTTCTTTAAAAACAACTAACAAAGTTAATTTTAGAGAAAATATTAGAAACTTTGCAGGACTTCGTGCTATAGCTGATAAGCCTGACTTCATAATTGGAGAAGCTAAAGATGTAAAAGGATTCTTTGATGTAGCAGGAATAAAATCACCAGGTTTAAGTTCAGCACCAGCTATTGCGGTGGATGTAGTTAAAATGCTTGGTGAAAGTGGACTAGCTTTAGAGAAAAAAGATAATTTCAATGAAAAAAGAGAACAAGTACACTTTATAGAACTTTCTCCAGAAGAAAAAGCAAATTTAATTAAAAAAGATAGTAGATATGGAAGAATAATTTGTAGATGTGAAAATATAACTGAGGGAGAGATTGTTGATAGTATAAATAGAACTTTAGGAGCTAGAACTATTGATGGAGTTAAGAGAAGATGTCGTCCTGGTTGTGGAAGATGTCAAGGTGGTTTCTGTGGACCTAGAGTTCAAGAAATAATATCTCGTGAAACTGGTATGAATATAGAAGAAGTGCTTTTAGATAAAAATGGTTCATATATAATAAGTGGAAAAACAAAGTAGGAGGATTTAGTTATGAAATATGATTTAGTAGTTGTAGGTGGAGGCCCAGCAGGATTAGCAGCAGCTTATGAAGCTCATGAAAATGGAGTAGAAAAAATATTAATTATAGAAAGAGATAAAGAACTAGGTGGAATCTTAAATCAATGTATTCATAACGGATTTGGTCTTCATACCTTTAAAGAAGAACTTACAGGACCTGAATATGCTGGAAGATTTATTGACATGGTAGAAGGAACTAACATAGAAGTTATGTTAGATACAATGGTTTTAGAAATAGAAGGAAAAATAATACATGCTATAAATACTGAAAAAGGATATTTAACAATAGAAGCAGAAGCTATAGTACTTGCTATGGGATGCCGTGAAAGAACAAGAGGAGCTATAAGTATTCCAGGAGATAGACCATCAGGAATATTCACTGCAGGGGCTGCTCAAAGATTTATCAATATGGAAGGCTACATGGTAGGTAAAAAAGTAGTTATCTTAGGATCAGGGGATATTGGGCTTATAATGGCTAGAAGAATGACTCTTGAAGGAGCTAAGGTAGAGGCTGTTGTTGAACTTATGCCTTATTCAAATGGATTAACTAGAAATATTGTTCAATGTTTAGAGGATTATGGAATTCCACTATACCTATCTCATACAGTTATTGATGTTAAAGGTGATGGAAGATTAGAAAAGGTTATTATAGCTAAGGTTGATGAAAATAGACAACCTATAAAAGGCACTGAAATAGAATTTGATGCTGATACATTATTATTATCAGTTGGATTAATACCAGAAAATGAACTTTCAAAAAATGCAGGAGTTGAATTAGACCTTAGAACTAATGGACTTGTAGTTTCTGAAAGTATGGAAACAAATAGAGAAGGTATATTTGCCTGTGGTAATGTTGTCCATGTTCATGACTTAGTTGACTTTGTAACTGAGGAAGCTAAAAATGCAGGAAAGAATGCTGCTAAATATATTAAAGGTAAAAAGAGATTAAATCATTTCACTGAAATAAAAAATGGAGAAAATATAAGTTATACAGTTCCTCAAAAATTTGAAATTGAATCTTTAGATGGAAATTTAAATGTGTTTATGAGAGTTAGAAATGTATTTAAAAATAAACAAATAGTAGTTAGAGATGAAGAAGGAAATGTTATTCAAAGCTTTAAGAAACCTCATGTTGTTCCTGCAGAAATGGAGAGAATTACAATTCTTAAAGATAAGCTAAAAAATGCTAAAGGAGCAATAACAATTTCATTAGAGGATGGTGAATAATAATGGTAAAAGAATTAATATGCATAGTATGTCCTAGAGGATGTCATTTAACAGTAGACACAGAGTTAGAAAAGGTTACAGGAAACACATGTAAAAGAGGAGAAATTTATGGATTAAATGAGGTTAAAAATCCAACTAGAATAGTAACTTCAACTGTTAAAATAGATGGTTGTGACAACATAGTTGTTCCAGTTAAAACAGAGGAACCTATTCCAAAGGGAATGATATTTGATGTAATGAAGGAAATTAACAAGGCTTCTGTTAAACTTCCAATTAAAGTTGGAGATGTAATTATAGAAGATGTTTTAGGAACAGGTGTTAGCATAGTCTCTGCCAAGACAGTTTCATAAATAAATTAAGAAAGGTATCTGAAAAAATCAGATACCTTTCTCTTTTAATACATCTAATATTATATGTACATTAATTAGGATAGAATAAACAGTCCTAACTAGTGAGTAGCTAAAAATAGATATTTAAATATTTAAATTAATTATGACCATTTAACGAGTGTATGCCATTTATGTAAAGCACCTCATAGTAATAATATATTTAATATTTAAATTAATGATTAACCCTTAAATACAAATTTTAGAGTGTATGCCGATTTTGTAAGGCACCTCTTATTTATAAGTTAAGATATTAACTTTATATATTTTTGCTACATTAGTATATTAACCAATATATTTTTTTTTATACTTAAGATTTAAAATTTTTTTAGAATACTTGGAATATGAAGAATTTTAAATAATATGATTCGTCAGAGTTCCAAAGTATAGGGTGGTCTGCACTTTGAGTTCTAACTTCTATTTGTCTTAAAGTTCTTCTTGCATCATGAGCAGCCTCAGCTACAGTTTTCTTTAATTGTTCTTCATCCATATAATGTGAACAAGAGCATGTAGCGAAGTAACCACCTTCTTTAACCATTTTTATTCCTCTAAGATTTATTTCTTTATATCCTCTTATTGCTTGCTTAACAGTATTTCTTGATTTTGTGAAAGCTGGTGGATCTAAAATAACAACACCAAATTGTTTTCCTTCTCTTGACCAATCTCCTAATACATCAAAGGCATTATGCTTTTCAAATTTAACCCTATCTTGAAGGTTATTAAGTTCAGCGTTTCTAGTAGCACAGTCTACAGCGTGTTGAGATACATCTATTCCTAAAACTGATTTAGCACCTGCTATACCGGCATTTAAAGCAAAAGAGCCAGTATGAGTGAAGCAATCTAAAACATCCATACCTTTACATATTCTATGCATTGCAGCTCTGTTTTCTTTTTGATCTAAGAAGAAACCAGTTTTTTGACCATTTTCTAAGTCAACTATGTATTTAACTCCATTTTCAACTATTTGTATATCTGTATCAAATGGTTCAGTTAAGAAGCCTTTTCTTTGCTCTAAACCTTCTATTTCTCTAGTTTTTATATCACTTCTTTCATAGACACCTTTAGCACCGTATTCCTCAACTAGAATTTTAACTATTAGGTCTCTATATTTATCCATTCCAAGAGTTGATATTTGAATTACATAATAATCTTCAAATTTATCAACTGTTAAACCAGGAAGGAAATCAGCCTCTCCAAAGATGAATCTACATGAAGATGTATCTATAACTTTCTTTCTATATTCCCATGCAGTTTTAAATCTTCTCTTGAAGAAATCCTCATCTATTTCTTCATCTATATCTTTAGTCATTATTCTTATAGTTATTTTACTTCTGTCATTTATATAGCCTTTTCCTAAGAAATAACCTTTATGATTGTAAACTTCAACTATATCTCCGTTTTCATAATCTCCATCATATTCGTTTATTTCATCAATATATATCCAAGGTCTGCCTTGTTCAGCTTTTTTGTTTTTACCTTTGTGTAAATAAAACTTACTCGCCATTTAAATAGCTCCTTCCAAAATAATTCTTATAAGATTATAACATATTCTAGGCTTTCCAATAGGTTTAAAATGCATTTAAGAAAAATAAATTGGTACTTTAGAATAATAAGATAATATTTAATATATATTTCTAATAAGAGTAATTTTAAGGATTGAAAAAAATGATAAAAGCTATAGTTATTCCTACACCTAAAAGATTAAAGAAATACATAAGAGATACTGACTTTAAAAAGAAGGCGAAATCTTTTGTTACTCCAGAGAGAGCTATTATATATGGAACCATAGGAACAGGTGTAACCATAATGTCTCTAAGTGATGTACCAGCTAAGCCCTTTGTTATAGGAAGTTTATTATATCATGGCATTGCCTATGAAATTTTAGAAAAGTGGTATGATGAGTATGGTAATGACGAAGAGCTTAGAGAAATGATGATGCAAAATAGAGATTATTGGAATAATTTTTATATGAGGTTTTAAACTATAAAAAATTTATGGGTAAAAATCAATACACATCTAAAATAGATACTTAATTTAAAATATAACTAGAATTTATTAGGAAAAATATATATAATAATTATAGACTTTATAGCTAGGGGTGCCTTTGGCTGAGAGATAACATTTCGTTATTAACCCTTAAACCTGATCTGGATAATACCAGCGTAGGAAAGCCTGTAGAAAGTTTTATAATAGTATTTTATATGGTTAGATTATTATGACTTTTTATAAATTAAGCTACATCCTACATGGATGTAGCTTTTATTTTTTTATTAGACATATTATAACAGGCTATGATTATAAACTAAAAATTGTATGAAGTTTTTAGTTAGAGTTTTATAAAACTTTGAGGTAATTCTTATTTGGGCTATTAGGTTTAATCATAAGATTAAAGGAGATATAGAATATGAGATTTACAGAAAAATTATTAAAAGAAGCAATGCCTATATGGGAGAAGTATTTAGATCACCCATTTATAAAGGAAATTGGAGAAGGAACTCTTGATAAGAATAAATTTAGAGAATATTTAGTTCAGGATTACCTTTATTTAAAAGAATATGCTAAAGTTTTTTGTGCTGGAGTAGTTAAAGCTAAAACTATGGAAGAAATGAAATTCTTTTATAATTCAACAAAGGGAACTATGGAGGATGAAACAGCGGTACATATAGAATATTTAAAAGGATTTGGTATATCAGAATTAGAAGCAGAGAAAAGAGAATATAAGAGTACTACTATAAGTTATACAAGCTATATGCAAGCAATAGCGTTAACCGGAGATTTAGATGAGATTGCTATTGCAACTTTACCATGTACATGGAGTTATAGCTATATAGGAAAATATATTTCAAAAAAATACTCTAACAAATTACAGGGGAATTTCTTTAAACCTTGGATTGATGAGTATGCTTCTGATGGATTTGATAAGTTTACAGATGAGTGGTTAGCTTACGTAGATAAAAAATGTTCAAACTTATCTGAAGAAAAACAAAAAAGATTAATAGATATATTTAAAAGAGCTAGTTTGTACGAACTTGATTTTTGGAATATGGCGTATGATGAAGGTGAAAAATAATGAGTGTTTATTTAGTAGCTTTAATTGGAATTTTAATATTAGGTTTATACATATTAGATTTAAGAAAACATAAAATTACAACAAGAGAAATTATCATGATTGGACTAAGTGTAGCTATTTCTTATGTGCTTTATATGATACCTTTAGTTAGATATCCTCAAGGTGGTGGAATAACTTTCTTTTCTATGCTTCCAATAATGCTTTTATCATTAGTATATGGAAGAACTGTTGGAGTTACAGGAGGATTGATATTTGGGCTTTTGAAAATATTAAACGGAGCTTTTATAGTACACCCAGTACAATTTTTACTTGATTACATACTGTCAAATATGGCTTTAGGACTAGCGGGATCATTTGAAATAGATAAGAAATATAAAATATTCTTTGGCTCACTTATGGCTGGTAGTATAAGTACTTTTGTAAGCATAATATCAGGAGTGATTTTCTTTGGTCAATATGCTCCTCCAGGAATGAATTTATGGATCTATTCAATAATTTATAATACAAGTAGTGCAGGAGTTGAAAGTTTATTAACAGCTATAGTGATAACAATAATGCCAATAAAAATGTTAGCTAAAAGAATGAAGCCTATAAATAATATATAGAAAATTTTAATAAGGAGTTGCATCATAATTAAATTAGATTATTTGATGCAGCTCTTATTTTAGTTTTGGAAGAAACTTGAGTTTATATTATAATGAAAATAAGATTTGTTTTGAAAAGGATGGATAATCGATGAATTTAATAACTCTTGAAAATATAAGTAAGAGCTATTCAGAAAAAATTTTAGCTAATAATGTATCTTTAGGAATAAATGAAGGAGAGAAGATTGGTCTTATAGGAGTTAACGGAACTGGAAAATCTTCTTTCTTAAAAATAGTTGCTGGAGTTGAAGAACCAGACGAAGGAACAGTAACAAAGGGAAATAGAGTAAGAATAGAGTATCTTGCTCAAACACCAGATTATGATGATAATGCTACTGTTTTAGAGCAAGTTTTTAAGGGTAACTCAGAGGAAATGAGAATATTAAGAGAATACGAAGAGTTACTTGAAAAAATAGATAAGGGTGAAGTTAAAGATAGTGATTCTGAAAGATTAATAAAGCTTCAAGGAAAAATAGATGCTTTAAATCTTTGGGATATGGAAAGTGAAGCAAAGAATGTTTTAACTAAGCTTGGAATAACTAATTTTGAAGAAAAAGTAGGAAATCTTTCTGGAGGACAAAAGAAGAGAATAATGCTTGCAGCTGCCTTAATAACTCCTTGTGAATTATTAATACTAGATGAGCCTACTAACCATTTAGATAATGAAACTATAAGTTGGTTAGAAGAATACTTAAATAGTAGAAAAGGCGCTCTTTTAATGATTACTCATGATAGATACTTCCTAGATAGAGTAACAAACAGAATATTAGAATTAGATAGAGGTAGATTATTTAGCTATGATGGAAACTATTCTGTTTTCTTAGAAAAGAAGATGGAGAGAATAGCCATAGAAAAAGCCAGTGAGGAAAAAAGACAAAATCTTATGAGAAAAGAATTAGCTTGGGTAAGAAGAGGTGCAAAGGCTAGAACTACTAAGCAGAAAGCTAGACTTCAAAGATTTGATGAATTAGTAAATCAAGAAGGATTTATTGAAAATGAAAATATAGAAATCTCTGTTATGGGAACAAGATTAGGAAAGAAAATAATAGAGATAGAACACCTAAATAAAAGTTTTGGTGATAAAAAGATTGTTGATGATTTTAACTATATAGTACTAAGAAGTGATAGAATAGGTATTGTAGGACCTAATGGAATTGGTAAATCAACACTTATGGGAATGATTGAAGGAAAAGTAGCACCAGATAGTGGAGAAATAATAAAAGGTGAAACTGTAAAAATAGCTTGCTTCTCACAGGAAGATACACATATGCATCCAGAGATGAGAGCTATAGATTACATAAAAGAAGCAGGAGAGTATTTACAAACTGCCACAGGTGAAAGAATAACAGCATCACAAATGTGTGAAAAGTTTTTATTTGATGGAACACTTCAGTGGACAATGATAGGTATGTTATCTGGAGGAGAAAGAAGAAGACTTCACCTTTTAAGAGTTCTAATGGAAGCCCCTAATGTGCTTTTACTAGATGAGCCTACAAATGATTTAGATATTGAAACTTTAAATAGATTAGAAGATTATTTAGATGACTTTGGTGGAGTTGTCATAACTGTATCCCATGATAGATATTTCCTAGATAGAATTTGTAATAAGATATTTTCTTATAAGGGAAATGGAAAAATAGATATTTATACTGGAAACTATGGGGATTATCTTCTAAGCAAAGAAGAAGAGGTTGTTAACAATAAAGAAAAAGAAGTGGCTGTGGATAAAAATAAAAAAGAGCCATCTGTGGATAAAAATAAAAACAAGGGCAAAGTATTAAAATTCTCATTTAAAGAACAAAGAGAATTTGAAACTATAGATGAAGAAATAATGACTCTTGAAGAAAAAATAGAAGAATTAGATTCTTTAATGGCAAAACATGCATCAGAGTATGGTAGACTTCAAGAACTAATGGAAGAAAAAGCGAAAGTTGAAGAAGAATTAGCCTTTAAATATGAGAGATGGGAATATCTTAATGAGTTAGCAGCACAAATAGAAGAAAACAAAAAGAATAAATAAAATTTATTTTCTTAGATAAGATATTATTTAGGTGAATAAATTAAATTTATATAAATTTGTAGAATTTCTAAAGATTCGATTATATACTAAACTAAAGTTAGAATATACTTAATACTAATATATTGAGTCTAAGGAACGAGAGTTGGTAAAAAGGGGAGCGCTTATGCAAAAGTATTGTAAAAATCAAAATAATATAAATATTTTATTAGATCATGAAAGTGGAAGAGGCTTTAAGGTTACTTTTACTATTAATGAAGAAGGAGAAAGTAATATATTAGTTATTACTAGGGCTCCAAAATCACATAATGCTGAAGATTTAAAAAAAGAGTTAAATAAGGCTATAAAATATTTAATGAATAATGAGGATGAACTTGGAATAATAAAAGAAATAAGTTTTGTATTCCTATTTCCTGTTATTGAATATAGCAAGGATGTGCTAGAAGAAGTTTATAATACCAAAGGCGAGCTATTCCTATGTGGAAATGATGGATTTATTGAGAATGGAGAATACTTAAAAAATGACTTAATAATATTTGAAAGTCTAATAAATAGTTCTCACATAATATTTGCTTGGGGAGAGCCAACGTCTAAAGATATTAGAAAGGTGTATGAAAGCAGATTACATTACCTTTTAAAAGGATTTAAAGTTGTTAAAAATAACTGCTTTGATTTAAAGAAGTTTTATTATGTAGGAACACTTACAAATCAAGGATATCCTAGAAACTATAGTAGTTGGTCTAAAAATTTACAATTAAATGAATTTGAAATTTAAATAAAAAGAGCCTGTATCAAAATAATTTTAAATTTGATACAGGCTTTTTTATTTTTTTAATTTTCAATACAAAATAAATATTATGTAAAAGTAAAAAAGAGTACCCAAGGGTACTCTTTTAGGGAGATACAAAATTAAAACAGTAAATAAGTTTTGCTTAAAAGAATTATTGGTTGTCTTCAATTAATTCTTCAATTTTGTCTCTACATCTGCAACCTTTGCAAGAACCTTTAGTTGCACCAGTTTTTTCAGCTACTGCTTCTACTGTGTGTGCACCATTTTTGATAGCTTCCTTTATCTTTGCTCTTGAGATTGCTCTGCAGATACAAACTTTAGTCATTTTATCAATTACTTGTTGATTTAAATTATTGTTATCATTCATACTATTTTCCTCCTAATTATATCAAAGTAAAACAGCACGATTAACAAAAGGGAATGGAATGTATTTGATGATTTAATTATAAGTTAACTGATAAGAAAAGTCAACATTAAATAATAAAAATTATTTATTAATTTTTATTATTTGATATATAAGTCTTAACTTATAATATTAGGTTGTACAAAAATAGAATTTTTATTATAAAAGCAAATTAAATAATTAATGAAAGCTTTCAAATATATGGATTTGTTTCGTTGACTTTTTAAAAGTGCTATTATATAATTTCTTTAAAGACTGTGAACAGGGCAAGTACTTATATAGAACCTTATTCAGAGAGTAGTTGGTTGGTGTGAAACTATAGGTATATTTAAGGAAAATCACCTGGGAGTTGGAGACTGAAAGGAATATATTCTTATTAAGTTATCCCGTATATCCACGTTACAGGATGCGAGCATTATAGGTGCTTTTAATTACCTATCATAAAAACGTAAAATTTTAATATTTATAATTGAATCATATAGATAGGTTTGAACTTTAGGTGGTATAGCGAATATAACTTCGTCCTTTTAGGATGGAGTTTTTTTTATTTTACTTAAAGAAGTATGGCTAAATAATCAATTATAAGTAAATAATTAAAATATTAAACAAGAGAAGGAAAGGGGTTTCAATATGTATAAAAAAGTTGAATTACCTAAGGGTTTTGTAGGCGTAGAAAAAGAAGTTGCAGACCTTTGGAAAGAAAAAAACATAATAAAAAAGAACTTTGATATGAATCAAGATGGTGAATACTTTACTTTCTATGACGGACCTCCAACAGCTAATGGTAAACCACACGTAGGTCACGTATTAACAAGAGTTATGAAAGATATAATCCCAAGATACAAAGTTATGAAGGGATATAAAGTTATAAGAAAAGCTGGATGGGATACTCATGGACTTCCAGTTGAGCTTGAAATAGAGAAGAAGTTAGGAATTTCAGGTAAACCTCAAATAGAGGATTACGGTGTTGAGAAATTCGTAACTGAGTGTAAAGATAGTGTATTCACATATGTTAGCATGTGGGAAAAAATGACTGAGCAAATAGGTTATTGGGTAGATATGGAGAATCCATATGTTACTTACCACAATCCATACATAGAATCAGTATGGTGGGCTTTAAAACAAATGTGGGATAAAAAACTTTTATACAAAGGTTATAAAACAATGCCTTACTGCCCAAGATGTGGAACAAGTTTATCATCACACGAGGTTTCACAAGGATACAAGGATGTTAAGGACTTAACTGCTGTAGCTAAGTTTAAAGTTAAAGGAGAAGATAATAAGTACTTCTTAGCTTGGACAACAACTCCTTGGACTTTACCTTCAAACGTTGCTTTATGTATAAATAAAGCTTATGACTATGTAGAAGCTAAGCAAGCTGAAGGTGATGAAATCTTCATCTTAGCTAAAGAATTAGCACCTAAGGTTTTAGGAGAAGGATTTGAAATAGTTAGAGAGTTCAAAGGTGAAGAGTTATTAGGTATGGAATACGAGCAATTATTACCATTCGTAACTCCAACTGAAGGAAAAGCTTTCGTAGTTGTTCATGGTGACTACGTAACTTTATCAGATGGTACTGGTATAGTTCATATAGCTCCTGCTTATGGTGAGGACGATAACTTAATAGGAAAGCAAAATGGATTAGCATTCTTAAACTTAGTTGATTTAAGTGGTAACTTTGTAGAAGAAGTAACTCCATGGGCTGGAAAATTCGTTAAGAAATGTGACCAACAAATAGTTGATTACTTAAAAGAACAAAATAAATTATTTAAAGCTGAAAAGCATACTCACTCATATCCACATTGTTGGAGATGTGACACACCACTTCTTTACTATCCAAAAGAAAGCTGGTTTGTTGCAATGACAACTTTAAGAGACAAACTTTTAGCTAACAATGAAAAAATAAATTGGTACCCAGATAACATCAAGAACGGTAGATTTGGTAAGTTCTTAGAGAATGTTATAGATTGGGGTATCTCAAGAGATAGATACTGGGGAACTCCACTTCCAATATGGGAATGTGAATGCGGACACAGAGAATGTATAGGAAGCATTGAAGAGTTAAAAACTAAAGGAATAAATGTTCCAGAAGATATAGAACTTCATAAACCATATATCGATAAAGTTCATTTAAATTGTCCTCATTGTAATAAAGAGATGAAAAGAACAGCTGAGGTTATAGACTGTTGGTTTGATTCAGGATCAATGCCATTTGCTCAACATCACTATCCATTTGAGAACAAAGAATTATTTGAAGCTAACTACCCAGCTCAATTCATATCAGAAGCTGTTGACCAAACAAGAGGATGGTTCTATACATTATTAGCAATATCAACTGCTATATTTGATAGAAATCCATTTGAAAACTGTATAGTTTTAGGTCACGTTCTTGATAAGAAGGGCTTAAAGATGTCAAAATCTAAGGGTAACGTAGTTGATCCATTTGAAGTACTTGATTCACAAGGTGCTGATGCTACAAGATGGCATTTCTATACTGCAAGTGCTCCATGGTTACCAACTAGATTCTCAATAGAAGATGTTGCTGAAACTCAAAGAAAATTCTTAAGCACATTATGGAATGTTTACTCATTCTATGTTTTATATGCAGAGTTAGACAGCTTCAATCCATTAGACTACAAAGATTTCGTATCAGATAACGTAATGGATAAATGGATAATGTCAAAACTTAATACTTTAGTTAAGGATGTAGACGATCATTTAAATAATTATAGAATAACTCAAGCTGCTTTAGAAATAGAAGAGTTTACTGATGAGTTATCAAACTGGTATGTAAGAAGAAATAGAGCTAGATACTGGTCAGAAGAATTAACTGATGACAAGATAGGTGCATACACTACTTTATACAGAGTTTTAGTAACTTTATGTAAAGTTGCAGCTCCATTCGTACCATTTATAACAGAAGAAATTTATCAAAACTTAGTAGTTAACTTAGATGAAAATGCTTTAGAAAGTATTCACTTAGGAGCATGGCCAGAAGTTGATGAAAAGGCTATAGATAAAAAATTAGAAGAAAAAATGGATTTAGCTTATAAGATAGTTAAACTTGGAAGAAGTGCTAGAAACGGTGCTAACATCAAGAATAGACAGCCACTTTCAAAAATGCTTCTTTCAACTTCAGAGCTTCCAGATTATTATGGAGACATAATTAAAGATGAGTTAAACATCAAGGAAGTAGAATTAGGAGCTGACCTTTCTAAATATGTTAACTTCGAAATTAAGCCTAACCTACCTGTTTTAGGAAGAGCTTATGGTAAGTTAATACCAGCTATAAGAAAAGAAATAGCTTCAAGAAACCAAATGGAATTAGCTCAAAAAATCCAAAATGGTGGAGTAGAAGTTATCACTGTAGATGGAAATGAAATAGAATTAAATGCTGAAAACTTACTTGTAACAATGCAAGGATTAGAAGGATTCGCATTTGCTGGAGAAGGATCAGTTGGTGTTGTTTTAGATACTACTATAACTGATGAATTAAGAGAAGAAGGTCATGTAAGAGAAATCATATCAAAAATCCAAAACATGAGAAAAGAAAGTGGATTTGAGGTTGCTGATAAGATAACTCTTTACGTAGCTGAAAATGATATGCTTTTAGATGTAATCAAGAAATTTGAAGATGTTATAAAGAAAGAAACTTTAACTGAAGAAATTGTTTATAACGGAGATGCTGATTACTCAGAAGCTAAAGTAAATGGTGAAATATTAAAAATGGCTGTTTCAAAAAGAGCTTAATTAAAATAAAAGAGAGCAAGTTATTGCTCTCTTTTTTTATGTAATTTATTTATTCCAAAGTTCTTTTGGTCCTTCATTAACTAACTTTGAAAATCCGCCCATCATATTATAAAGTTCTGTAAAGCCATTATCCTCTAAAATTTCACAAGCTTGCATACTTCTAGAACCTCTTCTACAGTAAACAAGTATTGGTGAATCTTCATATCCATCAAGTTCATCTATAGAGAATAGTAATCTTCCTAAAGGAATAAGTTTGGCATTTTTAATATATCCATCTTCCTTATACTCTTCTTCAGTTCTTACATCTAAAATTAGTAAATCTTTATTTTCATCTATTAATTTTATAGATTCTGTTATATCTATATCTTTATACATTAAAGTTTCCTCCTAGAAATTCTCTTTTATTTATTATAAATTTTTAAAAGTATGGTTAATATATCAATAAGTAATAATATATTTGATTATACAACATAATTCAATTATTTTAGAAAAATTTATAATATATAATAATATTTGCATTGAATTAATATTTGAATTTTATTACAATTATTAATAAGAAAACGTTTTTTTGAAAAAAAATTAAAAGGAATTTGACCAAATTGCAGAAATATACATAAATTCCTTGTATAAATGTAAAGTTATCATTATAATATTGAAGTATTAAGAAATAGATAGGTAATAAGTTAGAGTATAGGAGTTGAGTTAGATGGCTGCTTCAATTAAAGACGTTGCTAGAGAAGCTGGAGTGTCAATAGCAACAGTTTCAAGAGTATTAAATGACATAGACGTTGTAAACGAAGAAACTAAGAAAAAAGTTTTAGAAGCTATAAAAAAACTAGGATATAGACCTAATATAGTGGCAAGAAGTTTAAAAACACATAGAACAAGAACTGTAGGTATATTAGTACCTGATATATCAAACCAAATATATCCTGAAATAGTTAGAGGTGCTGAGGACGTAGCTAACATATATAAATATAATGTAATGTTATGTAATTCAGACTTAGATTTAGAAAAAGAAAAAGAATACTTAAGAGTTCTTAAGGAAAAAATGGTTGATGGTGTTCTTTACATGAGTTCATCACTAGGAGAAGAAACTTTAAATTTAATAAATGAATTAGATTTAAAAACAGTTTTAGTTGAAAATGATGAGCAAAATGGTAAGTTCCCAAGTGTAACTATAGATAATGAAAAAGCTACATATGAAGCTACTAATCATTTAATTGATAAAGGTATGAAAAACATAGCTTTCATAGGTGTAGAAGGTGATTTAAATAATGCTTGGGGTAAAAGATACAAAGGATACCAAGCTGCATTAAAAGATGCTGGAATAGAAATGAAAGAAGAATTAACTTACTTTAAAAACTTAAAAGTTAAGACTGGATATGATGCTATTTTAGCAATGCTTGAAAATGGTCAAAAAATAGAAGGAATAATCTGTGCTTCAGATGAAATAGCTATGGGTGCTATAAACGCTTTAAGAGATAAAGGAATAAAGGTTCCTGAAGAAGTTAGCGTTATAGGATTTAACGACATAGATTTAGCACATGTATTCTATCCAAAATTAACTACTGTATCACAACCAATGTATGATATGGGATCAATAGCTATGAGAATGTTAATTAAAATAATAAATAATAAACCTTTAGATCAAGATCATTTTGTATTAGATCATGATTTAATAGAGAGAGATAGCTGTAAGTAATTAATGCATAAAAAATGCATAATCATTAGGTAACATAAGATTAAATTATGTTACCTTTTTTTATTTATGGAAAAATTTAAATTTTAGTAAGGGAGGAGTTGGAGGTGAAAAATAAGAGAAAATTAATAATATTAGGCTTAATTCTTTTCGCCCTAATAGGTATATATATTGGAAAAAACTATATTGAGGGAATAAAGCAAATAAATTTTCAGTCAATTAATGTGGTTGAAAATTTAGAAGAAGCAAAAGAGGGCATACCAACAATAATAATGTTTAAAACAGATACTTGTCCTTATTGTGTCGAAATGCAAAAAGAGTTAAGTTATGTTTCAAAAGAAAGAGAAGGAAAATTTAATATTTACTATGCTAGATTAGAAGAGGAGAAAAATATAGATTTAGCATATAAATATGATGCTAATGTTGTTCCAACTACTGTGTTTTTAGATAAAGAAGGTAATAAATTCTATGTTCATCAAGGGCTTATGAGAAAGAATAATATAGAAACCATTTTAAATTCTTTGGGGGTTAAATAGAATATGGAATTTTTAGCTTATTTTAATAGTGTCATATCTAATAATATATTTTTAGCCATAATACTATCATTCTTTGCAGGAGTAGTAGCCTCTTTTAGTCCATGTACCCTTTCATCTATTCCATTATTAATAGGATATGTTCAAGGTAGTGAGGTTAAGGATAATAAGAAAGCTTTTAAGTGTTCACTGATATTTTCAATTGGACTTGGAATAACATTTACTGTAATAGGCTTACTTACAGCCTTAATAGGAAAAGCCTTTTTAGGTGCAGGGAAGTTTTGGTATATAATATTGGCTTTTATTATGATAGGATCAGGGCTACAAGTTCTTGATGTAATAAATTTATTTGGAGATAAAAAAGAGGCTTGTAAAATCACTAAAAGAAGAGAGGGAATTTTAGATGTCTTCTTTTTAGGAATATTAAGTGGAATATTAGCATCTCCTTGTGCAACACCTATAATGGCAGCAATAATAGCCTTTATAGCTGCTAGTGGCAACTTAGTTATAGGAATGATAATGCTTTTAATGTATTCATTAGGTCATAGTGTTTTAATAATTTTAGCTGGAACATCCTTTGGATTAGTTGAGAAAATAGCCTACTCTGAAAACGGTAAAAAGATAGGAAGAGTATTAAAAAATATATTAGGAACAATTATAATATTAGTTGGATTATACTTATTTTATCTTGGAGTATAAAAAATATGTAAACCAAATATACAGAAAGTGTTAAATTAAAATGAACTCAAGCAAAACTTATACTAATTTTGATATGATAATTATTAATATAAATTTTGATTGGAGGATTTTTATGGATCAAAATATCAATAAAAAATTATCAGTTGGACAATTTTTAAAATCTGTATTTAACATATTTATTAAAAATTTAGGCGATATAGCAATAATATCTGTGCTTTTTGCACTTCCTACTATTATAGGGAGAGGAAATGCTATATTTTCCGTAATTGGTATATTCAGCTTAGGATTCTCATCAATAGCTATAATAAAGTTAGCTAACAATTTTATTAGAGGTGAAAAGTTATCTTGGATTGAGACTATAAAATCAGCCTTTAAAAACCCTTTATTTCCTCTAGGAGTATTCCTTATACAAAACTTTGCTGTTTCTTTAGGCTCAAGCATATTTGCACCTTTAGGAATAGTAATATCAATCTTTTTTGTAATAGCTATGCAATGTTCTATATTTGAAAATATAAATGTAATAGAAAGCATAAGAAAAAGTTTTTTATTAGTAAAAAATAATTTTTTAGATATTCTTTTAAAGCAGTTTGCTTTAGTTTTTATAATTAACTTTTTTACAATGACCTTTGCAATGTTTTTAAATCAAAGTGTCCTATCAATAATAATATTTTCACTAGTTTTAAATATTATTACAGCTCTTACCTTAATAGGTGGAAATTTAATATATAAAGAAGTAACGGTTTAAGATTTTTAAAGACTATATAAGAGTCAAATTTATTTATCTATAGATAGTTAAATTTATGGAGAGAAAAAGTTTGATTTCCTATATAGTTTTTTATTTTTAAAATTTCACTGACTAAAAAATTAAAATTAATGTATAATAGAAAAGTTAGTATATATTTAAGAAATATAGATTTAAAGGAGGAGAGGCTTATGAAGGATCAAAAATTATTAGGGGAAGAATCAGAATTAAAGCTTTTGATCAAGTATTCGGTGCCAGCTATTATAGGTATGCTTGTAAATGCACTTTATAATATTGTTGATAGAATATTTATTGGACATATTCCAGGCGTTGGGCCAATGGCCATTACTGGAGTTGGTATAACTATGCCAATTATGTCTATATTACTTGGTTTTGGAATGCTTATAGGGATTGGTGCTACTGCAAACATCTCTATAAAATTTGGGCAAAATAAAAGAAAAGATGCAGAGAAAATATTAGGAAACTCTGTGGTCTTAATAACTATAATATCTTTAGTTTTAACTATTATTGGAATTGTATTTGCAAACAGTATTCTACACTTATTTGGAGCAAGTGAGGCTACAATTTTTTATGCGAAGGAATATATAAATGTAATACTTTTAGGAACTATATTTAATTTAATGTCATTCTCTTTATATAGTACAATTAGAGCAGATGGAAATCCAAAGATGTCAGCTGCAGTAATGGTACTTGGATGTATTATAAATGTAATATTAGATGCAGTATTTATATTTGTATTTAACTTAGGGATAAAAGGTGCAGCTTTAGCTACAGTAATTTCTCAAATAGTTACTACATTAATAATGCTTTATTATTATACATTAGGAGGATCAAACTTAAAATTAAAATTTGAAACTCTTAAATTAGATTGGAGATTAGTTAAGATAGTTTTAGCTATAGGTGTAGCTCCGTTTTCAATGCAGATGGCTGCAAGTGTAGTTCAGGTAATAGCTAACAATGCACTAAGAATGTATGGAGGAGACTTAGCTATAGGAGCTATGGCGGCAATTTCTTCAATAGCAATGATATTTTTAATGCCTATATTTGGTATAAACCAAGGTTCGCAGCCTATAATTGGATATAACTATGGAGCTAAGAAGTATGAAAGAGCTCAAAAAACAGTTAAGTTAGCTATGATAGCAGCGACAACAATACTTGTTTTAGGAGGAATATTAATTCAAGCATTCCCAGCCTTAGTAATAAGTATGTTTAATTCAGACCCTAAACTTTTAGAAATAGGAGTTCCAGGATTAAGAATATATTTATTTATGATGCCTATAATAGGTATATCAATAATAGGATCTAACTATTTCCAATCAATAGGTAAAGCTAAGTTAGCAACTTTTTTAAGTTTATTAAGACAGGTTATACTTTTAATTCCTTTAACATTAGTCTTACCTAAGATTGCAGGATTAGGTTTAACAGGAGTTTGGTTAGCGGGTACAGTTTCAGACTTCTTATCTACAATAATAACTGGATTATTCATAATTAAAGAGTTTAAAAAAGAAGATAGTATAGAAGATGAAAAAGCGATTTAAAAAAAGCTGAGTTTAGAAATTTCTAAACTCAGCTTTCTTTTATATAATACCTTCGTCTTTTAATAAATCTTCAAGTTTTCTTACTTTCTCTGTTAGAGTAACGAATTTTTGCTTTAAATCATCTTTACTTAAATCATCTATTTGAACTTCAAGTTCTTCTACAGTTTTTAAAACTTCATCTATATCTTGTTGAGCTAATTTTAAATTTTTTTCGTTCATATAAAAAATTCTCCTTTTAAGTAAATTCGTTCTTTGTAGTTTTATGGTAACACTACTATTCTAACTATGCAAGGCATATATTATACAGAAATTACTTATGATTTAGGAGGAGAGATGATTAATTATATATGGTTTGCAATTATAGCCTTAGGATTGATTTTTAGCATAATGACAGGCCAGGGAGAGTTGATTACAACTGGCTTAACAGAATCTTCTGAAGGTGCTGTGAAATTTATAATTTCCTTAGTAGGAATTATGTGTTTTTGGTGTGGAGTAATGAAGATAGCAGAAAATAGTGGGTTAACATATAAGGTTGCAAAATTATTAAATCCTATATTAAAAAAGATCTTTAAGGAGAGTTCTCATAGTGACGAGGCTATGGGAGCCATAGTTATGAACTTAACTGCTAATATGTTTGGACTATCTAATGCAGCTACTCCCCTTGGAATTAAGGCTATGAGCGAATTAAACAAGATAAATAAAGAAAAGGATGGAAGGGCATCAAATGATATGGCATTATTTTTAGTTATAAATGCAGCTTGTATTCAGTTAATTCCATCTACAGTTATATCAATTAGGGCAGCTGCTGGCTCAAGTGAACCTGCAAGTATAATAATTCCTGCTATTATATGTACTTTTACTGCCTGCTGTGTAGGAATTATATGCTGTAAAATCTTGCAGAGATACTTTTAGGAGGGATACTTTTGATTGCAAATAACATAATTCCAATAATATTTCTTTTAATAATAGTCTATGGAATGTTTAAGGGAAGAAAAGTTTATGAATGGTTTTTAGAAGGGGCAAAAGAAGGACTAATGGTATGCGTTAAAATTTTTCCTGCTTTATTAGCTATGATGATTGCCATAAGAATATTTAAAGATGCTAATTTACTTAATTATTTAAATAATCTTTTAGAGCCAATAGTTTCTCTAATAGGATTACCAAAGGATATTGTTCCACTAGTACTAATTAAACCTCTATCTGGAAGTGGAGCCTTAGGAGTATATACAGAATTAATAAATACCTTAGGACCAGATACAAGGGAAGGATTAATTTCTTCTGTAATAATGGGAGGAACAGAAACAATATTTTACACCATAACTGTTTACTTTGGGGCTGTTGGAATAAAGAAAATAAGACATACATTTTGGGCGGCTTTAATGGCTGATATAACTGCTATTATAATGGCGGTATTAGTAGTAAGTATGTTTTTTGGACTTTAAATGAATAAAATAATAAAAAAATAGCAACATAATATTAAGGAAAAAAGAAGCACAAAAGATAATTTAATTTAAATATGAAAGTACCTCAGAAATAATCCAAAATATTACAGAAATCGTTTAACTAAAATGTAAATATTTAAAGTTGATAAAAAAATCACAAAATAGTTAAAAAAATAACGAATTTTTGTCGATAAAATGTAAGAAATGTAAAAAAAAGTCTGGATTTTGATTTTGAAAGATGGTATTATAATCTCGTAAGGTTGGTAAAAAACTTTACAGAGCAGTTAAATCGCTTAAAAACAAAAAAAGATATGAAAAAAAGTTCTTAAATGGAATTTTATTAAAGTTAAAAACTTAACTAAATGCTTTTAATTAATTTTTACATATATTATGAAAATAAGAAACTAATCTATAATGAGGTGGGTATCATGAAAGTAACAAATGTAGATGAATTAATGCTTAGATTAGAGAAAGTTAGAGCAGCTCAAAAAGAGTTCTCAAAATTCTCTCAAGAGCAAGTAGATGAAATATTTAGACAAGCAGCAGTAGCAGCTAATAATGAAAGAATCAGATTAGCAAAAATGGCTGTTGAAGAATCAGGAATGGGTATAGTTGAAGATAAAGTTATAAAAAACCATTTTGCTGCAGAATACATATACAATAAATATAAAGATGAAAAAACTTGTGGGGTTATAGAAAAAGATGAATCATTTGGTATCACTAAAATAGCTGAGCCAATAGGAGTTGTAGCAGCAATCGTTCCTACTACAAACCCAACATCAACAGCTATATTCAAAGCTTTAATATCATTAAAGACTAGAAACGCTGTATTCTTTTCACCACATCCAAGAGCTAAAAACTCAACAATAGAGGCAGCTAGAGTTGTTTTAGAAGCAGCTGTTAAAGCAGGAGCTCCAAAAGATATAATCGGATGGATAGATGAGCCATCAGTTGAAATGTCACAAGTATTAATGGCAGAAGCTGATATCATACTAGCTACTGGTGGTCCAGGAATGGTTAAAGCAGCTTACTCATCAGGAAAACCAGCTATCGGGGTTGGAGCAGGTAATACACCAGCAATCATAGATGAAACAGCTCACTTAAAAATGGCAGTAAACTCAATATTATTATCAAAAACTTTCGATAACGGAGTTATATGTGCATCAGAGCAAACAGTATTAGTTGTTGATAAAGTTTATGATGAAGTAAGAAAAGAGTTCGCTGATAGAGGAGCTTACTTCTTAAAAGATAAAGAAATAGATAAAGTAAGAAAAACAATTTTAATAAATGGTAACTTAAATGCTAACATAGTTGGTCAATCAGCATGGAAAATAGCTGACATGGCAGGTGTTAAGGTTCCAAAGGATACTAAAGTTTTAATTGGTGAAGTTGAGTCAGTTGAATTAGAAGAACCATTCTCACATGAAAAATTATCACCAGTATTAGGAATGTACAGAGTAGCTAACTTCGAAGAAGCTTTAGTTAAAGCTGAAAGATTAGTTGAACTTGGTGGATTCGGACATACTTCAGTTTTATACACTGATACAATGAAATCACAAGATAGAGTTCAAAAATTCGGTGCAACTATGAAAACTGGTAGAACAATAATAAACATGCCATCAACTCAAGGAGCTATTGGAGATATATATAACTTCAAGCTAGCACCATCATTAACATTAGGTTGTGGATCATGGGGTGGAAACTCAGTTTCAGAAAACGTTGGTCCTAAACACTTAATGAATGTTAAGAGTGTAGCTGAGAGGAGAGAAAATATGCTTTGGTTCAGAGTTCCAGAAAAAGTTTACTTCAAATATGGTGCTTTAGGAGTTGCTCTTAGAGAATTAAAAGATTTAAACAAGAAAAAAGTATTTATAGTAACAGACAACGTATTAGCTAGTCTAGGATATGTTGATAAAATAACAAGTGTTTTAGAAGAAATAGGTGTAGATTTCAGAGTATTCTCAGAAGTTACTCCAGACCCAACTTTAGCATGTGCTAAAAAAGGTGCTGAAGCAATGAGAAGCTATCAACCAGATGCAATCATAGCTCTTGGTGGAGGTTCACCAATGGACGCAGCTAAGATTATGTGGGTAATGTATGAGCATCCAGAAGTTGCTTTTGAAGATTTAGCAATGAGATTCATGGATATAAGAAAGAGAGTTTACCCATTCCCAACTATGGGTCAAAAAGCTATGATGATTTCAGTTCCAACATCAGCTGGTACTGGTTCAGAAGTAACACCATTCGCAGTTATAACTGATGAAGAATCAGGAGTAAAATATCCATTAGCAGATTATGAATTAACTCCAGATATGGCTATCATAGATGCTGAGCTTATGATGAACATGCCAAAAGGATTAACAGCTGCATCAGGTATAGACGCATTAACTCATGCTTTAGAAGCTTACGTTTCAGTTTTAGCATCAGAGTACACTAATGGATTAGCTTTAGAAGCTATAAGATTAATATTTAAATACTTACCACAAGCTTACGCTGAAGGTACTACAAACATAAAAGCAAGAGAAAAAATGGCTCATGCTTCAACAATGGCTGGTATGGCATTCGCTAACGCATTCTTAGGAGTATGTCACTCAATGGCACACAAATTAGGATCAGAACACCATATAGCACACGGAGTTGCTAACGGAATCTTAATAGACCATGTAATAAGATTCAACGCTGTTGACAACCCAAGAAAACAAGCTGCATTCCCACAATACAAATATCCAAATGCTAAATGGAGATATGCAGTAATCGCTGACTACTTAGGATTAGGTGGAAAGAACGAAGAAGAAAAAGTTAATAACTTAATCAAGGCTATAGATAACCTTAAGAAAACAGTTGGAATCCCTGCAACAATAGCTGATTGTGGAGTTTCAAAAGAATCATTCTACGCTACATTAGAAAAAATGAGTGAAGATGCATTCGATGACCAATGTACTGGTGCTAACCCAAGATACCCATTAATAAGTGAAATCAAGCAAATGTACATCAATGCTTTCGAAGGTAAAAAAGACAGAGTTTAATAGCTTTGAAATAAGATAATAATAAATACTCACTAGATAATCTAGTGAGTATTTTTTTCTATAAAAATATGTAAAGATGTACTATTTGTTAAGATTTTAAATCTTATATATGGTAAAATTTAATAAATAGGAATTGGAGGGATTAAGATGAAAAGTTTAGTTTTTACTAAAAACAGAGAGAATTTATTAAAGAAACTAGAAGACAATTCATTATTAGTTTTATTTGCAGGAGAGGCTAAAAGAAAAACAGCAGATGAATATTTTCCATTTACTCCAAACAGAAACTTTTATTATTTAACAGGAGTAGATGAAGAAAAGCATATACTAATGATAAAGAAAATAAATGGTGTGGTTGATGAAGTCCTTTATATACTAAAGCCAAATTTAGAGCAAGAAAGATGGACTGGAAAAACTATAAGAGATTATGAGGCTAAAGAAGTATCTGGCATAGAAAATATAAAATATTTAGAAGAATTTAAAAGTGATTTAAATATGATTTTTACTAATGGAATTGCAGAAAATCTTTATTTAGATTTAGAAAGAGTTTCATTTGATGAAGAAATGAGTAAAAGTCAAAGTTTTGCAAAGGAAATTAAGGAGAGATATCCTCAAGTAGTTATAAAAGATGTTTATTCTGATATAGCTTCTTTAAGACAAATTAAATGTAAAGAAGAAGTAGAAGAAATAAAGAAGGCTGCTCACATAACAGCTAAGGGTGTAGAACTTTTAATGAAAGAATGTAAGCCTGGAATGAAAGAATATGAATTAGAAGCATATTTTGACTTTTATTTAAAACAAAATGGAGTTAAAGATTATGCTTTTAAAACTATAGCAGCTGCTGGAGTAAATGCTGCTACTTTACACTATGTTGATAATAATAGTGAAATAAAAGATGGAGACTTAATTCTTTTTGATTTAGGTGCTCAAGTAAATTATTATAATGGAGATATTTCAAGAACATTCCCTGCTAATGGTAAGTTTACTAAGAGACAAAAAGAGGTTTATGAAGAAGTTTTAAAAGTAAATGAAGAGATAATAAACGCTATTAGACCAGGGGTTGGATTCTATGAAATAAATGACAAAGCAAATAATCTTTTAGCTGAAGCTTGTGTAAGATTAGGTCTTATAGAAGACAAAAAGGATTATAGAAAGTATTATTTCCACTCAATAGGACATAGTTTAGGTCTTGACACTCATGATGTTGGTAAGAGAGATATCATTCTTGAAGAAGGTATGGTTTATACTGTAGAGCCAGGATTATATATTGAAGAAGAAGCTATAGGAATAAGAATAGAGGATGATGTTTTAGTTACTAAAGATGGCTGTGAAGTTCTAACAAAAGAATGCATCAAGTCTGTAGAAGATATAGAAAAGTTCATGAGTAATAGATAATTTTATAATTAACATTATTTTAAGAATAATAAGCTTTAAATTTGAAGAAATTAAGAGTAAAATGTAATAAAAATTAAAGAGCAAACTATGGTTTAGGAGATGATTTTATGATAAATGAATTAAAAAAAGCTGTCTTAGCTGGAATTGGAACTGCAGCTACTGCTTATGAAAAAACAGATTCTTTTATACAAGATATGGTTGCTAAGGGGAAAATAACTGTTGAAGATGGTAAAGTTTTATCTGAAGAATTAAAAAGAGATATGCAAGAAAAAACTACTGAAGCAACTAGCGAAATAATAACTAAGTTAGACAACATGAATCCTTTAACAAAAGAAGATTTTAGAGTTATGTTTGAGGAAGCTAATAAATCTACTTTAGAAGAAATAAATAAATTAAAAGAAAGAATAGCCGTATTAGAAGCTAAATTAAATGAAGAAGAAATTTAGGCTATAAAATAATAGAACTCTACAAGGGAAATGAAGAGTAGAATTTATAGCTATGTAAATAGCTAGTATGATTAAGCTTTTCAGTGCCTTGTAGAGTTTTTATAGTTTATTATTTTATTATCTTATAGGAGGTGAATTTATGAGTAAGGGACAGAGTGCAAAAAGGTTGAAAGAAATAATTAGGGTATTTACTTATTATGGTTTTGACTTTTTAATTTCATCAAAGTTGCCTAATAGTAAAAAGGCTGAGCCAAGGCCTCAAGCACTTAGAGAGGCTTTAGAAGAATTAGGGGCAACCTTTGTTAAAATTGGACAAATATTGAGTACAAGACCAGATTTACTTCCTAAAGCTTATATTGAAGAGTTGGAAAAGTTACAGGATAATAATGAAATAACAGACTTTCATAAGGTAAAGGAAATATTTTATGAATCTTTTGGGACAGATATAAATACATATTTCTTAGAGTTTAGTGAAACTCCATTAGCGTCAGCATCAATTGCACAGGTTCATAGAGCTAAATTAATAGATGGAAGGGATGTAGTAGTTAAGGTTCAGCATTATAAAATAGATGAAAAAATGAAGCTTGATTTAAGCATATTAAGAAGACTTAGCAAATTAACATCTAATCATATAACGAATACCTTAGTTAATCCAGTTGAAGCTTTTAAGGAAATTGAAGATGCTACCTTAAAGGAACTTGATTTCGAAAAGGAAGCAAAGAATACTAAAAGGTTTAGAGAGCTTAATAAAAATGTAGCCTGTGTTGGTGCACCTATAATTATTGATAAGCTTACTTCTAAGAAAATCCTTACCATGGAATATATAGATGGTTATAAAGTAACAGATTTTAATATTTTAAAAGAAGAAGGATATGATTTTGAAGATATTGCAAACAAATTAGCAAACTCATTTTTTAAACAGGTATTAGAAGATGGATTTTTTCATGGTGATCCCCATCCAGGAAATTTATTTATAAGAGAAGGCAAAATATACTTTATAGATTTTGGCTTAGTTGGAACTTTAGAAGCCAATTTAAGAAATTGGCTTAATAAGGCCATGATTGCTATGGTTTTAGGGGATATTGATACCTTAGTTGATTTTGTAAATGCCATAGGCATAAAAAAAGGAAAAGTTGAATATTCAATATTATATGATGATTTAAAAAATATAGTCTCAAAATATATAAATGCATCTTTAAAGACAATAAAGATATCAGATTTATTTAAAGAAATCTTTGAGATTGCAGAACGAAATAATATTCAATTTCCAAGAGAATTAGTTGCTTTAGTAAGATCCATAGTTATATTAGAAGGGGTTATAGCTAAAATAGATCCAGATTTAGAAATTATGGAATGTATTTATCCTTATGTAAAGGAAAGAAATAAAGAGGAAATGTTAAAAAGTTTAAACAAGGATAAACTTATAACTGAAGCCTATAAGTTTGCCTCTAAGAGCATAGAAATTCCTACTAAATTTTCAGAGCTTGTGGATAGCTTAACTAAGGGAAGAGCTAAGTTGCAATTTGAAATGAAGGGCTTAGATAAGCCACTTACAGATTTAAATAGAATGGTAAATAGAGTAGCATTCTCTTTAATAGTTGGATGTATGATTATAGGTTCTTCATTAATAGTTAATGCTAAAACTGGACCTACTTTTCAAGGGGTTCCTATTTTAGGATTAATAGGGTTTATAGTATCAGGAATTTTTGGTTTGTGGTTATTGATTTCCATAATAAAATCAGGCTTTTTTTAATAAATGGTTAATAAAGTAATTAAATACTTGAAAGAAACATAGTTATATTGTATAAATGTATACAATATAATAATTAAAAGTGAATAATTTAAAAAGAGGTAGAGGCGCGAGAATCAAGATTACTAAAATGGAGTTAAGTAGCGTAGAAGTTTTAGGAAAGGGATTATCGCCGAAGTTTTTGGCTAATACTTTAAGGCTAAATGCTGGGGTTGTATAGAATATATACAACACTGTCACAAAATGTGGAGAGCTATCATCTTAGGGAATTAAATAAATAAAAGTTTATTTGCAAAAGTGATTTTATTAAGTATTAAGACCTTAGGTTGATCAAGCCTAAGGTCTTTTTTGCAGAAATTTTATAATAAGAGAAAATAAGGGAACACCTCTGTAAATTAATTCACTGCATATTTAAGGGGGAATTTATAATGGGAAATAAAACTAGATTTAAAGTTTTTCTAACGGTTTTTGCAATGACAATGTTATGCTCAACCTTAGTCTTTGCTGCTGAAGATGCTGCGGCGGTAAACTCAGCTAAGTTTGGAATGTGGACAGTGCTGCCACCATTAGTTTCAATTGTATTAGCTTTTTTAACTAAGAATGTTGTAGTTTCTTTATTCATAGGAACAATTACAGGATGTATAATGCTTCAATTAAATGGATTTAATATAATTACAGCTTTAACTCAAGGATTTATTGATTTTACTTATAGAGCTTTAAATTCCTTAGCTGATCCTTGGAATGCAGGGATAATTCTTCAGGTTTTAGTTATTGGAGGAGTGATTCATTTAGTAGCTAAAATGGGAGGAGCAAAGGCAATAGCTGAGGCTTTAGCAAGAAAGGCTAAGACTGTTAAGAGTGCACAACTTACAACTTGGCTTTTAGGGTTAGCAGTTTTCTTTGATGATTATGCTAATTCATTAATTGTAGGACCAATAATGAGACCAGTTACAGATAAATTAGGAGTTTCAAGGGAAAAATTAGCCTTTGTTATAGATGCAACGGCAGCTCCAATTGCAGGGTTAGCAATAATATCAACTTGGATAGGCTTAGAGGTTGGATTAATTGGAGATGCCTTAAAAAGTGTAGGAATACAAGCAGATGGTTTTGGAGTATTTTTAGAAACAATACCATATAGATTTTATAATATATTAATTTTAGCTTTTGTTGTTATATCAGCAATAACTTTAAGAGAATTTGGACCAATGCTTAAAGCTGAGAGAAGAGCTAGAAGAGGAGAAGTTTTATCTACTACAGAAATTTCATCTGATAGTGAAGATTTAGAACCTATAGAAGGAATTAAATTAAGTGTTTGGAATGCAATAATTCCAATTGGAGTTTTAATAGTATCATCTTTAATAGGATTTTATTATAGTGGATGGGTAACTATAATGGGTGGAGAAGATTTAGCAATAATAGAGCTTATGAACAATACACCTTTTAGTTTTGCTGGAATACAAGCAGCATTCTCAAATGCAGATGCTTCAGTAGTTTTATTCCAATCAGCTTTATTAGCAACTATAGTAGCTCTTATATTAGGAGTAGGTAGAAAAATATTTACTATTTCAGAAGGAATAGGAATTTGGATTGAAGGAATGAAAGGACTTTTAATAACAGGAGTAATTCTTATATTAGCTTGGTCTTTAAGTTCTGTAATTAAAGAATTAGGAACTGCTTCTTATTTAGTAGGAGTATTATCAGATGCAATACCAGCATTTTTATTACCAGCAATAATATTTATTTTAGGTTCAATAATAGCCTTTGCTACAGGTACAGCTTATGGAACAATGGGAATATTAATGCCACTTGCAATTCCATTAGCCTTTGCAATAAATCCAGAATGGAATTTTGTTATAGTAAGCACATCAGCAGTATTAACAGGTGCTATCTTTGGAGATCATTGTTCACCTATTTCTGATACCACAATACTTTCCTCAACAGGTGCAGGATGCGATCATATAGAACATGTTAGAACTCAAATATGGTATGCAGTATTTGTAGGAATAGTAACTGTATTATTTGGATATATTCCAGCTGGTTTAGGATTAAGTATTTTCATAGTACTACCTTTATCCTTAGTAGCTTTATTCATATTAACAATGATATTTGGTAAAAAAGTAGATGACAAAGTAGTTAGCAATTAAAAAGGACATGTACCAAAATAACTTTTTATAAAACTTACAAACAGTATGAAGAGGAAATTTAGTAATTCTCGGAATATGTTTGTAAGTTTTATTATTATATTTTGATACAGCCCCTTTTAGTTAAATATATTAATTTGTTTTCTCTTCAGTTTTCTTTTGGTAAGGGTAGACAAGTCTGTTAATTATAATAGCTATTATTACCCCAATAAATGTATCTAGGATTCTATTAAAAGCATAGTCATATGAGCCAACACCCTTTAAGTTTGTCATTATGGCAAAAACAACTATACATGCACTATTTATTGCTCCTTTACAATTAAATAAAATACATAAAAAAATGGCTATAGTTGTACCTATGGCTGTTAAAAGAGCATAAACAATAAAGTGTTGAATACTTAATACATTAAATATGGCTGTTAATAATAAACCAACAATAGCACCTAAAAAGGTACCAAGCATTCTGTTTTTTCCCATTTTATATGAATTTTCAACTGTATCTTGCATGCACATCATTGCTGCAATACAAGCAAAAAAGGCACTAGAACGGCCTAATAGTTCAAATACTATAATGCATATAAATACTGAAAGAGAAGTTTTAAGGTTTCTAGCACCTATAGTTTGCAGGTTAAATTTAAACAAATATTTCCCTCCTAAATCATATTAGTTTTTTACATTAGTTCTTTTTATTTTCTTCTAGATTTTTTATATCATCTTTAACTTCTTTTTCAAGTCTAGAGATTTTTTCTTCTATATTTTCTAAATCTTTTTTTACCTTATTTTCATATTTATATATGTAGTTATTTATTAATAGAGCAATTATTATACCTATAAAAGTATCTATAATTCTATCAATTGCATAGGCATATGGAGCTTTACCATGTAAGTTTGTCATAATTGCTATTAATACTATACATGCTATAGAAACAGACCCTTTTCTGTTAAAAACATTAAGTAGATAAATGGTTATAACTATTCCAATCCCTGTTATTATTCCTGAGAATCTTGTAAGGTTAAAGTTTAAAGCTATAAAAGTTAAAGCTAAGCCAACAAGTCCACCAGTTATTGTACCAATCATTCTGCTTTTTCCCATTTTATATGAGTTTTCAACAGTATCTTTCATACAGATTACAGCGGCTATACAAGCATAAAAAGGATATTGTCTGTGTATTAGCTCAAAAAATCCTATGCATAAAGTTACAGCCAAAGCTGTCTTTAAGTTTCTTGCACCTATTTTAGGTAGGGCTAAACCTTTCATTTAAATAATACCTCCCAAACAATTTATATATTATTATAGATAGTATATAACATTTTTATATTAATACAAATTATGACTTAACAAGAATTTTAAAGAATTCAAAAATAAAAACGATTGACATTAATATAAAACTAATCATATAATTAAAATTAAGTGAGAAAATGCAATGAAGAGAAGAGTAATAAAGAAGATTGTATAAAAGAGAGCTGGGGTAGGTGAGAGCCAGATGCATGAGACTTTATGAAGATGGACTTGGAGCAGACTTTTTGAGAATTTTAATTTTAGAAAAGTACGGTGGCAACCGTTATATTGCAGAGTAATAAAATAAGTTAAACTTAGGAGTTACTTAGTGAGATATTTATGGTGACATAAATATGAAATAGAGTGGTATCGCGTAATTAACGCCTCTATGGGATTTCCCATAGGGGTTTTTTATATTTTTGAAATATTGGAAACAATAATAAGTAAGAATAAAGGAGGAAAAAATAATGTGTAAAAAACCATATTATATTACAACGCCTATTTATTACCCATCAACAAATCTACACATAGGTAATACTTATACAACTGTGGCTGCTGATGCTATAGCAAGATTCAAAAGACTTACAGGTCACGAAGTAATGTTCTTAACAGGAACAGATGAGCATGGTCAAAAAATAGAAAGAATAGCTAATGAAAAGGGAATTACTCCAAAGGAGCATGTTGACGAAATAGTTGCAGGAATTAAAGATCTTTGGAAAATGATGAATATAAGCTATGACAAATTTATAAGAACAACTGATGATTATCATGTGAAAGCTGTTCAAGAGATTTTCAAAAAGTTATATGATCAAGGAGATATATATAAAGATTCTTATGAAGGGCTTTACTGTACTCCATGTGAATCATTCTGGACAGAAACTCAATTAGTAAATGGAAACTGCCCTGATTGTGGAAGACCAGTTGAAAAAGCTAAGGAAGAAGCTTACTTCTTTAAAATGAGCAAATATGCTGATAGATTAATTCAGTATATAGAAGAACATCCAGATTTCATTCAACCAGAATCAAGAAAGAATGAAATGTTAAATAACTTCTTAAGACCAGGATTACAAGATCTTTGTGTTTCAAGAACAAGCTTTACTTGGGGAATACCTGTAAGCTTTGATGAAAAGCATGTTATCTATGTTTGGATAGATGCATTATCAAACTACATAACTGCTTTAGGATATGGTCAAGAAGACCAAGAGTTATACAAAAAGTTCTGGCCTGCTGATGTTCACTTAATAGGAAAAGATATTTTAAGATTCCACACAATTTACTGGCCAATAATGTTAATGGCTTTAGGATTAGAATTACCTAAGCAAGTATTTGGTCATGGATGGTTACTTGTTGATGGAGGAAAAATGTCAAAATCAAAAGGTAACGTTGTTGATCCAGTAGTTTTAGTTAACATGTTTGGAGCTGACGCTGTAAGATACTACTTATTAAGAGAAATACCATTTGGTTCAGACGGATTATTCAACAATGAAATATTTATAAAGAAAGTAAATACAGACTTAGCTAATGACTTAGGTAACTTATTATCAAGAACAATAGCTATGGTTTATAAATACTTTGATGGAGTTATTCAAGCACCAACATGCAAGGAAGCTATTGATGATGAATTAATAAACTTAGCTTTATCTACTCCAGGAAAAGTTGAAGCTAGCATAGATGCATTAAAGATTCCAGAAGCTTTAGAAAGTATATGGACTTTAATAAGCAGAGCTAACAAATATATAGATGAAACAACTCCTTGGATACTTGCTAAGGATGAAGAAAAGAAAGAAAGACTAGGAACAGTTTTATATAACTTATTAGAAACTTTAAGATTTGTTTCAGTAATGATTTCACCATTCTTAACAGAAACAAGTGTAAAAATAGATGCTCAATTAAACACTAAAGTTACTACTTGGGAAAGTTTAAAGGAGTTTAATGGAACAGTTGCAGGAGATAAAGTAGTTAAGGGTGATGTTATATTCCCAAGAATAGATGTTGAGGAAAATTTAGCAGAACTTGAAGCTTTAAAACCAGCTCCAGTTAAGCCAGCTAACGAAGAGTTAGTTAAAAATCCAATAAAAGAAGAAATAACTATAGATGACTTTGACAAGATAGATTTAAGAGTAGTTAAAGTATTAGAGTGTGAACCAGTTAAAAAAGCTAAAAAGTTATTAAAACTTAAAGTTGATTTAGGTGGAGAAGAAAGACAGGTTATTTCAGGAATAGCACAATACTATAAACCAGAAGAGTTAGTTGGAAAGTATGTAGTATTAGTTGCTAACTTAAAACCAGTTAAATTAAGAGGAGAATTATCTCAAGGTATGATACTTGCAGCAGCACCTTCAGATGATTCAGAACTTCTATTAGTTAACCCAGGAGAAATGTTAACTGGAAGCCAAGTAAGATAGTAAAATTAAAAAACTCTTATATTCATACTAGATTGTGGAATATAAGAGTTTTTTTGTATCATAATATTGTAGATAGAAGCATTTTAAGGGGGCTAATAAAATGAAAGTAATTATAGGTAATGCTTGGCCTTATGCCAACGGCTCACTTCATATAGGAAGAGTTTCATCTTGGATGGCAGGTGATATATTGGCAAGGTATCATAGGGCTAAGGGTGATGAAGTTATTTTTGTTTCAGGATCTGACTGTCATGGATCTCCAATTTTAAATAAAGCCAAGGAGATTAATAAGTCACCAGAAGAGCTTATAAATAAGTACCATAGGGAATTTGTTAGGTGCTTTAATAAATTAGGATTTTCCTTTGATATATTTACAAGAACAGATAGTGAGTATCATGAAGAGCAGGTGAAATATATAATAAAAAGCCTTTATAATAAGGGATTTATATATGAAAAAGAAACAGAAGAATTTTATTGTCCAAAATGCTGTGATACCTTAGATGAATTTGGGATTAAAGAAGGACTTTGTAATGAATGTAATAGTAAAGTTGAAGTTAGAAGTTCTAATAATCTTTTCTTTAAATTATCTTATTTTCAAGATTATATTCAAAATATATTAGATGAAGAAGAGAGTTGGAGAGAAAATGCCATTAAAATAACTAAGAGATATTTAGAGGGTGGGCTAAGAGATAAGATTCTAACAAGAGAAATTAATTGGGGAATAGAAGTTCCTATAGAAGGCTTTGAAGATAAAAGAGTTTATGTTTGGATTGATGCACTGTTAGCCTATGTTACTGCATCTAAGAAAGTTATAGAGGAAAAAGGACAATCTTTAGAAGAATATTGGAATAATGAAGAAAGTAGAATATACCTAGTTCATGGTAAGGAAAATATACCCTTTCACACAACAATGTTTCCAGCAATGCTCTCTGGCATTGGATTAGAGAAAAGTGAAATTAGAATATTCTCTTCTCAATATTTAACCTTAGAAGGAAAAACTTTTTCTACCAATAGAAATTGGGCCATATGGGTTCCTTACATTATGGAAAGATATAATATAGATTCTATTAGATATTATTTAATAAGTAGAGGTGCTGAAGAGAAAAATTCTGACTTTACTTGGAGAGATTTTATAAATGCAAATAATAATGAATTAGTAGGAGAAATAGGGAACTTTACAAATAGGGTTTTAACCTTTATAAAGAAAAACTTTAATGGGGAAATAAAGGGAGAAGAACTTCCTCTTCAATGGAAAAACATAATAAGAAGAACTTATGCTTCTGTAGGTAATAAATTTGAAGAGGGAGAATTTAAATCGGGAGTAAAAGAAATATTTAATCTTATAAAACAGGGAAATGATTTCTTTGATAAAAATAAACCTTGGATTTTAATAAATAATAACAAGAAAAAATGTGAAGAGGTACTGTATATTTGTTCTCAAATATTAGTAGCTTTAACTGATTTAATGAATCCTATAATTCCTTTTACTTGTGAGAAAATAAAAATGTTTTTAGGTATAAAGGATATAAAGTGGAGCTTTAAAGAGAGGAAGAATATAAGAGTTAATAGAGTTGAATTTTTATTTGATAAAATAGACAAGAAAGTTGCTATAGAAGAACTAAATAGATTAAAGAATAAAAAGATATAAATAAAATAAGCCTTGCTTCTATTAACATTAGAAACAAGGCTTATTCTACATCTTAAGGTTTAAGGTTAGGAATTATTATATAGAAATTTTTTAAATTAATTAAACTTAATAGCCCTTGACATTTGCGTAAGGGGGACAAACTATTCAAGGGCCATTTAAGGGGTAAAATTAAATTAGTGTTTTAGCTACGTTACAATTATTATATTAAGCTTCTTATGTGGCATTTATGTGTCAAAAAGTGTACAAAAATATTAACATTTGATTTAAAGTAAATAACCTTTTAACCCTTCTAAATCTTTTATTTCTATTATGTTTTTTGAAAAGTCTATAAGCCCTGCATCTCTCATTTTCATAAGTTCTCTAGACAATGAAGGACGTTGGACTCCAAGTTTGTCAGCCCAGTCCTTTCTTGAAAACTCTAACTTTATAGTTGTAGATTTTTCTTTGTTATATTTTTTTAATAAGTAATTGCAAATCATTTCTCTAATAGATTTCATTGTCACTTGTTTAAGTTTAGAACTTAGATTAAGAGCTTTATTTGAAAGAATTCTAAGTAACTCTCTTAAAAAAGCTTCATTTGAAGAGCATAGTTTATATATATAATCCTTTTTTATATGTAAAACTTGAGAATTTTCTTTAGCTACAACAGACATTGGGTAAAAGTTCCTATCTCCAAAAAGAAGATTTTCCCCAAAAACATTTCCTCTATTTAAGGTTGCAACCACTAATATGTTTCCGTTAGAATCTAATTTTTGAATTTCTATTTTCCCTTCTATAACTACACTTAAAAAATCGCAATACTCTCCTTCAGAAAACAGTAAGTCTTCCTTTGAATAGGATTTTACTGAAGCGAAACCAGAGCTTAATAATTCTTGAATATCTTGATCGCTGAAGTGGGAAAATAACCTACACTCTTTTATATTAGATAATTTTTTAAAATCCATTTTATTCACCACCCTTAAAAAATAAGTAGTATTATATTAATATAAATATATAATATTTTACACTATTTAAGTGAATTTTAAATTGATAGGAGTGAAAATAGATGAAAATTTATATTATAGGAGCCTTAATTGGAGCAGTAATAGGCTACATAACAAACTGGCTTGCTATAAAAATGTTATTTAGGCCAAGAGAAGCAAAGTATATCTTTGGCATGAAACTTCCTTTTACACCAGGGTTAATACCTAAGGAAAAAAGTAGAATAGCTAATAAGGTTGGAGAAACTGTAGGAACTCATTTACTAAATTCAGATAGCTTAAGCAAGGCTTTAAAGGATGATAAAATAAAAGCAAAATTTAATGAGGTTGCTAAAGAAAAAATTAATCAAATTATCAATAGCAATTCAACTTTAGAGAATTCATTAAAGAATACTTTAGGGGAAAATTACTATGCTCTAAAGGGAAATATGATAGACAATATAGCTAAGACTATTTTAGAATCAATTCAGGAAGAGGAGTTTAAAAATAAGGTTAAATTTTATATAGTAGATTCTATTAAAGAAAGACTAAATAAAGAGCCTGAAAAGATAATTGATTTTATAAATAGCAATAAATTTAGAGAAGTAATAATAAATACTTTAGAGGAAGAAAAAACAAGAGACATAATAGGAAAAGCTCTTCTTAAAGAAGTAAAAACTTTAGGAAAAGAAGATTTAACTATTGAGGAAGTAATTCCAGAAAATATTAAACCTTATATAGAAGAATATGTAAAATCTCAAAAAGATACCTTTGTGGATATAATAAAAAATCTTCTTAGAGATGATGAGGTTTCACATAAGATAAAAAGTGCAATAAATGATAATATACCATCTATAGTATCAATGTTTCTAAGTGGAGATGTAATATATGGAAAGTTAGTTTCATTAGTTGATAAATCTTTAAGTGAAGAAGAAAATAAAGAGTATATATGTGATGCGGCTTTAGCTTTTGTACATGAAAGTATGAAGAAAAAAGTAAGTGATGTAATAAATAATGTTGGAGAAGAAAAGCTAGAGGTAATATCAGATGCTTTAGGAGATAAGATTTCAAAAAAATTAAATACAGAAGAAAATATAGATTCTATAATAAGTAAACTAAATTGTAAAATTTCTTCTTTTAATAGTTATGAAGAAATTATAAAAGTGTTATTCAATGACTATGAAAATATTCTAATTGATAATATAGATTCAATGATTTCTCAAATTGTTAATAATAACCAATTATCTGGTGAAATAAGTAAAATGATTGAAAAGGTATTTGATAAATTTTTACAAAATTCCTTAAATGATATATGTTATAATAAACAAAACTTAGAAAATAGTATTATGAGTATTTTAGATAATTTATATAATGATTTTGTGGAAAATAAATCAGCTAAAGTACTAGAAATTGTGGATATTTCCTCAATAGTAGAAGAACAGATAAATGCTTTTGAAGTGGATTATGCAGAGGAAATCATAATTGGAATAGCTAATAAAGAACTTAAGGCAATAACTTGGTTAGGAGCTTTATTAGGAGGAATTCTAGGAATTCTATCACCACTTTTATCTACAATTTATATGTAAAATTCAGAGGAGAAAATTATGAAATATAAAATATTTGATACACATGCACATTATGACTCAGATAGTTTTGATGAAGATAGAGAAAATGTAATAAAAGAACTACAAGAAAATGGAGTTATTGGGGTTTTAAATTGTGGATCTGATCTTTATGGATTAAGAAAATCAGTTGAACTTGCAAAAGAGTTTGATATGTTTTATGCCGCAGTTGGTATACATCCAGAAAATGCAGATGAATTTAATGAGGATGTTGTAAAAGAAATAAAAGAATTTGTTAAGAATGAAAAGGTTAAAGCCATTGGAGAAATAGGACTAGATTATTATTGGGAAGAAAATCCTCCAAGAGAAGTTCAAAAAGAAGTTTTTAGAGCACAAATGAAATTGGCTGATGAATTAAATTTACCAGTTGTTATACATGATAGAGATGCTCATAAAGACACTTTAGAAATTATGAAGGAGTTTCCAAATGTAATTGGAGTAGTACATTGTTTTTCAGGTTCAGTTGAATTTGCAAAAGAGTGCATTAAATTAGGATATTACATTGGATTTACAGGAGTTTTAACATTTAAAAATGCTAAAAAATTAGTAGATGTTTGTAGAGAAATACCTGCTGAAAGAATGCTAGTTGAGACTGACTGTCCTTTTATGACACCAGTTCCTTTTAGGGGCAAAAGAAACAAGTCAGATTATATTGAATATATCATATATAAAATGAGTGAAATAAGAGGAATTTCAGGGGAAGAAATGAATGAAATCTTATTAAACAATAAAAAGAGATTATTCAAAATTTAATATAACCATAACTAAACTAAAGAAAAATAAATGTAATAACATGGAAAGTACACTAATATAATATAGTGTACTTTTTTAAATATAAATCAACCGTTATTTACCAAATCCCTGTATAAGCAGAGGTCAATTATTTATTATAATTTACAACTAAAAGTATAAATTTTAGGAGTCATCAGATTTGACATACTTGAAAAGGTAATATATAATGTCGAAATGACTCTTGCCTAAAAGGGGGAAGATTATATGAAAAAAATAATTAAGGCATTGAAAGAGAAGGTTGCCTCGAAAAATGGAAAAATTGTATTAGGAGTATTTAGTTTAGTTTTAGTAAGTTTTATAGCAGTTTTAGTTACAGCACATAAGAATATAACCATAAACTTAGATGGTGAAAATTTAGAGGTTGCCACATTTAAAGGAAATGTACAAGCAGTTTTGAGTCAACAAGGAATTTACTTATCTGACAAGGATAAAATAGAACCAAGTTTAACAAGCGAGATTGCTGATAATGATGTAATAAGCATTAAGAAGGCAGTTCCAGTAGAAGTAATGGTTGATGGAAAAAATATAGAGATAGATTCTGCGGAAGATTCAGTAAAGAATATGCTGGTTAAAGAAGGAATTAATCTAAATGATTTAGACAAGGTAGAGCCTTCATTAGAAACAGAACTATCAAAGGATTTGAAAATAAAGATTACAAGAGTTGAAGAGAAAACCATAGTTGAAAAAGAGCCAATAGACTTTGAAACTGTAGTAAAGGAAGATGATAACTTAGAGAGTGGAGTTAAAAAGACTACTCAAGAGGGTTCTGCTGGAGAAAAGGAAATAACTATGAAGTTAGTTATGGAAGATGGAAAAGAAGTATCTAGAGAAGTAGTAGAATCTAAAGTTGTTAAAGAACCAGTAGATGAAGTAGTGGTTAAAGGAACTATGGAGAAATTAGTTCTTTCAAGAGGAAACGATAATATAAATTATAAAAAAGCAATGGTAGTAGAAGCTACTGCCTATTCTGGAGATGGAATAACAGCTACGGGAACTGTACCTAAGAGAGATCCAAATGGATTAAGTACAATAGCTGTTGACCCTAGAGTAATACCTTTAGGAACTAAGGTTTATGTAGAAGGATATGGCTATGCAGTAGCAGAAGACACTGGTGGAGCTATAAAAAATAATATAATAGATTTATTCTTAAATTCAGCACCTGAATGTAAACAGTGGGGAAGAAGAAATGTTAATCTTTATATAATAGCTTATCCTGGTGAATGGTAATACCAATACTAAGAGAGGGATTCTAAAAGAGTATTCTTTTAGACCCTCTATTTATTTTGTATTAAAGCATTTTATTGACAGTTAAATGAGATATAGGTAAATTAAATATAGTACATATAATAAGAAAGGGAGTTTTAACCTTGATTAAAGAAGTTATAGTAGTTGAAGGTAGAGACGATATAACAGCAGTTAAGAAAGCTATAGATGCTGAAATCATAGCTGTTGGTGGATTCGGAATAAATGCAAAGGTTATAGAGAGAATAAAAGAAGCTCAAAAAAGAAAGGGAGTTATTGTATTTACTGATCCAGACTTTGCTGGAGAAAAGATAAGATCAATAATATCAAAGAGAGTTAAAGGCGTTAAGCATGCTTACATAGGAAGAGCAGAAGGAACTAGAGCTAAGGATGGAAACATAGGCGTAGAGAATGCGTCACCAGAGGCTATAATTAGAGCCTTAGAAAATGCAAAAATAACTTTAGAAGAAAAAAGAGAAGAATTTACAATACAAGATCTAATATACTTTGGATTATCAGCAGATCCAAAGGCTAAAGTGAGAAGAGAGTTACTTGGTAAAGAATTAAGAATCGGTTATGGAAATGCAAACCAAGTTCTTTCAAGATTAAATAACTATGGCATAACAAAAGAAGAATTTGTTAAAGCTATAGAAAAGATAGAAAAGATAGAAAAGATGATATAGGAGAGTAGTGGATGGATATAAACGAAATAAAAGATATAAAGACAAAGGAGCTTGTTCAGAAGTATAATTTTAGATTTTCAAAAAGCTTAGGACAAAACTTTTTAATTGATGATTCTGTTCCAAGAGATATAGTAAATGGAGCAGATGTTTGTGAAGATGATTTAGTAATAGAAATTGGACCTGGAGTTGGTACTCTTACTGTACAATTACTTAAAAGAGCAAAGAGAGTTGTTGCTATTGAATTAGATAGTTCACTTATTCCAATATTAACAGCTGAGCTTGGAGATAATCCAAAGTTTCAATTAATACATAATGATGCCTTAAAAGTTGATTTTAATGAAATTATAGGAGATGAAAAAAGCGTTAAGTTAGTTGCAAACTTACCTTATTATGTAACTACTCCTATAATAGTAAATTTATTAAAAGGTGGATATAACTTTAAATCATTAACTATAATGATACAAAAAGAAGTAGCAGAAAGAATGAATGCAGAGCCTAATTGTAAAGATTATGGTGCTTTATCAATTTTAGTTCAATACTACTGTAATACTAAAATAGTTAGAAAGGTACCACCTTCATGCTTCATACCAAGACCAAAGGTTGATTCTATAGTAATAAGATTAGAAAGATTAGAAGAGCCAAGTGTTAAGGTTAAAAATGAAAAATTATTCTTTGAAATTGTTAGACATGCATTTAACATGAGAAGAAAAACTTTATGGAATGCAACTAAAAATGTAAAACTTCCTAAGGAATTAATGGAAAAGGCTTATGAAGAGGCTGGAATAGATCCTAAGAGAAGAGGAGAGACTTTAAGCTTAGCAGAGTTTGGTGCTCTTTCAGATGCAATAGATAAATATATGAATAACTAGAATATTTAGAGAGAATAAGAATTTTTAAATTTTTATTCTCTTTTTTTTTGTTCTCTCATATACTGTAGAGAATAAAATTATATTGGAGGGACCAGAGAATTGGCACATAATAAATCATATAGAACTTTTATAATATTACAAGAAGATGAAAAGGGGCATTCTATGGCTTCAGATAAGCCTTTAACTGGATATGCCAAGATAGAAACTAAGAATGATAAATGTAAAGTTTCTTTTTACGCTCAAAACTTAAAGAAAGAATACAAAGATTGTTATATGATGCTTATTTGTAACAAGAAAGATTTTAAGAAGAATATAAATCTTGGTCCAATGAACATAAATCAACAAGGAAAGGCAGAAATGAGTTTAGAATATGATTCTATCAACATAGGAGATTTAAATGTATCTTATGAGAATATAGTAGGAGCTGCTATAGGAAAAAATATTAATGGTAGAACAGTATTCTTTATGTGTGGATTTTTAAATAACCAAATGCCAAAGGATAATTGGAAAAATTATGAGATTAAGATGATATCAGGCAAAGAAAAGTCTCATTACGATAAAAATAATAAAGAAGACGAAATGAAAAAAGAATGTCCTATTAACATGAAAGAGGATAAGGAAAAATATAATGATGATAAAGATTATTATAAGGACAAGAAAGACAAAGAGGAAAAAGATAAGTATAAAGAGTATCTAAAAGAAAAGGACAAGGATTATTTAAAAGAAGAGAATAAAGAAAAGGAATGTAAAAAAGAATATTGCAAGGATAAAGAAGACAAAGAGGATAAAGATGATTGCAAAGAGCATTTAAAAGAAGAATATAAAGAGAAAAAAGATGACTGTAGAGGAAAAGACAAAGAAGAGTGCAAGCACCATGATAAAGAAGAGAAGCATGAAGAAAAATGTGAAGAGGATAAAAAAGATAAAGATGATAAAGAGGACAAATATAAGAAAGAAGATAAATATGAAGTAGATGATGATTGTAAAGATAAACATGAAGAGCATAAAGAATATAAGGATAAAGATACGGATAAAGATAAGCATGAAGAAAAGAAAATAGAAGGTTATAAAGACTGCTATAAGGAAAAATATCACCGCAATGATAATTGGGATTATAGATCAAAATTACAAGAGTGTGATAGATTTATAAGTAAAATAGATTTAGAAAGAGAATATGATCCTTATGATGGAGAACGTTATGAGCTAGGTAGAAGATTTGCAGAGTACGAAAATGAAATAGAGCAAATGAAACTTAGAGATTGTAAGGAGAAAGAAGAAAAAACTTATGAAGTTGACTTTGATTGTCCTATAGGTGAAGTTTTAATGGGAGCTTTAGAAGGATGTAAGAAGGTTCCTAAATTTGCAGAGGATATAAAAAGATGTGCATGGTATAAGGTTGATGTTAGAAACTTCGATGATATGTGTAATATGTCAAACTATAATAAATACACAATGATGTATTATCCTATGATTAATTACTATCCTTATATAAGCAAAGCAGGTCATTTCTTCTTTGGTGTAAAGTGTGATAAGGATGGAGATATAAAATATATTTTATATGCTATTCCAGGAACTAAGGATAGAAAAGATCAACCATACGGTGGTAGAACTGGTTTCGTTACATGGGACAGATATGGAGATAGAGAAAATGGCTATTGGATAATGTTCTATGATTTTGAAAACTCATCTGTAGTTATCCCTATGAAATAATCAAGAGAAAAACTGTTTATATAGATTTTATTTCTATATAAACAGTTTTTTATTTATGTAATATTAATACTCTATTTAGTAATTTTTACTTAGTTGCTGAATATATTTTAAATATAGACTTTCCTAAAAGATGAAAAGAGGTGATTTTTTGAATAAAAAACAATTTGGTATAACCCTAATATTAGTTTTGCTTATGATAATATTAGTAACTGGTGAAAATATGTTTACTGGAAATATAAAAAAAGTTGCATTAACAAATAATAATATTGAAGGGCTAAGTACATATACCGCCCTAGATGGTCTTTTAACCTATAAGTTACCTGATAGTTGGGACGTTGAAGAAAAAAAATACCCAGGAAATTATATTATTTATGATAATAGTTTTATAAGTGACACTATGGGCTTATGGGGATATGTGCAGATTTTAAATTCAAATGATGATTTAGAAAAGATGGTTGAGAAGGAAAAAGAGCTTATTAGTAAGAATGATATAAGTGACTATTTAGTATCTGATGAAAGTCTTAATGATGAATTAGTAAAGAAGGTAGTTTTTAAAGAAAAAAATCAAAAGGGAATAACCTACGTTAATACCGTTTATTATAAAAAGTTGGGAGAAAATAAAATAATAAAGGTATTATTTAGTGCAAGTGAAAGTAAGCAAAAAGAAGATTATTCAATAATATATAAAGCCATAATTGATAGTATAGAGCATGGGGAGTAGAAAATTTGATTTGCTTTAATAGAAGTATTATAATTAAATTTAAAAGAGAAGCATAATAATATGCTTCTCTTTTAAATTTACAAATAAATATTGGAGGAGTTTATGAGGAGTGTTTTAGGGGAAATCTTTGGACTTAAGATTTATAGCTATGGATTTATGATAGGATTAGGTATAATCTGTGCAACATTATTATTCTTAAAGCGAGGAACTCAAAGAGGCTATAACGAAGATAAGCTTTTTAATGCTACTATCTTAACTGTTATTTCAGGGATTTTAGGAGGAAAAATACTCTATATAATAACTGAGTGGAAAACAGTTATGCAAGATCCAAGTTTAATATTTAGAGATTTTGGAAATGGCTTTGTAATTTATGGAGCCATAATAGGAGGAGCCTTAGGAATCGCTCTATGCTCTTTAAAGAATAAGTGGAATGTATTAGAGCTTGCAGATTTAGTAGTACCAGGTTTAGCCTTAGCTCAAGGATTTGGAAGAATAGGATGTTTACTTGCAGGATGTTGTTATGGGGCTGAAACTACAAGTTCTATAGGAATTATATTTCCAGCTGATTCATTAGCTCCAGCAGGGATACCATTATATCCAACACAAATCTTTTCGTCAATTTTTGATTTTGCCTTAGGTTTATTTTTACTATGGTATGGAAATAAAAACAAAGAAAAAGGAAAAACTATGAGCATGTATATGATAATATACAGTATAGGTAGATTCTTTGTAGAGTTTTTAAGAAATGATCCTAGAGGTAGCGTAGGATCATTATCAACATCTCAATTTATATCAATATTTATATTAATAGGGGGTATATTACTATATAATATAAATAAATTAAAAGGGAGAAAAGAAACAAGTGAAAAATAAGAAATTAATTCTAGTAATACTTTGCTTAGTTTTAGGATTAGGCATTGCTGGATGTTCAGCTAAAGATATAAGCTCCAAATTTGTTGGGAGTAATAATAATGACTTTGAATATATAAAAGAAAATAGAGTTGATAAAATAGTTATTCAAAGTACAAGAGATTCTGGTTTTAGGTTTTTAGTAAAAGAAAAGTCAGTAATAGATAATATATACAGTATGTTATCTAAGGCTGAGGTTGTTAGCAAAAAGACAGATTTACCTCCAGATTATATTTTTGAAATACATGTTGGTGATGAAGAAAAGAAATTCTATTATGTAACAGGTGTAAAAAATAATGGAGAAGGTAATTTCTATGATGGAGATCACTTTTATAGAATATCTAAGAGATTAGATAACTATTTAATGCAAAATATGCAGGCAATAAGAAAACCTAGAGCTTTTGATGAAATATACTATACTTCAATACTTGAAGTAATGAAAAAAGAAAAAGATGAACTAAACAAAGATAATGCCAAAGTTGGTATTGATATACTTGGAGATAGAGATTGTACAAAATATATGTTATCATCAGATATTGAAGATTTTGAAAAAGATGTAAAAAAAGTAGTTCCAAATGCTTCAATAATGAACCATAATAGAGATGACTTTGATATAATAGTTACTGTAAGAAATTATGGTTATACATCTACTATGTTTAGAACTGTAATAACCATTGAAAACAGATTAACTCATTCAGAGAAAAAATTCTATGTAGATGGAGTTTATAAGAACTCTTGGGACATCAATGTTTATGATAGTTGGAAAGATGTTCAAAAGGAATGGGATAGATAACAGAATGGAGGATTTTTCTTATGGGAAGTTGTGCAAGTTGTGCAAATAAAGACAAATGTAGTTCAGCTAGTAAAGATGGAGGATGTAGTTCATCAGTACCAGCAAAATTAGGAACTAACTACGGAAATATTAAAAATGTTATAGGTGTTATAAGTGGTAAAGGTGGAGTTGGTAAATCAACTGTTACTGGAATATTAGCTACTCAATTAGCTAAAAAAGGATATAAAGTTGGAGTATTAGATGCTGATATAACAGGACCATCAATGCCAAGATTCTTTGGGATAAATGAAAAAAGAGCAGATATAGTTGCCATGGATAGTGAAGGTAAGCAAGTTAAATTTGTTCCAGTAAAAACTGAGCTAGGAATAAAAGTTATATCAATGAACTTACTTATGGAAGTTGAAGATGATCCTGTAATTTGGAGAGGACCAATGGTTACAGGAGTATTAAACCAAATGTTTAAAGATACTGATTGGGAAGAATTAGACTACTTATTAATAGATATGCCACCAGGAACAAGTGACATAACATTAACAGTAATGCAAACATTCCCTATAAAGGAATTAGTAATAGTTTCAACACCTCAAGACATGGTATCAATGATAGTTAAAAAATTAGTTACTATGGCTCATAAGATGAATGTTGAGGTAAGAGGAGTAGTTGAAAACATGGCTTACATAGAGTGTGAGTGTGGTAAGAAGATGAGAGTATTTAGCAAGAAATCTTCAGAAGAGCATGCTGAATATTTAGGACTTCCTCTAATAGGAGAATTACCAATAAACTTAGACTTAACTGAAGCTTTAGAAAATGGAAAAGCTGAAGAATATGTGGCTGAAAATCCATTATATTCATTAATCTTTGAAGGATTATATTAGTATAAATAAAAGAATGGACCAAAATAGTTATATTATTTTGGTTCATTTTTTTTATTTTTTTTAATTAAGTTTATTTATAAAGTAATATAAATTAAAATTTAGGGAATAATGATATTGTTAATATAAAATTTTAAGGAGGCAATAATTATGAAAGCCAATGTAGATAAAGATACATGTATTGGATGTGGATTATGTCCAACAATAGCACCAGAAGTTTTTGATATGGATGATGATGGAAAAGCTCATACAATAGTTGAGGAAGTTCCTGAAAATAGTAAAGAAGCAGCAAAAGAAGCTGAGGGTAGTTGTCCAGTAGCAGCTATTTCAGTTGAATAATAATTAAAATTAAAAGATTCTAAAAGATTATATAATCTTTTAGAATCTTCTTTAGTTATAAAGATGTGAATATATTATTTTAAAGACTTCTAAGGCTTCTTTTATTTTAGGCTTTAATAAATGTTTTTTTTCTTCAAACTCTTTAAAACCTTCTGGGGTTAAAGAATATACTTTTTGTATTTTTCTTTTAGGATCATCCCAAGAGCCAGTTACAAAGCCTTGTTTTTCTAATTTCTTTAGTAAGGGATATATTCCACCTGTGCTAGGAAACCAAAGCCCATTAGTTTGTTCACCAATTTTCTGAGCTAAATCGTTTCCGTTAGTAGGTTGAATACTAAGAATATATAATGCGTATATAGGAAGAAGGCCCTTAGTGAAGACTTGTCCTACAGCATCTTTTTCTTTTTGTACTTTTTTTAAATTGGCTACCTGTTTTTTGTATTCATCATAAAGGCGTTTTTCTTCAGCTTTTATAAATTCATCATTATACATAGCTAAATTTCCTTTTGAATTGAAACACCCACCATACCAGGGCCAGCGTGAACACCCATAGCAGCTCCTATAGCTCTTACTTGAGATTTTAATAAGTTAGGATGAGAACTTATGGAATCAAGAACTTGATTAGCTTCCTCTTCCGCCATACCATTAAGGATAGCTACATTGCATTTACCTTCATCAAGATGTTCTAAAATTATGCTAGCAAGTTTTTTCAAGGATTGTTTTCTTCCTCTTGCCTTAGCAATTGTTGTATAAGCACCATGTTCATCAACTGATATTATTGGTTTAAGGTGAAGTAAATCTCCAACTGTTCCTGCAACCTTACCTATTCTTCCACCACGTCTTAAATATTCTAAGGTATTAAGAGTATAAAATCCAGTTGTAGCTTCTCTTATACTTGGAAGAGCTTCAATTATTTCTTCAAAGCTTTTTCCTTCCTTAACAAATTCAGCTGCTTTTATAACTATAGAACCTAAAGGATAACCTATTATTTTACTATCAAATAAGTAAGATTTAAAAGAACTACGTTCTTCAATAACTAATCTAGCAGCATTGAATGTACCTGATAATGAGCTAGATATAAATATACCTATTAAGTGAGTATATCCTTCAGCTTCTAATTTATCTAATACTGAATTTATATAGTCAGGACTACATAGAGAAGTTGTTGGCACTTCATTATGTAAGTTTTCGTAAACATCAATTGGTTTTATATCAAAAATATCATTATATTCTCTGTCTTTATATATTATCTTTAAAGGTAATATATTTAAATTATATTCTTTTATTTCATCTATAGTTAAGTCACAAGAGCTGTCTGTTATTATAGCAATTTTTTGCATTTTATATGCCCCCAATCATTTTATACTTACTAAATAAAATAATAATTTATATTCTATTTAGTGAATTAAATAGCAAACCGAATAATTCAACATTTATAGAAATTAATGAGAATTAAGTTTAGCTTTAACTGAATTATATATCAATACTGATACCATTATCAATATTGATAATGGTACAAAGAGAGAATAATCTGTTAATAATATATTAAAACAGATTATTCTTTAAGAAAACGGTTTACTTATGAACTTAATTGAGGGTTTAATTAAAAGATAAAGAAGAATTTTTATCTACTATATTCCAAATTGTGTTACCTCTAGATAAGTAAATTGGAGTGCCATCTTCAGCTTTTAATGTGGTTTTACTATTAGAGTCTTCTTTTTCCCAATGAATTTTTTCCATTCTTCCATTAGAGAAAACATAGCCCTCTCCAGTACCTGTTAAATCAATATCTAAATGAGTATTATCAGATTGAAGTGACATATCAGTTATTTGAACCACTATATTTTTAAATTTAAGAGGCGAGTTGGTATTTTTATCTATAGCAAGCTCTCCATCCATATACTTTTCATAAAAGCCATCTACATATTTATAAGAGGTTTTGTAATAGTCACTTAGATTAAGTTTTATTTCAGATATATAGTTAGAAGAATTTAATAGAGAATTATCTTTAAAACTTAATGTATTGTTTTTAGAATACTCATATCCATTATCAGAAATGAACTTTCTTATATTTTTAGCTGAAGTATAAAGATTGTGAGGGGCTTTTCTTGTATTATCCCTCCAAAAAGCACTTCCGTTTTTAATTTCATTTATACTATTTAAGGATTTGTCACTAGATATTGTAGCTAGAGCTTCTGCACTTCCACCACAATGTGCAAAAGGTAGGTCGTGTTCCTTAGAAATATCTAAAAAATAAGGACGTACACTTCTTATAGGCCCAATAACCTCAGGAGAATTTTCATAAAATGCAGCTAAGAATCTAGGAATTCCTGCCTCGGCCATGGTTTCATAAACTATATCTGCTTCTGAAAGTCCACTTTGAGGACGAGCTGCTCTAGAATTTTCAATTATACACATAAAAGGAATATTATCTATTGAATCTGATTCTAATATCTTTCCTGTGTATGGGCTAAGGGTTTCTAAAGATAACTCTTCCATATCAAAGTCATAGGGATTTTCTTCATTCATTGTTAAATCTATTGGCTTTAGTTCTTTTAAGGTATCTATTTTTTCTGATGTTTTTAAAGGCATAATTAAATTTCCAAATATGAATCCAACTAATAAACTTAATATTAATTGAAAAGCAATTAATGCTATTTTCTTCATTTAAACTCCTCCTATGAATTACTTTTCATATATTTATTATGTTACATTATATGGAATATTATTCATCTTATGGAGAAGATAAGAATAAGTTTTTGCCAATGTCAACTAAAGAAAAATTGAATATAGGCTAAGAAAAAGAAGGAAAGAGGGAGATAATAAGTCTTTTTTTTAGTATAAGGATTTTTTAAAATTAGCATAACTATTAATAGTAGAGTATAATGATTCGAGTACAAGATATAGTGGAGTGGAGGAATTGAAAATGCTACATGTTGTGAAAAGGGACGGTAGAGAATCTAGGTTTAATGCGGATAAAATAGCAAATGCAATAAAGAGAGCAGCCAATGAAGTTGGTATTGCAATAAGGGAAAGCCAAGTTTTAGATACTATACAAAAGGTAATTAATTATATTGAAATGTCAGGTAAGACAGATGTCACTGTTGAAGAAATTCAAGTTTTAGTAGAAAAGGCTTTAATGGATAATGGTTTTAACCAAGTAGCAACAGCATATAAGGCATATAGAACTGAAAGAACTAAAGTTAGAGAAATAAAATCAGACTTAATGAAAGCTATAAGTAAGATCGGAGTAGAGACTGATAGAGATAATGCTAATGTAGGAAATAACTTCTCATCAAAGCTTTTAAGAATAGCTTCAGAATCTAACAAATGGTATAACTTAGCTACAATGCCTAAAGAATTAGCAAAAGCTCATGAAAATGGAGATGTGTATTATCATGACTTAGATAGTTACAATTTAACTACTAACTGCTTACACATACCAACTGGTGAGTTATTACAAAGTGGATTTAACACTGGATACGGAACTATTAAGGCACCAAGAAGAATAGAGACAGCAGCGGAATTATCATGTATTTTATTACAATCAACTCAAAATGATATGTTTGGAGGACAATCACATCCAGACTTTGATAATGATATGAGTGTTTTTGTAGAACCTACAAGGCAAGAGATAAGAGAAGAATACATAGGATTAGGCTTAGAAGGAGCTAAGTTAGATGAACTAGTAGAGAAAAAATTAAGAGAAAGAGTGCATCAAGCAATGCAAGGAGTTGTTTATAATTTAAACACTATGCATTCAAGAGCAGGATCTCAAGTTCCTTTTAGTTCATTAAACTTAGGAATTCCATACAATGAAGATGCTGCTTTAGTTTGTGAAATATTCTTATTAGAATACGAAAAAGGATTAGGAAGAGGAGAACAACCAATATTCCCTAACATAATCTTTAGAGTAAAAGAAGGTGTAAATAGAGAAGTAGAGGATCCATATTTCTATTTATATGAATTAGCTTGCAGAGTAGCAGCTAAGAGAATGAATCCAACCTTCATGAATATCGATGCGGACTTTAATAAGGAATACTATGATAAGGGATATATGCCAGCAACTATGGGATGTAGAACTTATCTTATGAAAAATGTTAATGGTGAACCAGGATGTAAGGGAAGAGGAAATATAGCTCCTACAACTATAAACCTTCCTAGACTTGGAATATTAGCTAAAAAAGATATTAATAAATTCTTTGAGTTATTAGATGATAGATTAAGAATAGCTAAAGAATCTTTAATGCACAGATATGGAGTTCTTAAAAACTTAAAAGTTAAGGATTTACCTTTTGTTGCAGGTCAAGGATTAATGAAAGGTGCTGAAAACTTAGGTCCAGATGATTCAATAGAACCAATTTTAAAACAAGGTACTTGGGGAATTGGATTTATAGGAGTTGCAGAAACTTTAATAGCCTTAACTGGAAAGCATCATGGTGAAGATGAAGCTTCAAGAGAATTAGGAATAAAAATAGTTGAAAGAATAAGAGAATATTGTGATAGATTAACTGAGGAAACTAGATTAAACTGGAGCTGTTATGCTACTCCAGCAGAAGGATTATCAGGTAAATTTATAAAGCAAGATAAAAAAGCCTTTGGAATAATTAAAGGAGTAACAGATAAGGATTACTATACAAATAGTTACCATGTTCCTGTTTACTGTCCAATATCAATAAAAAATAAGATAGATATTGAAGCACCATATCATAAATTATGTAATGGTGGACATATCAGTTATATAGAAGTTGATGATTGTCCAAATGCAGAAACTATAATGAAAATAGTTAACTATGCTTACAAAGAAACTAATATAAGTTATATGGGGATTAACTTCCATATAAGATATTGTAAAAATTGTGGAACATATCTTCATAACAATGAGTGCAAATGTACTAAATGTGGATGCCAAGATATTCAAGGAATATCAAGGGTTACTGGATACTTAAGTCTTGATGAAAGATTTGGTCCAGGAAAATATGAAGAGAGAGAAGATAGACGTTCTCACTTAGAAGGAAATAAAAAAGCTTATCACTGTGTTTAATATTTTCAATGAAATTATTTATATAAGTTTATAGAAAAATCTATGCAATGTATTTTATATATTATCTTAATTAGATAAAAATTTAATACATGTGCATAGATTTTTATTTTACTTTAAAAATCATTTCAAGTTTTGTTAATAATTTATTGTTGACTATAAATTTTTATATGGTAAAATAAATAAAAAATAAATTTTGCTTCGTATAACTCTAATGATATGGATTAGAGGTTTCTACCAAGAACCGAGAATTCTTGATTACGAAGAAAGCCTATTTGCTTTCTTCGTAATCAAGAATTTTTTTTTGAACCTTTTTTAGGATATATAAATTCTTTATTCAATACTAGAAATTTTAGTTTTAATATAAATATTTAATTCGGGGAGGAAATATAAATGAATTTATTGAATTTACCAAAGATAGAATTACATTGCCATTTAGACGGATCCTTAAGAGTGGAGACTGCTATTGAGTTAGCTAAAAAAGAGGGAGTTAAGCTAGATAGCTATGAATATGATAAGGTAAAAGAATTATTAGTTATTCCAGAAGACTGTAATTCACTAGAAGATTATTTAAATAGATTTGCTCTTCCAGTAAGACTATTACAAAGAGCTGAGAACTTAGAAAGAGTTGCTTTTGAGCTTATGGAAGATGCAAGTAAGGAAAATGTAAAATACATAGAAATAAGATTTGCTCCATTATTGCATTTAGAAAAGGGGATGACTCAAAAAGAAGTAATAGAGAGTGTAATAAAGGGAATAAGAAAAGCTGAAGAGCTTTATGACATAAAAGGTAATGTAATACTATCTTGTTTAAGACATCATTCTATAGATAGTGTATATGAGGTAATTGAAGAGGGGAAAAACTTCATAGGAAAAGGTGTTGTTGCTATAGACTTAGCTGGTGGTGAATTAGAAAACTTTGTGAAACCTTATGAAGAAGTGATGAAATTAGCAAGAGAATCAGGTTTTAGAGTTACAATACACGCTGGTGAAACTGGTTATGGCAAAAATGTTAGAGATGCCATAGAGCTTCTAGGTGCAGAGAGAATAGGGCATGGCTTATTTATATTTAATGATGAAGAGGCTTATAATTTAGTAAAAGAAAAAGGAGTAACATTAGAAATGTGCCCTAAGAGCAATATAGACACAAAGGGTGTGAATAAATATGAGGAGCATCCTATTTATAAATATCATAAAGATAATATAAGAGTTAATTTAAGTACAGATAACAGAACAGTTTCTAATATAAATCTTACTGAAGAATTTGAAAATGTACATAAGACATTTAATATAGACTTTGAAGATTATAAAAAGATTTATTTAAATAGTGTGGAAGCTTCCTTCTGTTCAGAAGAGTTAAAAGAAAAATTAAAATTATCCATAATTATATAAATTCAAAATAATCCACAGGCAAATAGAACTTAATTTACCTGTGGATTATTTTTAAATTCAACAACTGTGGATATTTTTCAAAAAATTATTCTGTGGATAAATTTTTGAACGTATTATTGTTAGTAATTTGGTGTACTTTCACTAAAAACTTTAGTGAGATGTATATTATACAATAAAATCTTAGTGAAATTCTAGTAAAAATCTGATAAATTTAAAATTTTTGAGCCTAAATATTTTAAAGAAATGTAAATAAGAGAAAGATTATATTGACTAAGAAGTAGATTTATTAGACAATTAATAGGATTTAAAAGCAGATGGGCGGCTAAAGACTACCCATTTGCTTTTATTTTTTTGTATTTTTTTAAAAGGGGGATTAAATTTCATGAAAGGTTTTAAGAACAAGGAATTTTTACCTACTATGATAATGATGGCTGTTCCTATAACAATTCAGAGTTTCATTACATCGTCATTAAATCTAGTAGATAATTTAATGGTAGGAAAGCTAGGAGAAGAGTCAATAGCCTCAGTTGGGTTAGCTAACCAATATATATTTATTTTTACCTTATGTATTCTTGGGATAAATGCTGGAGCTAGTGTTTTCATGTCTCAGTTTTGGGGAAAAAAAGATTTGAAAAATATTAAAAAAGTTTTGGGACTAGATATATCTATTGGACTTATAGTTTCAACTCTTTTTGCCTTAGGATCTGGATTTTTTTCTTATGAAATTATGGAGATTCTTTCTAATGATTTAAATGTTATAGAATTAGGAGCTAAATATCTACAGATTGTTTCTGTAAGTTGTATATTTACTAATTTTACTCAAGCTTATTCTTCAGCTTTAAGAAGTACAGAGCAACCTAGTGTTCCTATGTATGCAAGTATAGTTGGAGTCTTGATAAATGCATTTTTAAACTGGGTACTTATATTTGGAAATTTAGGCTTTGAGCCTATGGGAGTTAATGGAGCAGCTTTAGCAACCACTATTGCAAGATTAGTAGAGATGATATTTATAGTTTCCTTTGTTTATTTTAGAAAGAATAAGGTGGCATCAAGATTAAATGAGCTTATGTCCTTTGATTTAAATTTTGTAAAAATATACTTTAGAACATCTTGGTCAGTTATAGTAAATGAAATAGTATGGTCTTTAGGTATGACTGCATATTCAATAGCCTATGCTAGAATAGGAACAAACGCTGTTGCTAGCATGCAGATTGCTACCACATTAAATAATATGTTTATGGTATTACTAATAGGTTTAGCTACAGCTTCCTCTATAATGATAGGGAATAAAATTGGCTCTAATGAGGAAGAAATAGCAAGAGAATACGCTAAGGATATAGCTGTAATAGCTGTTTTAGTAGGATTTATTTTAGGAATTTTAATATGGATAACAGCACCATTAGCATTAAAGCCTTTTAATGTAAGTGAAGGAACTTATTTAGATACAGTTAAAGTTTTAAGAATAATAGGATTGTTCTTTACAATAAGAGCTTTTAATATGGTTATGATTGTTGGTGTATTTAGAGGTGGTGGAGATACTACTTACTCTATGTTAGTACAATGTGGAACAATATGGCTTTATGCTGTACCAATGGCTTTCCTTGGAGCTACAGTATTTTCTTTACCTGTATATGGAGTATATTTCTTAATTTGTACAGAGGAATTCTTAAAGATAATCTTCGAAGCAGTAAGATTAAAATCGGGAAAATGGATAAAGAATGTTATAAGTGATATTGAAGAAGATGAATCTGATAATAATTTAATTACAGTATAAATAAAAAAGGTTATATTAATAGTTTCAAAATAAGATTCTATTAATATAACCTTTTATTTATACTATTATTTCTTTTAATGGTAAGCAGGTTTTACTAGACATGATTTTAAGAAATTTATTACTATCTAAAAGATTTTTCTCTAAGTCATTATTTTTAGAACTTAGGTTTCCCAGCCTATTACATAGTGATAATAAGGCAACATCATGAATATCTGCCGTGTTTATTAAATCTATTATGCTATAGGAGACTCTATTAATAATAAATATAGGTGCAGAATGATGCTTTACTAGAGATATAATTTTTTCGTTTAAGTAAGTATCATCACTATATTCTCTAAGGAATCTTCTTGTTATTTCTCCTCCAATTCTATCATGGATTGGGTTTAGAGTTCTTATTTTTCCAATATCATGGAATAAGGCTGCCCACATAAAAGCTTTTGAGTTATTAGATAAATCTTTGTATTTTGAAGCTAGGTCTACTACATTTAATGTATGGGTCCAAGGATTGGATTGGTGGATTTGATTTTCCTTATTAAGTTGGTTGAAAATATTAAAAGAAGAATTTTTAAATGATTCTTCCTCTTTAATTTTATTTAAGAATATGGATGGTTTAACATCCTCTAATAAGTGCTTTTCTATTTCTAAAAATAAGTTTTGATTAGTCATTTTGTACCCCCTAATTAATACTTATTTTAATGATTAACAATAGTTAGCATTTTTAAACAGATAATTTTAAAAAAAGGAACATATAAATAATATAGGAGGTAATTTTCTATGAGTAATACTATTAGATTATCAGGAATAGCCTATGAGAGCTTAGTAAATGGTCCTGGAATAAGAAGAGTTTTCTTTTCACAAGGATGTAAACATAATTGTATAGGTTGTTTCAATCCAGATACTCATGATTTTAATGGTGGAGAAGAAAGAGACATAGATGAATTAATAAAGGATTTAGCTGATAATCCATTTATAGATGGAGTAACATTTAGTGGTGGAGATCCACTAGAACAAGCTAATAAATTTATATATATTGCTAAAGCTGCAAGAGAATTAGGATTAAATATTTGGAGTTATACAGGTTATAAATTTGAATATCTATTAGAACATGCTAATGAATTTAATAAGTGGAAAGAATACTTAGAAAACATTGATGTTTTAGTTGATGGAAAATTTGATATAAATAAAAAAGAAGATGGATTAAAATTTAGAGGTTCTTCAAATCAAAGAATAATAAATGTTAAAGAAAGTCTAAAAGAAGGAAAAGTAATTGAACTAGAATTTTAAGATTAAAATTTTAATAAATTTCAATTGTAATATGTTCATAATAGTTTATTTAAAAAAGCTATGGTAAAATTATTTATATAAATTTTGGGAAAGTGGAGATTAAATGCTTAAGGGGAGTAGAAAGCGCATATGTTGGAATTTGTTTTAAACAAAAATGAATTTGTAAAATGTAGAAAAGAGTTTATAAGCAGAGAAATTTTCTTTTGGACTTTGTTTGAAATCATAGGGGCTGTATTTGTATTTATAATGACCATGGTTTTTATTAAAGCCAGCAAAGATTTAAACAATAGTTTTTATTTTGTTACATTATTAGCATGGTTTATTTTTTCTATAGTATGTAATATTAAAAATAAAAAAATAATAGAGCGTGATATAGAAGAGAAGGTTAGATTCTTAGAAAATAAAAATATGTTTGGTAACTGTAAAGTAGAGATTTTAGGAAATGGAATAAGAATTGAATATAATGAAGGAGCAGTAGAGAGAATATATCCTTGGAAAATTATAAGAGAGGTATTTTCTTTTAAGGAGAATATATATTTATTTATATCTTCAATTGATTATGTTTCAATTCCAAAAGGAGCTTTCAAAAACAAAGAAGAGCGTATTTCTTTTTTAAACAAGATAAGTAGTGATAGAAATAATGTTAGAGAACGTATATTATCTATTATTGGATTAGCATAAGCTTAACTTTTTAGTTAAGCTTTTTTTCTTATATTGATTTGGTAATCTAGGTTACATATTTTTTTATAAATTAGGTATATATTAAAGATAGATTATTAAAGGTAAGTGTGATATATTAATTATAAAAATTTAAAGAGGTGGAAAATAAATGTATAATTTTTTAGTGAAAAAATCAAAGTGTACAGAGACAGATGCATTATTAATCCCATATTTTGAAGAAAAAACGAATATACCTAATGAAGAAATAAACAATAAGATAAATATACTTAAGAAAAAAGAACAATTTAAAGGCTCTTATGGAGAAATATTTAATATAACTAGAACAACTGAGGATAATATACAAGATATTATATTATTAGGTCTTGGAAAAGAGACAGAGATAACTAAAGAAAAAATTAGAAGAGCTTTTGGTAAAGCTGTAAATGAGATTAAGAGATTAAAAAGTAAAAGTGTATTTTTAAGGTTTGATTCAGTAGAGGCTATTGGATTAGAAAATACATTAAAAGCAATGGTTGAAGGATTAGCCTTAGGATCATATTCATTTAATAAATATAAGAGTGATAAAAAAGAAGAGATTGAAGTTACAGTTCATATTGGTGGACACAATATAAAGGAAGAAGAGGTAGAGCTTTGCGAGAAAGCTATTGATGAGGCTATTATTCTTTCAGAGACTACTTGTTTAGCAAGAGATTTAGTAAATGAACCTGCTAATAATATGTATCCAGAAACTTTAGCTAAAGAGGTTAAAAACATAGGTTCTAAATATGGATTTGAAGTTGAAGTATTTAATGAAAATCAAATAGAAGAATTAAAAATGGAATCTTTCTTATCAGTAGGAAAAGGATCAGATAATTTACCTAGACTTATAGTTATGAGATACTTTGGAGATAAGGATAATATGGATCAAAGGTTAGCCTTAGTAGGAAAGGGACTAACATATGATTCAGGTGGATATTCTTTAAAAACTAATGCTGGAATGGTAACAATGAAGGCTGATATGGGTGGAGCTGCTTCTGTAATAGGAGCAATAAGTGCCATAGCTAAAAGAAATTTAAAAATAAATGTAATAGCCGTGGTAGCTGCTTGTGAAAACTTAATATCAGGTCATGCTTATAAGCCAGGGGATATTATAGGTTCAATGGCAGGAAAGACTATAGAAATATTAAATACAGATGCTGAAGGAAGACTTACTTTAATAGATGCTGTAACTTATGCTATAGAAAAAGAAAAGGCTAGTGAGATAATCGATGTGGCTACATTAACTGGGGCTGCTGTAGTTTCCTTAGGAGAGGATGTTACAGCCGTAATAACTAATAAGGATGAATTCTATGGAGAGCTAAGAGAAGCTTCTTATGAGACTGGAGAAAAGGTATGGCAAATGCCTAGCTTTGAAGATTACGGTAAGCTTATAAAATCTAACATAGCAGATTTAAAAAATATAGGTGGAAAGTATGCAGGAACAATAACTGCAGGATTATTTATTGGAGAATTTGTTCAAAATAAACCTTGGTTACACTTAGATATAGCTGGCCCAGCATTCTCAGAGAAAAAAGGAGATTATTGTCCAGCTGGAGGAACAGGTGCAGGAGTTAGAACTTTATATGAATTAGCTAATAGAAGATGTAAATAAGATAAAAAGTAAGAATTAAGATTATAACCTTTATTAATTTTAAAAGCTAATAGTTAATAAATAAAAAATATGTGTATCAAAATAACTTTTTATAAAACTTACAAACAGTATGAAGAGAATATCTAGATAAGCTTTAGAATTTAAATTATTACGGAGAAGATATTACGTTAAAAAACTGAGACTGTTCGAAGCGTAGCAAGTTTCGAAGTTTTAGTAATATCTTCGGAGTAATAATTATAAATTCTTAGCGAAATCTAGTAATTCTCAGAATATGTTTGTAAGTTTTATTTGTTATATTTTGATACAGACCATTTTAGAATTCTGCAGTACCAGTAGTTCTTGGGAATGGTATTACGTCTCTTATGTTAGCCATTCCAGTAATGTACATGATTAATCTTTCAAAACCTAGACCAAATCCAGAGTGAACAGTTTCACCGTATTTTCTAAGTTCTAAATACCACCAGTAATCTTCTTCATTTAAGTTTAATTCAGCCATTCTAGCTTTTAAGACATCAAGTCTTTCTTCTCTTTGGCTACCACCTATGATTTCTCCTATTCCAGGAACTAAGCAGTCCATAGCAGCAACTGTTTTTCCGTCTTCATTTAATCTCATGTAGAATGCTTTAATATCCTTTGGATAATCAGTTACAAATACAGGTTTTTTGAATATTTGCTCTGTTAAATATCTTTCATGTTCAGTTTGAAGATCTATTCCCCACTCAACAGGATATTCGAATTCTTTACCTGATTCTTGAAGTAATTTAACAGCTTCAGTATAAGTAACTTTTCCGAATTCTGAGTTTACAACATGGTTTAATCTCTCTAATAAGCCTTTGTCAACAAATTGGTTGAAGAAAGCTATTTCCTCTGGACATTCATCCATAACGTATTTTATAACATATTTTAACATGTTTTCAGCAACTTCCATGTCATCTATTAAATCAGCAAAAGCCATTTCAGGTTCTATCATCCAGAACTCAGCAGCATGTTTTACTGTGTTTGAGTTTTCAGCTCTAAATGTAGGACCAAATGTATAGATATTTCTAAATGCTAAAGCAAAACATTCAGCGTTTAATTGTCCTGAAACTGTAAGGTTAGTTTCTTTTCCGAAGAAGTCTTGTGAGAAGTCAATTCCACCTTCCTCTGCTATAGGAGGAGCCATCATGTCTAAAGTTGTTACTCTAAACATTTCTCCAGCACCTTCACAGTCTGAACCAGTTAATATTGGAGTATGAGTGTAAACAAATCCTTGATCTTGGAAGAATTTATGGATAGCGTAAGCTGCAACACTTCTTACTCTGAATGTAGCTGAGAAAGCATTACTTCTTGGTCTTAAGTGAGCTATTGTTCTTAAGTACTCAAAAGTATGTCTTTTCTTTTGTAGAGGATAATCTGAATCTGACATTCCTTCTACTATTATTTCTTCTGCTTGAATTTCAAATGGTTGTTTTGAATCTGGAGTCTCAACTAAAGTTCCTATAACTGATATTGATGAACTTATAGGTAATTTAGAAATTTCTTTGTAGTTTGATATCTTAGCGCTATCAAAAACTACTTGAACGTTTTTAAAGAATGAACCATCGTTAACTTCTATAAATCCAAAAGCATTTGATGCTCTTAAAGTTCTTATCCAACCTGAGATTTTTACTTTCTTATCACTATATTCACTAGTGTTTCTGTAAAGACTTTTTACTAAAACTACATCTTTCATTATTATTTCCTCTCTTTCCTAATTAAGTTTTATTCCAAATAAAAAAGCCCTTCATCCACATAATTAATGGGACGAATGGCATTATTCGCGGTACCACCCAAATTGCTATAAAATAGCCGGCTTTATGAACACAAAAATGTTCTTCAAGTATAACGGCCTGAAACCGTCTAAGTCTACTCTCCTAAAAAGGATTTCGGTTAGAAACTCAGAGATGTTCTTCAAAATAGGATACACTGCAGAACTCACACCATAATCTGCTCGCTGAGAGTTACTTCCTAAGTTTACTCTTCTCTTCATAGTAAATAAAATCGTATTTAGTTCGATTAATAATGATTTTACAATAAAACATTAACATTTGCAATATTAACCACATAGAAATATATAGATATAGTGTGTAATATAGGAGTTTTTATGTGCAATTTTTTTGAAGAAAAGTTTGAGCAAATAAATAAATTGAAACATTTAATGACTTTATCTAAAGGAAATAATCAAGCTAAAACATATAAAGAACAAATAGAAGATATTTTTAAAGAATTTCAAAGGGACTATATAAGAGAAGAGAGTAATACTATGCTTATTCTGACAAAGGAGGAATTAGCAAATTTTAATGGGGAAAATGGAAATCCAGCCTATATTTCTATAGATGGTATTATATATGATATTTCAAATATAGAATTGTTTAAACAAAGTCCTTATAACAGTTTAAAACTTGGAAGTGATGTAACAGAGGCCTTTGATGAATTAAATGATGGAGATGAATCTATATTAAGAGATATTCCTATGGTAGGGCTTTTAGCAGAACCTGAGGAAGCTGAAATTATGAATGGAGTGGAAGAGTATTACCCACAACAAAGACTAAAAATAATGAGTTCAGAAGAACTTAAAAAATATAATGGAGAGAATGGAAGTTTAGCATATGTAGCTATTGAAGGAATAGTTTATGATATAACCAATTTATCAGTTTTGGAGCTATTTAATGGGACAAAATTAAGATTAGGCTCTGATATTACTGAAGAATTTAAAACTTATTACAGAGGGGATAAGGAGCTTTTAAAGGATGCTAAAGAAGTAGCAATATTACATGATTTCAATGAAAGTCAAAGGGGAAAACATATTGAACGCAATCTTAAGGAGTTAACTTTAAAGGAATTATCAAAATATGATGGAAAAAATGGGAACCCTGCTTATATAGCAGTTAATGGCATAATATACGATGTTACAAATGAAGCTGTTTTTAAAAAAAGTCCACATAATTCAGTGAATTTAGGAGTTGATATTACTAAAGAATTTAATGGATGTCATAATGCAGATGAAGGCGTATTATCTAAGCTTCCTATAGTTGGAACTGTTATGTTAAAAAAAGAGCCTTTAGTGAAGGATACGGGTTCTAAGGAATTTAATATAAATGAACTTAGTAATTATAATGGAAAGAATGGAAAGCCACCTTATATAGCAGTATTTGGGACAGTATATGATTTAACTGATGTAGATAAATGGCAAGAAAAAAACATAAAAGTAGGATGTGATTTAACTGGAGAATATAAAGAGGTTTATGGGAATGATAAATCTCATTTAAAAAATTTAAAAGTTGCAGGGGTCTTAACTTGTAGTTTAAATGATTATTAAAAAAATAAAAGCTAGATTCACTTATGAACTACTTATTATAAAATTTAAAGAGAGAATTCTATAAAGTTTTTACACAAAAAAATTAAAATTCTCATCTATTGAAGTATAGTAGTTTAAGTTTAATCTAGCTTTTTATTTATTCTTTACCAAATTCATAAGAGTATATTAACTTTTGAGGGAAGTTTTTTAATTCCATATCTTTCATAGTTCTTCTAAATTCATAAGGAACAGTTTTCATTTCTACCTTTAATTTAAATTCATTTGAAAAATCTAATATAACGTAAGTAGCATGAGGTTTACCGTTTTTAGGTTTACCAACACTACCATCATTTATAATAACCTTATTACCTATTTTTTTAGCATATGGAATATGAGTATGAGCACAAACTAACACATCTTCCTTAAGCTCATCCATTATCTCATCTAATTCAGAATAATCTTCACTTAAATATTCATTTATTTTTCTTGGACTACCATGGACAAATTTTATTGATTTTCCACAAACATTCATTGAAAGATCATCAGGTAAGTTATCTAAATAGTATCTATTAGATGTTCTTAGTTCTTCTACAGTCCAAGGAAGAGAAAATGAGTTTATATCTGTGTCTCTAATGTATGTATAATCATTATCCACAACAGAAGCATCATAGTTTCCTTTTAAACATAAAATATTTCTTCTTTTTATAAGAGCTATTACTTCATTAGGATGAGGTCCATAACCAACTAAGTCTCCTAAACATATTATAGAATCAATATTTTGGTTATCTATATCTTCTAAAACTTCTCTTAAGGCATATAAGTTTCCATGTATATCTGATATTACTGCTATTCTCAATTTAAAGACCTCCTATTTGTTAAAAAATTTTACTATAAATATTATATAACAATTTAGTGGACAAAATAAAAAAATAAATATTACAAATAAATGTATATTATTAGATAATTTGAAATTATGATATAATTTATTTAATGAATTTTAACTATTAGAGAGGAGCGATCAAGGTGAAAGAAGGAAGAGTAAAAAGAATTTTAGAAGCTATGAAGGCAAATGATATACCTCAAATGTTAGTTTCTTCACCTGCATCAATATTTTATTTAACAGGTAAGTGGATATCACCTGGAGAAAGAATGATAACACTTTACTTAAATACAAAGGGTGAACAAAAGTTTATAGTAAATGAATTATTCCCAATAAATGAGGACTTAGGTGTTGATATTTTATGGTACAACGATACTATGAATCCAATAGACATCTTAGATAAGACAATAGATCATGAAGAAGTATTAGGAATAGATAAGGATTGGAAGGCACATTTCTTAATTCAATTATTAGATAGAAATTCAGCAAAGAAATTTGTTAATGGATCTCCTATAGTTGATAGAGTTAGAATGAGAAAAGATGATGAAGAAATAGCTTTAATGAAAGAAGCTTCAAGAATAAATGATATTGTAGTAGAAAAAGCAATAAAGAGTTTAAAAGAGGGCATGACTGAAAAAGAAGTAGTAGAAGTTTTAGGAAAAGGTTATGCTGAATATGGGTGTCAAGGATATTCTTTTGAACCAATCGTTGCTTTTGCAGCTAATGCAGCAGATCCACATGCAGAGTCAGGAGAACAAAAATTAGAAAAAGGTATGGGAGTTCTAATAGATACTGGATGTAGAAAAGATTATTACTGTTCAGATATGACTAGATGTGTATTCTTTGGTGAGCCAACAGAACATCAAAAAGAAATATTTAATACAGTTTTAGAAGCTAATAAAAAAGCTATAGATATGATTAAACCAGGAGTTAGATTCTGTGATATAGATAAAGCTGCTAGAGATGTTATAGAAAATAAAGGTTATGGCAAGTATTTCACTCATAGAACAGGTCATTCAATAGGAATAGAAACTCATGATTTTGGTGATGTTGGATCAACTAATACTGATGAAGTTAAACCAGGTATGATTTTCTCAGTAGAACCAGGAATATATCTTCAAGGAGATATGGGAGTAAGAATAGAGGATTTAGTCTTAGTAACTGAAGATGGTTGTGAAAGATTAAATCACTTAAACAAAGAATTAGTTATTATAAAATAATAGTTTAAATAAAAAGAACATTCTTCAATTGAAGAATGTTCTTTTATTTTTAAGTAATTTAAATTTTTCTAATTATTAAGCACTAAATAAGATACCTGCTATAGTAGCTGTCATACAAGTAGCTAATACACCACCTAAAAGTGCTTTGAATCCTAACTTAGCTATAGTTGGTTTCTTTTCTGGAGCTAATCCACCGATACCACCTAATTGTATAGCAACTGAACTTAAGTTAGCGAATCCACAAAGAGCATAAGTTAATATCATTATAGTCTTAGGTTCTAAAGTTCCGCTTGCTATGTAGTTTGATAATTGTGAGTAAGCTAAGAATTCATTAACTGCTAATTTAATTCCTAGTAAGTCTCCAGCTACGAAAACGTCTTTAGTTGGAACTCCCATTATGAATGCTAATGGAGAGAATAATCTACCAAGAATCCAGTTTAAGCTTAACCAAGGTGCACCAAATATTCCACCTATTGCTCCAAATAAAGCATTGATCATAGCTATAAGAGCAACGAATGCAAGAAGCATAGCACCAACGTTTAAAGCTAATCCTAAACCTTCTGAAGCACCGTTTGCATCAGCTTCAATAACATTTTCACTTTCAACTTTAAGTTCTAAAGTTGCGCCACCTTTAGTTTCAGGAACTTCAGTTTCAGGAACTAATATTTTAGCTAATATTAATCCAGCAGGGGCTGCCATGATTGATGCTGCTAATAAGTTACCAGCGTTAACACCCATAGCTACATAACCAGCCATAACACCACCGGCAACAGTAGCCATACCACCTATCATGATTGCACATATTTCTGATCTAGTCATGTTCTTTATGTATGGTTTAACTAGTAGAGGAGCCTCTGTTTGACCTAAAAAGATATTACCAACTGCACTGAAAGTTTCAGCACCACTTGTTCCTAATACTTTAGCAACACCCTTAGCAATAACTTTAACTACTACTTGAACTATACCTAAATGATAAAGTACACTCATTAATGATGAGAAGAAGATAATAGTTGGTAATACTTGTAGAGCAAATATTACACCGAATTTGTCTGTATCAAGTAATGATCCAAATAAAAATGAACTACCTTCTTTAGTAAAATCTAATAACTTAGTTATTCCGCTACTAATCCATTCAAATACTGCTCTACCGGCAGGAACTTTTAGGATTAATAAAGCGAAAATAATTTGTAATAAAAGACCTGTTCCAACCAATCTCCAGTTGATCTTCTTTCTGTTTTCAGAAAAAAGAACAGCTATACCAATAATACAAATAAGACCGATTACACCAATAAACCTATCCACATTTATTCTCCTTTTCTTATGTTTTTATACTAGTTTTATATTTAACAAAAGTTAAGAAATATATTAATTTAACTTTTTATTAAATCTCTTTTATAATGTTAGTCATTAACTCTATGAATGTCTTTCTAACTTTAGCTGAAGTTTCCATAACTTCTTCATGGTTAAGTGGTTGTTCTAAGATACCAGCAGCCATGTTAGTCATGCATGATACACCTATAACTTTCATTCCACTGTGGTTAGCTATTATAACTTCAGGAACTGTTGACATACCAACTGCATCTGCTCCTAATATTCTAGCCATTCTTACTTCTGCAGGAGTTTCGTAAGTTGGGCCACTAAACATAGCATATACACCTTCTCTTACTTCTATTCCTAAATTTTTAGCTATATCTTTAACTTGTGCTCTTAAATCTTTATCATATGCATTTGACATATCAGGGAATCTAGTACCGAATTCATTTAAGTTTTTACCTATTAAAGGATTTGATCCTGATAAATTTAAGTGGTCTGATATTATCATTAAATCTCCAGGAGTATAATCTTTGTTAACTGCTCCAGCAGCGTTAGTAACTACTAAAGTTTCAACTCCTAATAATCTCATTACTCTTACTGGGCAAGTAACTTCTTGCATTGAGTAACCTTCGTAGTAGTGGAATCTTCCTTGCATTGCAACAACTTCTTTACCTTGGAATTTTCCTATAACTAATCTTCCAGCATGACCTTCAACTGTAGATACAGGGAAGTTTGGAATTTCGTTGTATGGGAAATATTCAGCATCTTCTATTTGATCAGCTATAGCTCCTAATCCTGATCCTAATATTAATCCTATTGTTGGGTTATATTTACTTTTACCTTTTATGTACTCAGCAGCTGCTTTAATTTTGTTTGATAAATCCATAACTCTACACCTCTTCAATGAAATTTTATTTTAGTAATGATTTTAATTGTGGAATATTTCTAGTATGTGGTAACGCTTACTTTAAAATGTATAAAATTCTAAATTAAACTTGAAATTATTTTATTAACTTTTCTGAACCTTTCAAAACAAGTTCAGGAGTTATTATTATACTATTTAATTCTTTTTTAGAGTCATTATTTAAAGATTCTATTAGTAAATTCATACCAATCTCTCCAAGTTCTCTAGTTGGACCATTTATGTGACTAAGATTTATACCTAGTGTATCTAATATAGGTATATTATCAAAGGAAATTAATGAAATATCTTTTGATAATTCAAGGTTTGCTTCTCTTAAAGCTTTTAAGCAACCTAAGGTCATAAGATTATTACATACAAAAATGGCTGAAGGTCTATTTTTCATAGCTAAGATTTTCTTAGTGCATTCATATCCACTTTCTTCTTCATAATTTCCATAAAAGATTAAGTCATTATTTATAGGAATATTATTCATTAATAATGCTTTTTCATATCCTAATAATCTGTCCTGAGCTGGTTTAGATGTCATACGACCAGTAATTATAGCTATATCAGTATGATTAGCTTTAATTAAAGCTTCTATAGCATCATAAGAACCTTTAATGTTGTCCACAAAAACGCCGTTAAAATTATGATATTTAAGACTGCCATCAACTAATATGACTGGTATGCCTAAATTTGTAATAGCTTTTAAGTACTCGCTATTTAAATCATTTTCAACAGAGGTTGGACAAATTATAATTCCTCTAATTCTTTGTTCTTTTAATGTTTTAATAGCCTTTATTTCCCTATCGATACTCTCGCTAGAGTCACAAAGAATCAAATTAAGATTATGCACTTCTGCAACATCACTTATTCCTTTTATTATTGATCCAAAGAATGGGTTTGTAATATCAGGAACTATAACTCCAATAGTATTAGTGATACTTTTGGAAAGACTTCTAGCAATAGCACTAGGAGTATAGTTATATTTATTTATAACTTTCATAACCTTTTCACGAGTTTCATCTTTAACATATCCAGAATTATTTATAACTCTAGAAACTGTAGCTAAAGAAACTCCTGCTTCTTTTGCGATATTATTTATTGTTACAGACATTTCATTCACCCCCCTTGTACATTATTATAAATTAACTAGAAAAATAATTAAACAAATATTTTCCAATAAAGAGATTCAATTTAAATTTTTGTGTTATCGCTTACACAAAAATGTACAAAGAGAGAATCACTATATGTAAATGATAACATTATTTTTAGAAGAATGCAAATAAAAAAAGACTATTTTTTAATAAAATAGTCTTTAAATTAATTTACTTTAAAAAAAGTTCACCAACTTTAACTACATCACCAGCTCCAACTGTTAAAAGTAAGTCACCTTTTGATAAGTTAGTACTTACATATTCTAATGCTTCTTCATGAGAGTGTACATTTGTACATTTAACCCCATGAGCTCTTATAGCATCTCCTAATTGATTTGAATTTATTTCACCTAAATCTTTTTCTCTAGCTGCGTATATATCCATTAAAACAAGCTCATCACAATCATCAAAACATTTAACAAAATCATTGAAAAGAGTTTTTGTTCTTGTGTAAGTATGTGGTTGGAATACACAAACTATTTTATTGTGATTCATTTTTTTAGCTGTGCTTAGAGTAGCTTTTATTTCAACAGGGTGGTGAGCGTAATCATCAATAACAGTTATATCATTTTTAGTACCCTTATATTCGAATCTTTTATGAGCTCCTCCAAAAGATGAAAGTCCTGATACTATTGCATCAGCGTTTATATTGAATATTTCTGCTAAACATACAGCTGATAATGAGTTTGATACATTATGCATACCAGGTACATTTAAAGAAAGAGAAAGAAGTTTTTCTTCATTTCTAAATACATCAAAAGTAGCACAACCTTTTTCATTAAACTCTATATTTCTAGCTTGTATATCCCCATTATTAATTCCATAAGTTAATACATTGCATTTAGCTACTTCAAGAACTTCCATAACTTTTTCATCATCAGCATTTCCTATGATATATCCATCATTAGGTATAAGTCTAACGAATTGTTTAAATGTATCTTTTATGTGGTTTATGTCCTTATAAAAATCTAGATGGTCTGCATCTATGTTTAATATTATTCCAACATAAGGGAAGAATCTTAAGAAACTTTGTTTATATTCACAAGCTTCTGTTATAAAGTATTCACTGTTTCCAACTCTAAAGTTTCCATGAATAATATCTAAATCTCCACCAACTAATATTGTAGGGTCTAGATCTGCACTAAGGGCAACATGAGAAATCATTGAAGTAGTAGTAGTTTTTCCGTGAGTTCCAGAGACAGCAACATTGAACTTATGACCTTTCATAATTTGTCCTAAAAATTCAGCCCTGTCCATTAAAATAAGATTATCCTCTTTAGCCTTAATTATTTCAGGGTTATCGCTAGGTATTGCTGCAGTATATACAACTACATCAACATCTTGTAAATTATCTTTACTGTGACCTATGTATATTTTTGCACCTTCTTCTTTTAATCTATTAGTAATTTCTGATTCTTTTGAATCAGATCCTGAAACTTTGTAACCAGCGTTAAGTAATACAGCAGCTAAGCCACTCATACTAACTCCACCAATTCCTATGAAATGAACTTTTTTATTAATATCTTTTAATAAATCGAAAGACAAGATATCAACTCCTTTACTTATATACACTAATAATTATATACACTTTTTTGGAAAAGCACACAAAAAAATTCTTTTTAAAATCATTTTATGAAAATTTATTTAGTTTAGTGCTAAAAATAACTGACAAATATTTATATAGTTATTATAGAATAACTTAATAATTATCAAGAAAAAAGTCTTAAAATTCGCAATGAGTGATACATAACCGGTTAACAGTATTAACAAAGTTTGTTATAATTATTTTAAATGCAGAATAAGAAGAAAAATATTTATAAAAATATATGTGTTTTATAAAGAATAAAATATGAATTATAAGTGGAAAATATATACTGGGAAATTTATATAGGTCAGGTGATTAATATGGAGAAGTTAAGTAGAAATAGTAGAGTATCGATTATAACAAAAGTTCTTATAGAAAATCCTAATAAAATAATAGGATTAAATAAGTTTTCAGATCTTTTAAATGCAGCTAAATCAACTATAAGTGAAGATATAGTTATTGTTAGAGAAGTGTTATCTAAGTTTTCTATGGGAAAAGTTGAGACAATAGCTGGTGCTGCTGGTGGAATAAGATATATTCCAGAAGTAGGAGAAATAGAAAAAAGAAAGTTTTTAGAAGAATTATGTGATATTGCAAGTGAAAGCAATAGAGTTGTTCCAGGTAATTTTTTATATGTTACTGATATAATGTTTAATCCAAGTATAATAAGTAAAGCTTCTATTATATTAGCATCTTATTTTCAAGATATGGATATAGACTATGTGATAACTGTGGAAACTAAGGGAGTTCCATTAGCTTACGAAGTAGCTAAATGCTTAGGAGTACAATTAATAACAGCAAGAAGAGATAGTAAAGTAACAGAAGGATCTACAGTTTCAATAAACTATGTTTCAGGAACATCAGGCAAAATACAACAAATGTGTTTATCTAGAAAATCATTAAAGCAAGGAAGCAAATGCATATTTATAGATGATTTTATGAGAGGCGGCGGAACTGCTAAAGGTTTAGTTGATTTATTAAAAGAATTCGATTCTGAGCTTATGGGAATTGGAGTATTAATAGACAATAAATTATCAACAAACAAAATAACAAAAGATTATGTATCTTTAATTGATATTGTTGAGATAAATGAGGATGGAGTGAAAATGGTACCATCTATGTAATTTCTACAGTTGTTGTGTTAAAGAATAATTTACAAAAAATATGAAAAAAAGAAGGATTTCTATATTTTTCATAGAATATACATAATAACAACAACTGGAGGTGTACCATAATGAATATTACAGATGTAAGAATTAGAAAAATATCTGCAGAAGGTAAAATGAAAGCCATAGTTTCAGTAACTTTTGAAAATCAATTCGTAGTACATGATATTAAAGTTATAGAGGGACAAAATGGACTTTTCATAGCAATGCCTAGCAGAAAGACACCAGATGGAGAGTTTAAGGATATAGCTCATCCTATAAATACAGAAACTAGAGAGCAAATTCAAAAAGCTATTCTTGATGAATATGAAAAGGTTAAAAACTTAGATGTGCAAGAATAATTTTAATAAAAGGAAGATATCTTCCTTTTATTTTTTTGTCTAACATAATAAATTCCATGTAAATGGCATTAATAAGTTATTATTGAAATAAGTAATTTATTAACATATAATTGAAAATGAGAAATTTGAAGATTTCTGAAAAAAATAAGAGATTAAATTTAAATAGTATAGCTTATATAATAAAATGAGTATCACAAAGAGGTGTTTTTATGAATAAATGTGCTATAATATTAGCAGCAGGTCAAGGAACTAGAATAAAATCTAAGTTACCAAAAGTTCTACACAAAGCTTGTGGAAAAGAAATGGTTAATCATGTTATTGATGCTATGAGAAATGCAGAGATAGATGATGTTAATGTAATAATAGGAAAAGGTGCTGAATTAGTTAAAGAAAGAACTACATCAAGAAATGTTAGTTATTCTTTACAAGCAGAGCAGTTAGGAACTGGCCATGCTGTTAAATGTGCAAAAGACTTTTTAGAAGGAAAAACAGGAGTAGTAGCTATATTTACAGGAGATGCTCCTTTAATAAAGCCTGAAACTGTTAAGAATTTAGTTGATACACATATCAATGAAAAGAATTCAGCTACACTGTTAACATCAGTGATAGAAAATCCAACTGGCTATGGAAGAATAGTTAGAAATGGTGAATCAGTTGAAAAAATTGTAGAACATAAAGATTGTAATGAACAAGAAATAAAAATACAAGAAATCAATGCAGGAATGTATTGTTTTGATATAGAAAGTTTATTAACTTCTTTAGAACAACTTTCAAATGATAATGCTCAAGGAGAATATTACTTAACAGATGTTATAGAAATATTAAAGAAAGAGAACAAGAAAGTTGGAGCAATGATCACAGATTTTGAAGAAACTTTAGGGGTTAATTCAAGAGCTGAGCTTGCTAAAGTTGAAAGCATAATGAGAAATAGAATAAATAGAACTCATTTAGATAATGGAGTTACTATAATAGATCCTCTAAACACATATATAGAACCAGAAGTAGTTATTGGTAAGGACACTATAATCTATCCAGGTAATGTTATAGAAGGAAAAACAGTAATTGGAGAGGATTGTGTTTTATATCCTAATTCAAGAATTAACAATAGTACAATAGGAAATGGTGTTGAAATTCAAAGTTCAGTTATTTTAGATAGTAAAATAGGTGATGAAACAACTGTAGGACCATTTGCTTATGTTAGACCAGAAAGTAATATTGGAGAACACGTTAGAATTGGTGATTTTGTTGAAATTAAAAAATCAACAATTGGAAATAATACAAAGGTATCACACTTAACTTACATTGGAGACGCTGAAGTTGGAGAAAGATGTAACTTTGGATGCGGTACAGTTGTAGTTAACTATGATGGAAAGAAAAAACACAAAACAATCATAGGTGATGATTCATTTATAGGATGTAATACTAATTTAGTTTCACCTGTAGAAGTAAAAGATAATACTTATATAGCTGCAGGATCAACAATAACTAAAGAGGTTCCAGAAGGAAGTTTAGCAATAGCAAGAGCTAAACAACAAAACATAGAGGGCTGGGTTGAAAGAAAAAAGCTTAAATAAGCATTAAATATACAAATGCCAAAGGCTAGGTTTAATTTTAAGGAGGTCTTCACTAAATGGAAAATCATTCAAAAAACATAAAAATATTTACAGGTAATTCTCATCCAGAATTAGCTAGAGAGATTGCAAAGGCGCTAAACATTCCTCTAGGTAAAGCTGAAGTTGGTACTTTCAGTGATGGAGAAATATCAGTAAATATAAAAGAAACTGTTAGAGGTTGCGATGTATTTATAGTTCAATCAACTTGTAGTCCTGTAAATAATAACTTAATGGAGTTATTAATAATGATAGATGCCTTTAAAAGAGCATCAGCAGGAAGAATAAATGCTGTTATACCTTACTATGGATATGCTAGACAAGACAGAAAAGCTAAGTCAAGAGATCCAATAACAGCTAAGTTAGTAGCTGACCTATTAACAGCAGCGGGTGCAGATAGAGTTCTTACTATGGATTTACATGCAGCACAAATTCAAGGTTATTTTAATATACCAGTAGATCACTTATTAGGCTCACCAATTTTAGCAAAATATTTTGTTGAAAAAGGATTAGCTGATAGAGATGATGTAGTTGTTGTTTCACCAGATTTAGGTTCAGTAACTAGAGCTAGAAAGTTTGCAGATAAACTTAATGCTCCAATAGCTATAATTGATAAAAGAAGACCAAAAGCAAATGTATCTGAAATAATGAATATAATAGGAGATGTTAAGGACAAAGTTTGTATCTTAATAGACGATATGATAGACACTGCAGGAACAATAACTAATGCAGCTAATGCTCTTAAAGATTTAGGAGCAAAAAATGTATATGCTTGTTGTACTCATGGAGTATTATCAGGTCCTGCATTTGAAAGAATAAATAACAGTGCTATTGAAGAGTTAGTTATGTTAAATACTATAGCTCTTCCAGAGGGAGAAGGTTTAAATAAGTTTAAATCATTATCAGTTGCACCAATTATGGCAGATGCAATAAATAGAATTTATGATGATGAACCATTAAGTGGATTATTCCAAGACTAAAAAAAAGAGCGCATATGTCGCTCTTTTTTTTATAAAATCACTAAAAATTGAAACTTTTTTTTAAACAAAAACGTTTAAATTTGATTAAAATGTAAAAATAAAATAATTTTGTTAATTATAAATTGATAAAAATCAATAAATGTTTTACACTTTATTTATATACATTAATAATATGTTAAATGAAAATATTTCATGTTTTTAAAGTATAAAACTGCATAAAATAAGGACAAATGTAGAATAGTTACAGAAAGGATTTTAAGAGGTGAATTTTATGGAAGGTTTATTAGGAAAGATTTTAATTGTAGACGACGATGAGAATATATGTGAAGTCATAAAAATGTATCTAGAAACTACAGGATATAACGTTAAAGTAGCTCATGATGGAAAGGCTGCTAAAGAAGAATTTGTTAACTTTAGCCCTAACCTAGTTGTATTAGATATGATGCTACCTGGAATTGATGGAATGGAAGTATTAAAGTGGATAAGAAAAGATAGTAACGTTCCAGTAATAATGTTAACTGCTAAAGGAGAAACTTTTGATAAGGTATTAGCTTTAGAAATCGGTGCAGATGACTATGTAGTTAAACCTTTTGAACCAAAAGAATTATTAGCTAGAGTAAAAGCGGTTATGAGAAGATATTCAGGAGAAGAGCCAGATAATGTAGTATTAAACTTCCCAGGTTTAACTATAGATGCTAACTCATATAAAGTTATATACAATGGAGAAGAAGTTAAGACTCCACCTAAAGAGTTTGAACTTTTACACTATCTTGCAAGCAACAAGAATAAAGTTTTCACAAGAGATCAATTATTATGTGAAGTTTGGGGATATGATTACCCAGGTTATTCAAGAACTGTTGATGTTCACATAAAGAGATTAAGAGAAAAATTAAACGGTGGAGAAGACTGGCAACTTGAAACTGTTTGGGGTGTTGGGTATAAATTTGAGGTGAAATAATGAGATGTCGTGGCTTAGTTCCAAAGTTAATCTTAACACTAAGCGTAACAATATGCATTACTTTCTTTATTGTAGGTATAATACTTTCTAGCTTGTTTAGAGAAGAATATTATCAAGAAAGATTAAAAACTTTATCTGGAGAAGAGGAAGTTATAGAACAAGTTGTAAATTCATTTATGAATAGTGAAACTACTTTAGGTGAATTAGATAAATCTATATCATTTATAGGAGATTCATTAAAAGCAGATATTTATTTAATTGATAGTTATGGTTACATATATTCAGTTTCTAATGAAAAATATGATTATTTAAAACGCACAAAAATAGATGATAATGATATGAAAACATTAAAGGAAAATATTCCTATAGAGCAGAAGAAAAAAATGAATTTATATATTCTAAACCTATCTTCTACAAGGGGGTATTTACAGGCGCTGTTTCAATAGTTACTCCTTTGAGTGCTTTATCAGATTCTCTTGTTAGAATTAATCAAATTGTATGGATGTGTGTAGCTATAGCTATAATTTTTTCTGGATTAGCAATATATTTTATTTCAAAAAAGATAATCATAAAACCTTTAAAAGTTATAAATAATGCTACTAAAAAGATTGCTAACGGAGAAATTGGAAATAGAGTTAATGTTTCTTATGATGATGAGGTCGGTGAGTTAGCTGAATCATTTAATATAATGGCAACTTCTATTGAGGAGGCAGAACTAAATAGAAGGGAATTTATATCTAATGTATCTCATGAGTTAAGATCACCAATGACATCGATTAAGGGCTTCATAACTGCCATATTAGATGGAGTTATTCCTAAAGATAAAGAAGAATATTATCTTGTTATAGTAAATGATGAGATAAGTAGATTAACTAGACTTATAAATGACTTACTAGATTTATCTGCTATGCAAGCTGGAAAACTAGAGTTTAATATAAGTGAGTTAGAATTAAATAGAATTATAGAGACAACTGTATTAAAGATGAATCAAAAGGCTGCAAGTAAAAATATAAAAATTGAAGTTCTCTTAGAGAGCGAAAAATTATATGTTTATGGAGATAATGATAGATTAATACAGGTTGTTACTAATTTAGTTGATAATGCTATAAAATACTGTGATGAAAATGGTGAAGTTAAAATATCAACTAAAACAAAGGGAAGTAAGATTATTGTTAGCATATTTAACACTAGTAAAGGAATAGATGAATATGATTTAACTCATATTTGGGATAGATTTTATAAAGTTGACAAGGCAAGAAGTAATAAAACTAGTACAGGGTTAGGATTATCTATTGTGAGAAATATAATACTGCAACTAGAAGAAGATATTTGGGCTGAAAATGTCAAAGATAAAAATGGTGAAATAAAAGGTGTTAGATTTAATTTTACTTTAACTAAAGTTAAATAAGTATTGCATAGGGGGTCTTTATGGGGAATTTTTTTAAGAACTCTAAAAAGGGGAAGGATCTCCATGGAGTAAATGAAAAAAACTATGACAATATAGTTATTAAAAAGGATAAAAAAAGGTTTTGGATAAAGAGCTTATTAAAGTTAATTAGTTTTGTTATTCTAGTTGTTTTAGTGAGTTTTATTGCCTTTAAACACTATACTAAAGATTTAACCATGAAAGAGCAAAAAGCAAATCTTTTAAATGAAATAAAAGATGGTAGATATGATATAACTAATTTAGTAAATAAATCAGGATGTAGTTTAGTTACAATCGGTGATGATAGTAATAACTTAGCTATAGGAAAAGATGATGGTAAAAATGTTTCTGGATCTATCATAAGAACAGATGGATACATAATAACTAGTTATAGTGCAATAAAGGATTTTTCAAAAGTCTATGTAAAAATATCAAGTAATGATATAAGTCCTTTTGAGGCTAGAATTGTTGGATTTGATAAGGATACTGACATTGCAGTATTAAAAATAGGGGCTAATGGATTAAAAAGTATTTCAACATCAGAATTAGAGGTTCTAGAAATAGGCGAAAAAGTTGCTACCTTAGGAAATACAACAAGTGAGGAACCTGTAGGTTTTGTATCTAATGGAATAGTTAGTGCGCCTATAAAGAAAACAAGCGTAGGAGAAGAAGGTCATTCTGATTCTAAGGTCTTTGATCTTATAGAAACTAATTCTTTAATAAATTCAGATAATAATAGTGGTATATTATGTGACTATAATGGAGTTGTTATTGGTATAAATAGTTTATATTTTACTAATAAATTTTCTAAACCAGGAATATATTATGCCTTAGAAATAAATGATGCTTTAAGAATAGCAGATTCTATAATAAGAAAAGGTGGCGTAACTGCAAGCGTAACCTTAGGAGTTACAGGATCTACTGTTGCAGATGAAAAGAGCAATATTTATGGAATTTATGTAGAAGATGTTGATAAAGGTAGCAATGCCTTTAATGCAGGAATAAAACCAACTGATATAATAGTTGAAGCTGATAATGAGAAGGTTAAGAATATAGAAAGCTTAGCTGACTTATTGAAAAAACATTCTGTAGGTGACATAATTAAACTTAAAGTTATAAGAGGAGATACCACAAAGGATATTTCTGTAACTTTAAATTGATTAAAAGAATATAACCCTTCACATAATTTAGTGAGGGGTTTTTTATTGTTTTATATTAATAGTAAAAGTATAATTAAAGAATGATTTAATTAAAAATTAAGAATTTAATCAACATGGAGGTTAATATGATTTTAATAGTTGGATTAGGAAATCCGGGAAAACAATATGAGCAAACTAGACATAACATTGGATTTGATGTAATTGATTATATGGCAAATAAGTATAATATTGATGTAAATAGGGAAAAATTTAAAGGTATTTGCGGTGAAGGATTTATAGAGAATAAAAAGGTTATTTTATTAAAACCTTTAACATATATGAATTTAAGTGGAGAAAGTATAAGAGAACTTGCTAACTTTTATAAGTTAGAAGATGATGAAATAATAGTAGTTTATGATGATATAAGTTTAGATATAGGAAGATTAAGAATAAGAGAAAAAGGTAGTGCTGGTGGGCATAATGGAATCAAGAGCATAATACAAAATCTTGGCGGAGATAAATTCCCAAGGGTTAAAGTGGGTGTAGGACAACCTAAAGATAACTTAGTAAATCACGTTTTAGGAAAATTCTCAAAGGAAGATAGGGAACATATAGAAAAGGTTATTCCAGTAGTAAGTGATGCAATAGTTGAAATTGTAAAAAATGATGCTAAGGAATCAATGAATAAATTTAATGGAGTTAATATAGAATAGTTTATTTATTTTAGAATGGTGGTGTTTAGATTGAGGTTACAGGGGTTAATGGCTCCCTTATTAAATAGTGAGGCTTTTCAAAAGGTTAAATCCTTTATGGAAAGCGGAAATTATCCAGTAATGATAAATGGTTTATCTGATTCGGGAAAATCATATTTTATAAATGGTATATATGAGGAATCAGATAAGCCTATAGTTGTTGTTACGCATAATGATATTGAAGCTAGAAATATATATGAGGATTTATCTTTTTACTTACCTAATGTGTATTATTTACCTTCAAGAGAGATTGTGTTTTACAATATAGATGCTATTTCTGGTGATTTAAGATGGGCAAGGTTAAAGGTTATAAAGGAAATGCTAAGAAGCACTAAAAAAATTATAGTTACTTCTATAGATGCTTTTGCAGCAACTTATACACCTAAGGAGCTTTATAAAAGTCATATATTAAAAATTAAAGTTGGAGATGAAGTCGATTTTAAAGAGATTTCTCATAAACTTATTGAATCAGGTTATGAAAGATTAGAGACAGTTGAAGGAAAAGGTGAATTTTCATTAAGAGGAGGAATATTAGATGTATTTCCTCCTAATTCTGCTAATCCTTTTAGAATAGAGTTATTTGGAGATGAAGTTGATTCTATTAGAACTTTTAATGTGGAGTCACAAAGAAGTATAGAAAAGGTAAAGAGGGCAGAAATATTCCCTGCTAAGGAAGTTATATTAAGTAAAGAAACTATAGAACATGCTATAGAAAAGATGAGAAAAGAACTTTCTGACTTTGAAAACAAAGTTTCTGATAAGGAAATAAAAGAGAGACTTAGAAAATTAATAGAAAGAAATATAGAATCATTACAAGAAAATTGGAGCTTTGAAACTATAGATAGTTATCTCCCATTTTTCTTTGATAAACCAGCAACATTATTTGATTATTTAAATAATTATACCTTTATAATTGATGACGCTAAAAGATGTAAGGGAAAGTTAGAAAGTACTGTATTTGAGTTTACTGAAAACTATGAAGCCTTCCTAGAAAGAGGAAGCATATTACCTTCTCAAATTAATTTAAGCTTAAGTGCTGAGGTGGTAGAAGAATCATTTAAGGGAAATAAAGTAATAAATCTAGCTCCTTTTGGAGATGGTGGATTTATAGAATCCTTAAACAAAGTTGAAGTGAAACAAAGTACTAAAAGTGGATATCAAGGTCAACTTGATATGCTTATAGATGATATAAAAGAGAATAAGAAAAATGGATTTAGAACTTTAATACTTTCAGGAACAAGACCAAGGGGAGAAAGATTAGTAAACACTTTAAGAGAATTAGAGATAGAAAGTGTATATAAAGACGAAGTTGATGAAATAAATAATGGAGAAGTTGTAATAACATTTGGAGAGCAGAATAAAGGATTTGAGTACCCAGATATAAAACTTTGTTTAATATCAGATAAGAGTGTTTTTGGTGAGGGTAAAAGAGCTAAAAAAACTAAGAGAAAAAAATCAAAAGGTGTATCTAAAATTAAGAGTTTTGCTGAGTTAAAGCCAGGAGACTACGTAGTTCATGTAAATAGTGGTATAGGTGTCTATAAAGGAATAAAACAAATAGAAGTTCAAGGACATAAAAGAGATTATTTAGACATTGAATATTCAAAAGGTGATAAATTATATGTGCCAGTTGAACAATTAGATTTAGTTCAAAAATATATTGGATCAGATAGTGCTTCTCCTAAGATAAGTAAATTAGGAGGAAATGAGTGGCAAAAAGCTAAGGCTAAGGTAAGAAAATCCATAAATGACATAGCTGGTGACTTAGTAAAATTATATGCTGAGAGATCTACTGTAAAGGGATATAAATTCTCAAAGGATACTCAATGGCAAAAGCAATTTGAAGATGAATTTCCATATGAAGAAACACCAGACCAATTATCAGCTATTGAAGATATAAAGAGTGATATGGAAGCAAACAAAGTTATGGATAGATTACTTTGTGGTGATGTTGGATATGGAAAAACAGAGGTTGCCATTAGAGCCGCATTTAAGGCCGTAATGGAAGGAAAGCAAGTAGCATTTTTAGTTCCTACAACAATATTAGCAGAGCAACATTATAAGAATATGAAAAAAAGATTTGCAGGATTCCCTATAACTATTGATATGATAAGTAGATTTAGGACTAAGAAGCAACAAACAGAAACTTTAAAAGCTTTAAAAGAAGGAAATGTTGATATATTAATAGGAACTCATAGACTTGTTTCTAAGGATATTCAGTTTAAGGATTTAGGGCTTCTTATTGTGGATGAAGAACAAAGATTTGGAGTGGCTCAAAAAGAAAAGATTAAGAGTTTTAAGAAGAATGTTGATGTTCTTACTTTAAGTGCAACACCAATACCTAGAACTCTTCATATGTCACTTACAGGAGTAAGAGATATTTCTGTAATAGAGACTCCACCAGAGAATAGATATCCTATTCAAACCTATGTTGTAGAACAAAATGATCAACTTATTAGAGATGCAATTTTAAGAGAAATTAATAGAGATGGTCAAGTTTATTTTGTTCATAATAGAGTTGAAAGTATTCAAGAGGTAGCTAATTATATACAAGAACTTGTTCCAGAGTGTAAGGCAACTGTAATTCATGGACAAATGACAGAGAGACAGTTAGAAACTGAAATGATAGACTTTATGGAAAGAAAGTATGATGTTTTAGTATGTACTTCCATAATAGAAACAGGAATTGATATTTCAAATGTAAACACAATGATAGTAAATGATGCAGATAAAATGGGACTTTCTCAGCTTTATCAATTAAGAGGAAGAGTTGGTAGAAGTAACAAGGTTGCTTATGCATATTTCTTATATCAAAGAGATAAGGTATTAACTGAGGTAGCGGAGAAGAGACTTAAAGCCTTAAAAGATTTTACAGAGCTTGGATCAGGATTTAAAATAGCCATGAGAGACCTTGAAATAAGAGGAGCTGGAAATATGATGGGATCAGCTCAGCATGGGCATATGGCGGCTATAGGATATGATTTATACTGTAGAATGTTAGAAGACACTATAAAAATTGTTAAGGGTGAAATAGAAAGAGAGCCAGTAGAGACAACTGTAGATTTAAAAGTGGATGCATTTATTCCTTCAAGTTATATAAAAGATGAAATTCAAAAGATTGAAGTATATAAGAAAATTGCTGCTATAGAAAATGAAGAGGATTATGAATATGTTAGAGAGGAATTAGAAGATAGATTTTCTAATATACCAAATACAGTTTATAATCTTATGGACATAGCTTATATAAAAAGTAAAGCTAAACTTTTAAATATTGAAGAAATAAAAGAAAAGAATGAAGATGTAATATTTATATTTGAAAGTAGAGAAAGAACAGATAAGAGAATATTTAAAGTACTTTTAGAAGAATATAAAGATGATATATTAATTGAATTTGGAGATAAACCAACAATTTTATATAGAGTGAAGGACAAGAAAAAAGAAGATGTTTTATCTACTTTTAAAGAGATGTTAGATAAGTTAATAGCTTTAAATAATTAATAATTTATAAATTGAAATATTACTGTAACATTGATATACTAAAATAGAATTTGACTAGAATATTATGTAAATTTTAATAGGAGAAAGGCGAGGTATTAGAATGGTAAGTGTAAAAAAAATAGTCGCATCTGCACTAGTGGGAGTTTTAATGTTTAGTGCTGTTGGGTGTAATATGGTAGAAAAAACTCAAGCCGCTATTGATAAGACGACTGTAGCTACAGTTAACGGAGAGAAAATAACTTTAGGAGAGGTTGATTCACATTTAAAAGGAGTCTTTGCTCAAATGAAAAGCCAATATGGTGATAAATATATGGATGACCCTCAAGTTGCACAACAAATATTACAACAAAGACAAAGTGTAGTACAGGGCTTAGTAACTGACAAAGTTTTAGGAATCGAAGCTGATAAATTAGGAATAAAACCATCAGAAGAAGAGATTAAGAAAAAAGTAGATGAGCAATTTGAGAATATCAAAAAAGGAATGGGAGATAATTTTGATAAAGCTTTAGAGGCTGAAGGATATACAGAAGATACATTCAAAGATGTAATAAAAAATCAAGTTATAAATCAAGCCGTTCAAGATTATATTATTAAAGATGTAAAGGTAACTGATGAGGATGCACAAAAATACTATGATGAGAATAAACAACAGTTTGTAGCTAAGGATTCTGGAGTTCTTACAAAACACTTATTATTTGAAAATGAAGAAGAAGCTCAAAAAGCTTATGATGAAATTCAATCAGGAAAAACAACATTCAATGATTTATTTACAAAATATGAAAATAATAAATCAGAGAATAAGAAACCTATAGCAGAAAACTTAGGAGTAGTACCTGCAGAAAACTCAGGATTAGTTCAAGAGTTTGTAGATGGATTAAAACCATTAAAAGAAGGAGAAATATCTAAGCCTATAAAAACTCAATTTGGATATCATATAATTCAAGCTGGAGCTACTTATGAAAAAGGAGCACAGTTACCATTTGATGAGGTTAAATCACAAATAATACAAATTTTAAAACAACAAAAAGATTCAGAGAAATTTAAAGCTGATATGGATCAATGGAAAAAAGATTTAAATGTTAAAGTTTATGATGATAAATTACAAGAAGGTTTAAAAATAAGCAAATAGTTTTATTAAGACTTATGGAAGTTATTCCATAAGTCTTTTTTTAGAGTTTTTTAAGAGATATTTTCTTAAATTGGCTATTAAATTTAAAGATGACATAAATATAATCAATATGCATAAAATTTCAAATAAATTAAATACTATTAGTGTAGACAAAGATTAGTGATTAGTATTTATACAGGGAGGTACATATAAATGAAAGCTACTGGAATAGTAAGACGTATTGATGATTTAGGTAGAGTTGTAATACCTAAGGAAATAAGAAGAACTTTAAGAATAAGAGAAGGGGATCCTTTAGAAATCTTTACTGATAGAGATGGTGGAGTAATATTAAAAAAATACTCACCAATAGGGGAACTAACAGATTTTTCAAAGGAATATGCTGAAGCTCTACAACAATCTACAGGACACATAATTCTGATATCAGATAATGATGCATTTATATCTGTAAGTGGAACTTCTAAAAAAGAGTTTTTAGAAAGAAAAATAAGTGATGAGTTAGAAGATATAATGGATAAGAGAAAATCAGTAGTATTAAGTGCTACTAATAAAAACTTAATACCAATCCATAGTGACGATGATGAAAGTAAATATAGTGGGCAGGTTATAGCACCTATATTAGCTGAGGGTGATGCTATAGGGTCTGTAGTTATACTTTCTAAAGAAGGTAAAGCTTTAGGAGAGGTTGAACAAAAACTAGCAGAAACAGCAGCTGCATTCTTAGGCAAACAAATGGAACAATAAAGCTATCATAATTAAATATTTGTATTTTAAATAGTAATAATACCTCTGAATTTAAAATAATATAAAATGAGACTTAATTTAGAGAAAGTAAATCCTTACTTAAATTAAGTAATATTAAATCCACGCACTTTTTATAGTATTTTAATATAATTTGGTTAATTTAAATTTGGAGGTATTTTATGAAGAAACAATCCCTTATAAAAGGTAGTCTTGTACTTGCTTGTGCTGGTATTTTAGCCAAGTTTCTTGGTTTATTTTTTAGATGGCCATTAATAATGTTAATAGGAGATGAAGGTTTAGGATATTATCAAATGACCTATCCCTTATATATGCTTTTTGTTGCCATTGCAGCAGGTATACCTATAGCAGTATCTAAATTAGTATCTGAAAAAAATGCTCTAGGAAAGTATGAGGAAAGTTTTCAGGTAATAAAAGAAGCTTTAAAGGTAATGGTTTTACTAGGAATAGGGACAAGCATCTTTTTAGCTGTAGGTGGTAAATTTCTTTTACCATTTTTAAAATGGGATGATAAGGCCTATTATTCTATACTAGGAATTTGTTTAGCTCCTACATTAATAGGAATAATAACCCCTATTAGAGGTTTTTTTCAAGGATTTCAGAATATGACTCCAACAGCTATATCTCAAATACTAGAGCAAATAGGTAGAGTTATAGTTGGTGTTGGATTAGCTTATATATTGATAGATAAAGGAATTGAATACTCAGCAGGGGGAGCATCCTTTGGAGCAGTAGCTGGAGCCTTTGTAGCAGCCTTATATTTAATTCCTAAATATAGAAAGATAAAAAATAGTTTTAAACTAGGTAAGATAAAAGGTAGTCATAAAATATTTATGGAAATAATAAATATAGCTCTTCCTATATCTATAGGTGCTGCCGTAGGAAGTGTTATGGGGGTTATAGATTCTGTCTTAGTTCCTCAAAAGCTTTTACAAGCTGGGTTTACTGGCCAAGAGGCCACAGTTTTATATGCTCAGCTTACAGGGAAAGCTACTGTGTTTACCAATATTCCTATGACCTTAGCTACTGCATTAGCTGCCTCAATAATACCTATAATTTCTGAATTATATATTCTTAAAGATAAGGTACAAGTTAAACAAAAAATAGATACTACAATGAAATTATGCATGATAGTTTCTATCCCATGTTTTTTAGGTTTATTTTTTATGGCAGAACCTATAATGAATCTTTTGTTTCCAGGAAAAGCTGATGGCTTTATGATATTAAAATATTTATCAATTAGTGTTCCATTTTTAGTTGGGACGCAGATAACAACATCCATATTACAAGGAATGGGATATTATTATAGACCTGTTTTTCATCTTTTTATAGGGTGTATATTAAAAGTGGTATTAACTATGAATTTAATACCTATAAGATCTTTAAATATTTATGGTGCTGTAATAGCAACAATAATATCTTATTCTGTGGTATTAATATTAAATTTAATATATATGGCTAAGAGATTTAAATACGCTCCTAATATAAAAGATGTAATAATAAAGCCTATCTTCGCATCAATTTTAATGATTGGTACAGTTTTATATTTATATACACAAGCTTTAAAATATAGTGGAAGTAACAGTATATCTTGCTTAATAGCTGTATTTGTGGGTATTATTATATATATGATATCATTGTTTGTACTTAAAATTTTTAGCGTAGAAGAAATAAAGGGACGACTAAGAAATTAATTTTTATAAGTTGCGAAGGAGAATATAGAATGCTTAAGATAATGGGTCTAGGGCCAGGTGCCTATGAAGCATTAACAATAGGTGCTTTAAAAGAATTAAAAAACAATAAAAATATATATTTTAGAACAGAAAAACATCCTACAGTGGATTTCTTAAAAGATGAAGGAATTAAGTTTGAATCATATGATCATGCATATGAAAAATATGATAGCTTTGATGATGTATATAAATATATTGCAGAGGATTTAATAACTAAAATTAAGGATGATGAGGATTTAATATATGCAGTGCCAGGTCATCCTTTAGTGGCAGAAAAATCAGTAATTAATTTAATTGAATTATGTAAAGAAAATAATATTCAGTATGAAGTTTTGCCAGCAGTTAGCTTTGTAGATGCTATGATGGAAGCTTTGCAAGTAGATCCAATAGAGGGTGTAAAAATAATTGATGCCTTTGACATGAAAAATCAAATATTAGATAAGCGTGTTGGAACTATAATAACTCAAGTTTATAATAATTTCATAGCTTCAGAGGTTAAGTTAAGACTTTTAGAAGGATATGAAGATGATACTGAAATAATATTTGTAAGAGCGGCTGGAGTTGAAGGCTTAGAGAGTATAAGAAAAATACCTTTATATGAATTAGATTGGCAAGAAGATATAGATTATTTAACTTCAATATATATACCTAAGGATTTAGGAAATAAAAAAGATTTTCAAGATTTATTAGATATTATAGAAACTTTAAGAAATCCAGGTGGATGTCCTTGGGATAGAGAGCAAACTCATGAGAGTTTAAAGAGTGCTCTTTTAGAAGAATGCTATGAAGTGATAGATGCTATTGAAAATGAGGATGAGGATGCTTTAATAGAAGAGCTTGGTGATGTTTTACTTCAAGTCGTATTCCATGCTTCTATAGGTAAGGAAGATGGATATTTTGATATTATGGATGTAATAGGTGGAATATCAAATAAAATGATAAATAGACATCCTCATGTCTTTGGAAATGAAGAAGCAAATACCTCAGAGCAAGTTTTAGTAAATTGGGATGAAATTAAGAAAGAAGAAAAAGGTATTAAAACTTTAACAGAAGAAATGCAAAACATAGCTAAATCTCTTCCAGCTGCAACAAGAGCTTATAAGGTTCAAAAGAAAGCTAAAAAGGTAGGTTTTGACTGGGATGATGTAAATTGTGCTATGGATAAAGTAAAAGAAGAATTAAATGAAATAAAAGAGGTTTATAATTGTGAAGATAAGTCAATAATAGAAGGTGAAGTAGGTGACTTACTTTTTGCTTGTATAAATGTAGCAAGATTCCTAGAAGTTGATGGAGAATTAGCTTTAGATAAAACAATTAAAAAGTTTATAAAGAGATTCTCTTATATTGAAAATGAAGCAATAAAAAACAATAAGAATTTAAAAGATATGACCTTAGAAGAGATGGATAAACTATGGGAAGAGGCTAAAACAAGTGAAAAATAAGTGTTTTTACTAATTTATGGCTTGTTAAAATGAAAAAAAGCATAAATTTTAAAAAAAATGCAAAAATATCAGTATTTTTAGGGCAAAAATTGAAAGTATTGACTATACAAAGAAAGAAATATATATTATGATAATATAAGTTGATACTAGTTCATTTGGATAACTGGTAAACAATTATTGCAGTAAACTAACTGGAATTTTAAGGAGGATGTAAAAGTGAATAAAGCAGAATTAATAACAAGCATGGCTGAAAAAAGCAACTTAACTAAAAAAGATGCTGAATTAGCTTTAAAAGCATTCATAGAAAGCGTTAGCGAAACTTTAGAAAATGGTGACAAAGTTCAATTAGTTGGATTCGGAACTTTCGAAACTAGAGTAAGAGCTGAAAGAGAAGGAAGAAACCCAAGAACTAAAGAAGTTATAAAAATACCTGCTTCAATAGCTCCTGTATTCAAGCCAGGTAAAGAGTTAAAAGAAAGAGTTAACGCTTAATTTTAGATATTTTAAGTTTGGTTAATTTAACTTTAAAAAAGCCCGAGTTATTTCTCGGGCTTTTTTATCTATTAATGAAGTTTCTTTAAGATTAAGGAGGATATCCTATGAGATTAGATAAATATTTAAAGGTTTCTAGAATAATTAAAAGAAGAACAGTTGCTAAGGAAGCTTGTGAAAGTGGAAGAGTAATAATAAATGGAAAAGTTGCAAAACCTTCAAATGATATAAAAGAAGGGGATATAATAGAAATATTATTTGGAAACAGAACTTTAAAAGCAAGAGTTATAAACATTGCTGAGCATGTTAGAAAAGAAAATGCTAAAGAGATGTATGAGATATTAGAAGGCGAAGAAGATAAAGAATAATATGGTTTACTTAAAGCTTTATTATTAAAAATGACTAATATAATTTAAAAGATTATATTAGTCATTTTTTTGTGTAAAGATGAATAATCATAAGTTAGGGAAAATATTTTTTTACATAGGAGGCTTTCTTATGACTGATAAAAAAAGTGAAAATAAAACCATACAAGGTGCTAGCAGTTTATCTTTAGAAAATAGAAAAATTTTATCTATTACAGGTGTAAATGAAGTTATAAACTTTGATGAAGAAAAAATAAGTTTAAAAACAGATTTAGGTCCATTATTAATAAAGGGATCTGAGTTAAAGATGAATAAATTAGATGTTCAAAATGGGGAGGTTATAATAGGAGGATTTATAAGTAATATTGATTATTTAAATAAAAAAAATAAGCGTAAAAGAAATATAAATTTACTTTCTAAAATATTTAAATAGGTGGGAGATATGCTTTTAGATATAAATATTCAATTTAAAATTGTTATTTTTGCAATATTATCTGGAATAATAATTGGATTTTTGTTTGATATTTATAGAGAATTTAGAGGTGTTTGCAAAAATAAAATATTAATAACAATTGAAGATATATTATTTTGGATATGGTGTAGTTTAATTGTATTTGTATTTTTACTAAAATATAATTATGCCCTTATAGGTGTGTATGTATATGTGTTTATGGGGATAACTTTAGTTATTTATTTAAAAACATTATCTAAATATTTTAGAAGAATACAACATAAAATTCTAGCTATACTATTAAAGAATCTGAGAATAATATTCAAAAATATAAGATATGCATTTAAAAATACATTCACAAATTAAAAAGTTAATTCATAAGGTAAAAATTGCTTGAATTAAGCTATAATAGTGTTTACAATAGACTTATATCGTACCGTTGCAAGTATGGGGGTATAAGAGTGAAAAAAAGAATGAATTTAAAAAATATGGTAATAATTATATTAATTGCTATATTGGTTATTTCTTATGTTAGACAAGAACTTACAATGAACAAAATACACAAAGACATAGAAGCCAAGCAAACTCAGCTTAATGAGCTTCAAGATAAAAATAAGAAGTTACAAGATGAGGTAAACCAATCTTCAACAGACGAATACATAGAGAGAATGGCTAGAGAAAGATTAGGTATGATTAAGAATGGCGAGAAGGTTATTACTAACTCAGATTCACCTCAAGACAAGCAAAATAATTCTGAAGTAAAAAACAATCAGAATAAATAAGGTTATTATTAAAAATAACATATATTTTATTTATAAATTTAAGGAGGAAACTTTTAAACATGACCTTAATGGCAGGAAACATATTAGAGGGTAGAATAATTAACATCACAAACTTTGGTGCGTTTGTTGAAGTGGAAGGAAAGACAGGTTTAGTTCATATATCTGAAGTAGCAGATACTTATGTTAAAGATATAAGAGAGCATCTTAAAGAAGATGACAAAGTTAAAGTGAAAGTAATATCAGTTGATGATAAAGGCAAAATAAGCTTATCAATAAAGCAAGCTATGCCACCAAAGAAGAAATCTGTTAAACCTGCAGATTTTGATTGGAATAATGAAAAGAAAGCTAAGCCAAAACAAAACTTTGAAGATATAATGTCAAAGTTTTTAAAGGATAGTGAAGAAAGACTTCAAGATGTAAAAAAACATCAAGATGTAAAACAAAGAAAAAGAAAATCAATATAATATTTCTTAAAATCCCTTGGAGCATATCTAAGGGATTTTAAATTTAGCTTTTATATTTTGTCTTTGTATAATTTAATACTTATTTAAAATAGAATTTCAATAATAAAATATAGATTATAATAAAAATATTTCTTTATTTTAATTATTTTTAAGCTTAATTTTTTTATGTTTTTTAGTTTTTTCTAAAAAATCATATGAGATTATGGAGTTTTTTTATGATTTTTTTTAACTAAACCTTAGATTTCATGAGGGTTTATTAATATTTATAATAAATTTTATAAAAAACTTTAAAAAATATGTTGACAGTATGCTTGTGCTTATGTATAATAAATCTTGTCGTTGGGAAACACGATGACATGCCGAAGTGGCGGAACTGGCAGACGCACAGGACTTAAAATCCTGCGGTGCTAACACACCGTACCGGTTCGATTCCGGTCTTCGGCACCATAACATCGCGGGGTGGAGCAGCTGGTAGCTCGTCGGGCTCATAACCCGAAGGTCGTAGGTTCAAGTCCTGCCCCCGCAACCACATGGCGGGATAGCTCAGCTGGCTAGAGCATTCGGTTCATACCCGAAGGGTCGCAAGTTCGAATCTTGTTCCCGCTACCATTTAAACTTAATATATGCCGAAGTGGCGGAACTGGCAGACGCACAGGACTTAAAATCCTGCGATGCTAACACATCGTACCGGTTCGATTCCGGTCTTCGGCACCAATAATATCGCGGGGTGGAGCAGCTGGTAGCTCGTCGGGCTCATAACCCGAAGGTCGTAGGTTCAAGTCCTGCCCCCGCAACCACATGGCGGGATAGCTCAGCTGGCTAGAGCATTCGGTTCATACCCGAAGGGTCGCAAGTTCGAATCTTGTTCCCGCTACCATTTAAACTTAATATATGCCGAAGTGGCGGAACTGGCAGACGCACAGGACTTAAAATCCTGCGATGCTAACACATCGTACCGGTTCGATTCCGGTCTTCGGCACCAAAACTCATCTTAAAATAAGATGAGTTTTTTATTTTTCTTTAATATATAATTATCTTTTTTGTAGATAAAAACATACTTTATTCAACAAAAAGTGTTTTTAGTAAAGTCTAAAAAAGATAATATATTTCTTAAAATTCATGTCAACTTATTTATTTCCAATTAAATGGTAATTAAATTATAAATCTTATATAAAAAATATAAATTCCATAAAATTTTTGTTTTATTATGTCTTAAAAAAATAAAAGCTTAATCTATATATTTACAAATTTTTCCTGTAAATCTTGCTATAATGTTGATAAAGATAGAAGGTTAGGAGGATAAATATGCAATATGGAGTTAAAATTGATAATTACAAAAGAGCAAAGGATTCAGAAAATGTAAAAAATAATATGAAAATAGAAGCTTCTAGCATTGGGCTTATTATGGCTATGGTTGCAGGTCTTTTAATAAGTAGAGTGTATTTAGATATGACTTTTGGAGTAGTTCAAGTATTAGCTCCATTTGGATTAGCATATTTAATTGCAATAACAAATTATGAAAGAAAATATATATTATCATCAAGTTTGGGAGTTATATTAGGGTACATTACCTTGTTTAATAAGGTTAGCAACTTTTCGGCTTACATAATAATATCAACTATAGTTACCATAATTTCTATGAGTAAACTAAATAAAAAGGCTAGAAATATAGCAAGTTTTATTATTGTATTTTCAGGATTGTTTGTTTATGGAGTTTTAGTAGGAAGTTCAGATATAATTTTACACTTAATAGGTGCGATTTCAGTGACAGCCTTAGTTTTTCCTATATATTATGTTGTGAGCTATACATTAAAGTGCATAGAAGAAATAAATACTCAACATTTTTTTTCAATAGATGAAATTGTAAGTATAGAACTATTTATATGTTTATTAATAGTTGGAATTGGAACTCTATCAATAAATGATATTAGTTTTAGAAATATAGCAGCTATACTTTTTATTATAGCTTTAGCCTTTATTTCAGATACTAATATGGGTGCTGGAGCAGGTATAACTATGGGTATAATATTAGGTTTTGCTACAGGGAATCTTATGGAGAGCATAGCTATTTATGGAGCTTGTGGCTTAGTTGCCGGGATATTTAGAGAGTCAGGAAAACTTTTTACAGCCTTATCATTTAACATAATTTTTATAATAGTAACTTTATATTCTGGAGTTTTTAATAATATTTCATTTATAGAAGCCTTAGTTGGAACAGGAATATTTCTTTTAATTCCTAAAAAAATATACAATAAAATTTCTTTAGAAATAAACAAGGATAAAAAGGTTGGGCATTTTAGTGAAGTTAGATTTGCTGAGATTAAAGATGAGTTAACTGAAAGATTAAAAGATTTTACTGAAGTTTTATCTATAATGGGTAAGTCATTAAATAATCTAGTTGGTAATGATAAATTAGCTATAAAAAATAAGGGGAATGCATTGGTTGAAAATTTATCAGATAGAACTTGTAGTGACTGTGATATGAGATATATGTGTTGGAAGAGAGAACTTCATCAAACTTATAATGCTTTTTCAGATTTAATAAGAAATTATGAAAATAATTCAGGTGCTTTTCCTCATGAGCTTGAGAAAAAATGCATAAAGAAATATGCCTTAGTTAAAAATCTAGAGGACATAATGAATATCTATATGGTAAATGAAACCTTAAAGAGTAGATTAGGAGAGGGAAGAAAAATCTTATCTAATCATATAAACAATATGTCAGTTACAATTAGTGAAATAGTTGACGAGTTTGGAAATGAACTGCATCTATGTACTGATGTAGAAAAAAGTATAAAAAAATCTCTTTTAAAGTATGGCATTAATTTTGGAAGCTTAATATGTTATAACGATAAAAATGGAAGAATTAAAATTAAGATGCAAATGGAAAATTGTATGGGATCTCAAACATGTATAAAAACAGTTCTTCCTATAATAAGCGAGACCATAGGAAAAAATATGAGTATTGGAAGTGAAGGGTGTAATATAAATAGCAAAAATAATATGTGTGAGATTGTTATTGAAGAAGCGCCTAAATATCATATTAATTCCCATGTAGCAGTTGCTACTAAAGAGGGAGAAAAATTCACTGGAGATTCATATTCATATGGTAGAACAAAGGATGGTAATTATATAACTGTAATATCAGATGGCATGGGATCAGGACCTGAAGCAGGACTTGAAAGTAAAGTTTCAGTAGAAATAATAGAAAAATTTATGGAAGTTGGTTTTGATGAAAAAATAGCTATTGATGCAGTTAATGCAATTATGAGTATAAAGTTTAGTGAAGATGAAAAGTTTTCTACATTAGATATGAATAAGATAGACTTATATACTGGAAATGCTAAGTTTATGAAAGTTGGAGCTATAGAAAGCTTTATAAAGAGAGGAAATAAGGTAGAGGTTATAAATTCAAATACACTTCCTTTTGGTGTCTTAGAAGAACCAGATGTAGATACTGTTGAAAAGCAAGTAAGTAATGGGGATGTAATAGTTAGTATAAGTGATGGTATTTTAGATGTTAAAAATGATGGAAGTTTTGATACTACATGGTTAATTGAATTTTTAAAGAATACTAAGTATAGACAACCTAAGGATTTATCAATAGCTATTTTAGAAAAAGCAAAGGAATTAAGTGGAGGAAAGGCTAAGGATGATATGACAGTAGTTGTATCTAAGGTTTTTGCAATAAATTAAGAAAAGGAGAGTGTATAAGAACTAAATAAAATCTATAAATTGTTTTGTGTGTAGATTTTATTTAAAAGAAAAGTTCTTATGCACTTTCTTTTATTTTTAAGTAAATAATTAGATTTATTATTTAAAATTAATTATACGAACTTTTTTAAGAACATAATGGATTTTTTATGTGTTATAATATTAGGGCAAAATATAATATTTATGGAGTGAGTTACAATGAAGAAAAAGGTTATAGATTTTATAAAGGAAAACTCCATGATTAAAAGTGGAGATAAGGTTTTAGTAGCTTTATCAGGTGGTCCAGACTCAGTATGTTTACTACATATTTTAAGTGAACTTAGGGAATTATTACACATAGAAGTATATGCAGCCCATGTGAATCATTGTTTAAGAGGAGAAAGCGCTTTAAAAGATGAAGCTTATGTAGAAGAACTTTGTAAGAATTTAAATATAAAATGTTTTGTAAAAAGAGTAGATATAAATAAGATAAGTGAAGAACAAAACATTTCTACAGAAATGGCTGGAAGAGAAGAGAGATATAAATTCTTTGAAGAACTAAAAAATGAATATTCATTAGATAAAATAGCTATAGCACACAATGCTAATGACCAAGCAGAAACTCTTATTATGAGAGCTTTAAGAGGAACTGGCATAGAAGGGTTAGTTGGAATTAAACCAGTTAGAGATGGTATTTTCATAAGACCTATATTGATTTTAAGAAGAAAAGAAATAGAAGAATACTGTGAAATAAATAATTTAAATCCTAGAATAGATGAAACTAATTTAGAAGAAATATATTCTAGAAATAAAATAAGGCTTAAGGCAATACCATTTATAGAAGAGAATTTTAATCCAGATATAGTTGCTACTTTAAATAGATTAGCTTATAGCTGTAGTAAGGATGTAGAGTTTATACAAGAAGAAGTGGAAAAGAGATTTCCTAAACTTTGTACAAAGGAAAATCGCAGCATTCTTATTAAAGAAGAAGCCTTTAATGAAAAGGAAGCTCTATTAACAAGAATAATAAAAAAGGCATTATTTGAAGTAAGTTCTAAACATAATAACTTTGAATTAAAACATATACAGGACATAATTGCCTTAAAAGATAAAGGGACAGGAAAGCAAATTAACATAACTAATGGGGTAATTGCTTTAAATGAATATGGAGATATAAGAATAAAATTAGTAGATAGCAAAAAGGTTAAAGAGAATAAAGTTTTAAATTTAGAAAATATTAAAGATGAACTAGATAAAAATCAAAAAGTTGTAATAGAAGATGATATTTTAGGAAATTATGAATTAATAGTAGAAGATTTAAAAAAAGGTGAAAAATTTTCAAAAGATAGATTTATAAAGTCTTTTGATTATGATAAAATTTCCAATATAGATATTAGATTTAGACAAAATGGAGATAAAATAATTCCTTTAGGAATGAAGAGTAGCAAAAAGCTAAAAGATATATTTATAAATAATAAAATACCTAAAGAAGAAAGAGATTTTATACCCTTAGTGCTATTTAATAATGAAATAGCATGGATTGTAGGATCTAATGTTAGTGAAACATTTAAAGTTACAAATAAAACTAAAAAGGTAATTAAAATTACTTTTAAAGGAAAGGAAAATTAATTATGATAAGAGACATAAAAGATGATGTTAAAAAAGTTTTATATTCAGAAGAACAATTAGCTAAACGTGTAAAAGAGATGGCTGAAGAAATTAGTAAAGATTATGCTGGAAAAGATTTATTAGTTGTTGGTATATTAAAAGGTTCAGTATTATTTACCTCAGACCTTATTAAAAATATAAGCATACCATGTGAAATAGATTTTATGGCTGTTTCAAGTTATGGCAACTCAGCTCAAACTTCAGGAGTTGTTAGAATATTAAAAGACTTAGATAGTGATATAGAAAATAAGCATGTTCTTATAGTTGAAGATATAGTTGATACAGGAACAACTTTAAGCTATCTTTTAGAATATTTAAAAGCTAGAAAGGCAGCAAGTATAGAAATCGTTGCTCTATTAGATAAAGAAGCTAGAAGAACTTCAAATGTTTCAGCAAAATACAAAGGATTTGATGTACCAGATGAATTCATAGTTGGATATGGAATAGACTATGCTGAAAAATATAGAAACTTACCATTCATCGGTGCTTTAAAAGAAGAAATTTATAATAAGTAATTCAAAATATTGTAAAATACTATTTCTTATGTTAAAATTCATTAAAAATGATGGTCAGAGAGGGGGGCATAGAGATGAAAAAATTACAAAGTATGATTACTTATATAGCTATTTTTGCTGTAGTGCTTATGTTTGCATTTGCTTTTTATAGAAATGGAACTCAAGGAAAAGTAATATCATATACTGAATTTAAAGAAGCATATGTAGAAAATAAAATTGAAACAATGACCATAAAAGAAGATAAAATGTCAGTTGATGGGGTTTTTAAAGATGGTAAGAGGTTTACTTCATATGTTTCAAATAAGATGTTAGACAATCTTTTACAAGAGACTCAAGGGGTAGAAACTGAAATAAAGTATAATCCACCTAATAATATGGGTATTTGGATTAGTTTCCTTCCAACAATACTTATAATAGGTGTGATATTCTTTGGTTTATTTATGTTCACACAGCAAGCTCAAAACAGTGGTGGAAATAGAGGAGTAATGAATTTCGGTAAAAGTAAAGCTAAGATGGCTAATTTAGACGGAAAGAAAGTTACGTTCAAAGATGTTGCTGGAGCTGATGAAGAAAAAGGTGAATTAGAAGAAATTGTTGATTTCTTAAAACAACCTAAGAGATATATAGAAATGGGAGCAAGAATACCTAAAGGAGTTCTTTTAGTAGGGCCTCCAGGAACAGGTAAGACACTTCTTGCAAAAGCTATAGCAGGAGAAGCTGGTGTTCCTTTCTTTAGTATATCAGGTTCAGATTTCGTTGAAATGTTTGTTGGAGTTGGTGCTTCAAGAGTAAGAGATTTATTTGAGCAAGCTAAGAAAAATGCTCCATGTATTATATTTATAGACGAAATAGATGCTGTTGGTAGACAAAGAGGTGCTGGACTTGGTGGCGGTCATGATGAAAGAGAACAAACATTAAACCAATTACTAGTTGAGATGGACGGTTTTGGAGTTAATGAAGGAATAATTATGATAGCTGCTACAAATAGACCAGATATCTTAGATCCAGCATTATTAAGACCAGGAAGATTTGATAGAAGAATTTTAGTAGGTGCACCTGATGTTAAGGGTAGAGAAGAAGTACTAAAAGTTCATACAAGAAATAAACATCTATCAGAAGATGTAGATTTAAAAGTTTTAGCTAAAATGACACCAGGATTTAGTGGTGCAGATCTTGAAAACTTAACTAACGAAGCTGCATTATTAGCGGTTAGAGGTGGCAAAAGTAGCATAGATATGGCAGACATTGAAGAGGCTATAACAAGAGTAATAGCTGGGCCAGAGAAGAAGAGTAGAGTTGTTAGTGAATATGATAGAAGAATCACTGCAGTTCACGAATCTGGTCATGCTGTTGTAAGTAATGTTCTAGAGTATGCAGATCCAGTTCATGAAATAAGTATAATTCAAAGAGGAATGGCTGCAGGATACACAATGAATTTACCAGAGGAAGATAGAACTCACACATCTAAGAAACAGCTTAAGGATAAGATGGTTGAACTTTTAGGTGGAAGAGTGGCTGAGAAATTAGTTATTGGAGATATAAGTGCCGGTGCTAAAAATGATATAGATAGAGCTAGTCACATTGCTAGAAGTATGGTTATGGAATACGGAATGAGTGATGTTATTGGACCTATATCATTTGGTAATAGCGATGGTGGCGAAGTATTCTTAGGTAGAGACATTGGAAAGAGTAGTAACATAAGTGAAGAAACTAGCGCTAAAATAGATGAAGAAATCAAGAAATTAATTGATGAAGCTTATAATAGAGCAGAATCTATATTAAGAGAAAATATAAGTAAATTAAATGCAGTAACTGATGTGTTACTTCAAAAAGAAAAAATTGATGGTGATGAGTTTAGAGAAATATTTAAAAACTCATAGTTAAAAGAGGTACTTAAGTACCTCTTTTTTTATAATTATTATTTAATTAAGAATTATTTTATATTATAATTTCACTAAAGATATTTTAATAATACGAACAATTTTTATAAAATATATAAAAATGTTCGATAAAACTCTTTGTTTTTTAATAAATTATGGGTATAATATTAAGTAGATTACTTTGGAATGAGGTGCGGAATTATGAAAAATGATATTGAAATAGCACAAAGTGCTAAAATGGAGCCAATAATAAATATTGCTAAAAAAATAGGTCTTGGAGAAGATGATATTGAGCTTTATGGAAAATATAAATGTAAGATATCTTTAGATGCAATAAAAAAACTAGAAAATAATAAGGATGGTAAGCTTGTTTTAGTTACAGCTATAAATCCAACGCCAGCAGGAGAGGGAAAATCTACTGTTACAGTAGGATTAGGACAAGCGTTAAATAAAATAGGAAAAAATACCGTTATAGCCTTAAGAGAGCCATCATTAGGCCCTGTATTTGGAATAAAAGGTGGAGCAGCTGGTGGTGGATATGCTCAAGTAGTTCCTATGGAAGATATAAATCTTCATTTTACAGGGGATATGCATGCAATAACTTCAGCTAATAATCTTTTATGTGCAGCTATAGATAACCATATTCATCAAGGTAATTTATTAAGAATAGATTCAAGAAGAATTGTATTTAAAAGAGTTATGGATATGAATGATAGAGCCTTAAGAAATATAGTTGTTGGAATGGGTGGTAAAATAAACGGATTCTTAAGAGAAGATGGATTTATGATCACTGTTGCATCAGAAATAATGGCTATATTATGTATGGCTAGTGATTTAGAAGACTTAAAAGAGAGAATGGGAAATATTTTAATTGCATATAACTTAGATGGAGAGCCTGTTTATGCTAAGGAATTAGAAGTTCAAGGAGCTATGGCTTTACTTATGAAAGATGCCATAAAACCTAACCTTGTTCAAACTTTAGAAAATACTCCAGCAATAATTCATGGAGGCCCATTTGCCAATATAGCTCATGGATGTAATTCAATAATAGCAACTAAGACAGCTTTAAAAATGAGTGATATAACTATAACAGAGGCTGGCTTTGGAGCAGATTTAGGTGCAGAAAAATTCTTAGATATAAAATGTAGATACGGAAATTTAAATCCTGATTGTGTAGTTTTAGTAGCTACTATAAGAGCTTTAAAACATCACGGTGGCGTAAAGAAAGATGAATTAAACATATCAAATGTAGATGCTTTAAATAAAGGAATGAAAAACCTAGAAAAGCAAATAGAAAATATAAAAGCTTATGGAGTACCAGTTGTTGTTGCTATAAATAAGTTTATAACTGATTCAGATGAAGAGGTTAAAGCTATAGAAGACTTCTGCAAAAATATAGGAGTAGAAGTTAGCTTAACAGAAGTATGGGAAAAAGGTGGAGAAGGCGGAATTGATTTAGCTAATAAAGTTATAAAAACAATGGAAACTGAGCCTTCAAACTTTAAGATGATTTACGATTCAGAAGAATCAATAAAGGATAAAATATTAAAAATAGTTCAAACTATATATGGCGGAAAAGGAGTAAACTATACTCCTCAAGCTCTTAAACAAATAGCTGAAATTGAGAAATTTAATTTAGATAAGCTTCCAATATGTATGGCTAAGACACAGTATTCATTATCAGATAATCCAAGTCTTTTAGGAAGACCTGAAAACTTTGATATAACTGTTAAAGAGGTTAGAGTTTCAAATGGAGCTGGATTCATAGTTGTTTTAACAGGGGATGTTATGACAATGCCAGGGTTACCTAAAGTTCCTGCTGCTAATAGAATGGATATAAAAGACAATGGAGAAATAGTAGGATTATTCTAAATGTTTAGATAATTTTGAGGCTTATATGACACTGTTAAAAAAATAGTCATATAAGCCTTTTTTTATTTAAAAACTAGTAATTGTAATTGCTTGACAAATGTATAGTAGTTGTTAAAATTAATATTGTTATATAAAGGGTACATGGTATTTTCCGGACAGCTTTATTAGCTGTCTTTAATTATATTAAGGTGGTGTAAAACACATGATTTTATTAATAGATGTAGGTAATACAAATATAGTTTTAGGGATTCATGATAATGAAAAATACATAGCATCATGGAGAATATCTACAGATTCTAAGAAAACATCAGATGAATATTCAATACAAGTTATGCAACTATTTAATCAAGCAAAATTAAATCCAGAAGAGGTTGAAGGAATAATAATTTCTTCAGTAGTTCCTAATATAATGCATTCTTTAGAAAACATGGTTAGAAAATGTTTCTGCAAAGAACCTATTGTAGTAGGGCCTGGAATAAAAACTGGAATTAATATAAAATATGATAATCCTAAAGAGGTTGGAGCAGATAGAATAGTAAATGCTGTAGCTGCTTTTGAAAAGCATAAAAAACCTATGATAATAATAGATTTTGGAACAGCAACAACATTCTGTGCCATTACTGAAAAGGGAGATTATTTAGGTGGAAATATATGTCCTGGAATTCAAATTTCAGCAGATGCTTTATTTGAGAGAGCAGCAAAGCTTCCAAGAATAGAACTTGAAAAACCAAAGAGTGTAATTTGTAAAAATACAGTTACAAGTATGCAAGCTGGAATAATTTATGGATATATTGGAAAAGTTGAATATATAGTTAAACGTATGAAAAAGGAAATGATGGACTTAGGAGAAAAGGAACCATTTGTATTAGCTACAGGAGGGCTAGCTAAACTTGTTTATAGCGAAACGGATGTAATTGATGAAGTAGATCGTAAATTAACTTTAGAAGGGCTTAAGATTCTTTACGAAAAAAACAAGGAGTAGAAAGTAATGAAAATATCAAACATAGTTTTAGAAAATAATGTTTTCTTAGCACCTATGGCAGGGGTTACAGATATATCTTTTAGGGGATTATGTAAAGAGATGGGTGCAGGAATTGTTTGCACTGAAATGGTTAGTGCAAAGGCATTGTACTATGGGAGTGAAAATACAAAAGAATTAATGAGAATTGCAGATGAAGAAAAACCGGTATCTTGTCAGATGTTTGGAAATGATCCAGAGATAATGGCTTATGTCACTGAGAAGCATTTTAATACAAATGATGATATATGTATAATAGATGTTAACATGGGATGTCCTGCACCTAAGATAGTAAAAAATGGTGAAGGTTCAGCCTTAATGAAAAATCCTAAATTAGCTTATGAGATCATGAGTAGCATAAAAAAAGTTGCAACAAAGCCTGTAACAGTTAAGTTTAGAATGGGTTTTGATGAAGAAAATATAAATGCTGTTGAGTTTGCTAAAATCATGGAAGAAGCAGGAGTAGATGCCATTGCTGTACATGGAAGAACTAGGGCTCAAATGTATGAAGGAAAAGCTAACTGGGATATAATAAGACAAGTAAAGGAAGCAGTTAATATTCCTGTTATAGGAAATGGAGATGTATTTACTGCGGAGGATGCTTTAAGTCTTAAAAATCAAACTAACTGTGATGGAATTATGGTTGCAAGAGGAAGTATGGGAAACCCATGGATCTTCAAGCAAATAGTTCAGAAATTAAATGGAGAAGAGGTTTATATGCCTACTCCAGAAGAAAAAATAGATATGTGTATAAGACACTATAATTTATCACTTAAATATGATGGAGAGTATAAGGCTGTAAGAGAAATGAGAAAACATGCAGCTTGGTATATAAAAGGATTAAATAATTGTACTGAAGTTAAGAATAGGCTTAATTTAGAAGCTGATCCAGAGAAGATTATGGGTATCCTTAATGAGTATAAAGAATATTTAATGAAAAATGATTTATAATATTTATCATAAATGGGGATATAACTGGATATAATAAAGCATCAGTAAAATATTAGATGTTTAATTTATACAAATAAAGGTGAGAATTAAAGCTAAATAATGATTTTTTATTTAGTGTATTCTATCTTATATAATATATAGTTTGACATAATAATCTTTAGGAATTATAATAATTTGAATAATTAGGCTTAATAATCTTAAAGTTTTTATGAATTGTATATTAACAGGTTAAGTTTAAATATGATATTATAATAATATGTTCAAAGGGGAGAAAGAAAATGAGCGAAAAGAAACATATAATGACATATGAAGGTGTTAAAAAATTAGAAGATGAATTAGAATATCTTAAAACAGTAAAAAGAAAAGAAATAACTGAAAAGATAAAAGTTGCTTTAGGATACGGAGATTTAAGTGAGAACTCAGAATATGATGAAGCTAAAAATGAGCAAGCTTTCACTGAAGGAAGAATAATTCAGTTAGAAAACATGCTTAAAAATGCTGTTGTTGTTGATGAGTCAGAAATATCAACAGATATAGTTACAGTTGGATCAATCGTTAAGGTTATGGACTTTGATTTTGATGAAGAAGTTGAGTATTCAATAGTTGGTTCAGCAGAAGCAGATCCAATGAACTTTAAGATATCAAATGAATCACCAGTTGGTGAAGGGTTAATGGGTAAAAAAGTTGGAGATGTTGTAGAGATAGAAGTACCAGGAGGAACTACTAAGTTCGAAGTTCTTGGAATAAGAAGATAGATAATATAGATGGAGGGATTTTTAAATGTCAAATGAGGAAATAAATATTCACGAAGCAGAAGAACAATTAAGTGAACAAGAGATGTTAAGAAGACAAAAGCTTGTTGAATTACAAGAAGCTGGTAAGGACCCATTTGATGTATACAAGGTAGAGAGAACACACTCTTCTGCTGATGTAAAAGATAATTTTGAAGAGTTAGAAGGTAAAGAAGTAAAAGTTGCTGGAAGACTTATGTCAAAAAGAGGTCAAGGTAAAGTAGTATTCGCTGATTTAGCAGATTTACCAGGAAAAATTCAATTATTTATTAAGATTGATAACGTTGGAGAGGAAGCTTTAAAGGAATTTAAAACTTTCGATTTAGGTGACTGGGTTGCTGCAACTGGAGAAGTATTTAAAACAAAAATGGGTGAAGTTTCAGTAAAAGTAACTTCATTTGAATTAATCTGTAAATCTTTAAAACCATTACCAGAAAAATGGCATGGTTTAAAAGACCCAGACTTAAGATACAGACAAAGAGAAGTTGATATAATAACAAACCCAGAAGTTAAAGATACTTTTATTAAGAGATCACAAATAGTAAAAGCAATAAGAGAATTCTTAGATAATAGAGGATTCTTAGAGGTTGACACACCAATTCTTTCACCGATAGCTGGTGGAGCTGCTGCTAGACCTTTCATAACTCACCACAATGCTTTAGATATAGATATGTATTTAAGAATTGCTACTGAGTTATACTTAAAGAGATTAATAGTTGCTGGATTTGAAAAAGTTTATGAAATGGGTAAAAACTTCAGAAATGAAGGGGTTTCAGTAAGACATAATCCAGAATTCACTGCTATAGAGTTATATGAAGCATATGCTGATTACAATGACATGATGGAAATCATGGAAAACATGATTGCTTATGTTTGTGAGAAAGTAAATGGATCAACTAAAGTTACTTATGAAGGAACTGAAATAGACTTCACACCACCATGGAGAAGAATTACTATGGTTGATGCAGTTAAAGAATTTGCTGGTATAGATTTCAACGAAATTAAGAGTGATGAAGAAGCTCAAGCTATAGCTAAAGAGAAAAACTTAGAATTCCCTAAACCATTAGATAAGGTTACTAAAGGTGAAGTTCTAAATATGTTATTTGAAGAATATGGTGAAGATAAATTAATCCAACCTACTTTCTTAGTAGATTATCCAGTAGAAATTTCACCTCTTACTAAAAAGAAAAGAGGAAACGAAATGTTTACTGAAAGATTTGAAGGATTTGTATATGGTAGAGAAGTATGTAACGCATACTCAGAGCTTAACGATCCAATAGTTCAAAGAGAAAGATTTGAACAACAAGCTAGAGAAAGAGAATACGGAGATGATGAAGCATACATGTTAGATGAAGAATTCATGAGTGCTTTAGAAACTGGTATGCCTCCAACAGGTGGATTAGGAATAGGAATAGACAGAATGATAATGTTCTTAACTGACTCTTCATCAATAAGAGACGTTATATTATTCCCAACAATGAAACCACAAAAATAGTTTATATAAAGTAGAAGTTTACTAAAAAGTAGACTTCTATTTTTTTATTTTATTTGAAGAGAAAAAGCTTAAAAAAATTCTAGATTATTTTTAAAATCTACTTAAAAAAACTATTGTATTTTATTTGAAATATGATATAATAAATTTGTAAATGTTCCTCGGTAGCTCAATGGTGGAGCACTCGGCTGTTAACCGATAGGTTGGAGGTTCGAGTCCTCTCCGAGGAGCCATTTTTTTTATCTAAAATTAATTAAGAAAGAATTTATAAATATATAAGCTTTTGTATGTTTATAAATTCTTTTTTTATTGACATATAATTTAGTTTTGATAAAATTAAGAGTATAACTAAATATGTACTATGATGAAGAAGAGTAATTTTAAAATCTTTTTTAGAGAGATAACGGTTGGTGAAAGTTATTAAAGGTTTAAAATGAAGGGAGCTTTTGAGTACAATTATTTTGAGAGATGAGCTTTTGCTAAAAAGGGTGGAACCGCGGAATTTTATTTCGTCCCTTTGAATGTAATGGCTTTTTTTATTTATATAAAGCCCTTAGGCTGTTAATCTAGATGAGTATTTCTAGCAGTGAATAAAACTGTTAGAAATATTTCTCAAGGAAGTTTAAAGTTCTTTATAAAGTGAAGAATTAATATAAAATAAGTTATTTAATATAAATGGAGGTAATTGTAATGGCAGTAGAAAAAACTATGGATAAAATAGTAGCCTTATGTAAAAACAGAGGATTTATATTCCCAGGTTCAGAAATATACGGTGGACTTGCAAACTCATGGGATTACGGCCCACTAGGAGTTGAATTCAAAAATAACGTAAAAAGAGCTTGGTGGAAAAAGTTTGTTCAAGAGAGCAAATATAATGTTGGATTAGATTCAGCTATATTAATGAATAGAGAAGTTTGGGTTGCATCAGGTCACGTTGGTGGATTCTCAGATCCTCTAATGGATTGTAAAGAATGTAAAGCTAGATTCAGAGCAGATAAATTAGTTGAAGATCATATGACTGCAAACGGAGCAGAAGTTGCTACAGCTGATGGATGGAGCAATGAAGAGTTAATGGACTACATAACTAAGAATAACATAGTTTGTCCAAAATGTGGAAAATTAAACTACACAGATATAAGAAAGTTCAACTTAATGTTTAAAACTTTCCAAGGAATAACTGAAGACAGTAAAAACGAAGTATATTTAAGACCAGAAACTGCTCAAGGTATATTCGTAAACTTTAAATCAGTACAAAGAACTACAAGAAAGAAAGTACCATTTGGTATAGCTCAAATTGGTAAATCTTTCAGAAACGAAATAACTCCAGGTAACTTCACTTTCAGAACTAGAGAGTTCGAACAAATGGAGCTTGAGTTCTTCTGTAAACCAGGAACTGATTTAGAATGGTTCAACTTCTGGAAAGATAGTTGTTGGAACTTCCTATTAAACTTAGGAATGAAAGAAGAAAACATAAGAATGAGAGATCATGGAGAAGAAGAATTAAGCTTCTACTCAAATGCTACTTCAGATATAGAATACTTATTCCCATTTGGATGGGGAGAACTTTGGGGAATAGCTGATAGAACAGACTATGACTTAAATAAGCATGCTGAACACTCAGGTCAAGACATGACTTACTTAGACCCAACAACAAATGAAAAATATGTACCATATGTTATAGAGCCATCATTAGGAGCAGACAGGGTTGCATTAGCATTCTTAGTTGAAGCTTATGATGAGGAAGAATTAGAAGGAGCTAATGGAAAAGTAGATGTAAGAACAGTTATGCACTTACACCCAGCTTTAGCACCATTTAAGGCTGCTATATTACCACTTTCTAAGAAATTATCAGAAAAAGCTGATGAAGTATATGCAGAACTTAGCAAACACTTCAATGTTGATTATGATGAAACAGGAAGTATCGGTAAGAGATATAGAAGACAAGATGAAATAGGAACTCCATTCTGTATAACAGTTGACTTCGATACTTTAGAAGATGGATGTGTAACTGTAAGAGACAGAGATAACATGGAACAACAAAGAGTTAAAATAGAAGATGTAAGAGCTATAATAGAAAAGAGCTTAGAATTCTAGTTTAAAAGTAAAAATAAAAACTTATAAATATATTCCACATATATTTATAAGTTTTTTTTATTTATGATTTTAAAGTACTAAAGGACATAGTTATGAATTTTGTTTTACAATTACGGACAAATGTATTTTTCGTGATATAATTTTATATGAAATTTATTAAAATGCTTTAAGGGAGACTAAAATATTATGATAAATGAAAAAAGAGTTTTAGAAAGTTTTTTAGATTATATCCAAATAGATAGCGAAACTTATGAAGAAGGTAATTTTGCTAAAAGATTAGAAAAGGATTTAATGGAAGCTGGATTAGAAGTTGAATTTGATAACAGTGGAGAAAAAATAGGTTCAAATACAGGAAACTTAATAGCTAAATTAAAAGGTAATGTAGAAGGAGAAACTATTCTTTTTGCATGTCATATGGATACTGTTAAACCTGGTAAAGGAATAAAGCCAATAATAAAAGATGGAGTTATATATAGTGATGGGACAACTATATTAGGTGGAGACGATAAAGGTGGAATAGCTGCTATAGTTGAAGCTTTAAGAGTAATAAAAGAAAACAACATAGACCATGCTAATATAGAAGTTGTATTTACAATAGCTGAAGAAACAGGTCTTTTAGGAGCTAAAAATTTAGATTATTCAAAAATAAGTGCAAAAAAAGCATTCCTTTTTGATACAAGTGGAGACCCAGGATTTATAACTACAATAGGACCTGCTCATGATACTTTAAAGGTTACTATAAAGGGAAAACCTGCACATGCTGGAGTTTCACCTGAAGATGGAATAAGTGCAATTTCCATAGCTTCAGATGCTATAGCAAACATGAAACTTTTAAGAGTAGATAAAGATACTACTGCTAATATAGGAAAAATTTCAGGAGGAGTTGCTAATAATGTAGTTTGTCCTGAAGTAATAATAGATGCGGAAGCAAGAAGTACCGTTACAGAAAAATTAGATGCTCAAACAAAACATATGGTAGAAACTTTTAAAGCTTCTGCTGAAAAATTTGGTGGAGAAGTTAATATAGAAGTAAATAGAATGTATGGTGCTTTTGTTATAGATGATAATGAAGATATAGTTTTACATGCAAAGAGAGCATTTAAAAAGTTGGGAATAAATGGAGAAACTAAAGCCTCAGGTGGTGGAAGTGATACAAATATATTTAACTGTAATGGAATAAAGGCTGTCAATCTTTCAAGTGGTGAAAGAAAGCCTCATACTTTAGAGGAACATATGAAAATTGAAGATTTAGGAACAATATCAAAAGTGGTTCTTGAATTAGTTAAAGAAAGTATAAATAAATAATTTTAATTTTAAGGATGAAGAATTTTCTTCATCCTTTTTCATAAGTTTTTAAAGTATATATTTATTTTGAAGGATTTAAAAAATTAATTATAATCAATAATATTTTAAAATAGATAAATTTATGAAAATAAGTGGTATTATATATAATAATTATTTTTATTTGGGAGGTTGCTATGAGTATGAGTTTTTTAAATAAAGGAGATAAAATAGGGATAATAAGTTGTTCAAATGGACTTAGCATAAAAAATAAAAACATAATAGAGGAATTAAAACTTAATTTAAAAAGTTTATATATAGATATGGTTGAAGGAGATACACTATATGCAAAAGAATATAATCTTTTTAGTGGGACAGGAGAAGAAAAAGCTAGAGCCTTAGAAAAATTATTCTTAGATAAAGATATAAAAATGATTTTTGATATTTCTGGTGGAGACTTAGCTAATGAAGTCCTAGATTTTTTAGACTTTAATTTAATAAAAGAAAATCCTAAACCTTTCTTTGGATATAGTGATTTAACAGTATTGCTTAATGCTATATATTCTCAGTGTGATATAACCACTTATAATTATCAATTAAGAAATTTAATTGGTAAATTTAAAGAAGAGCAAATGCAAAATTTTAAGGCTTCTTTTATAGAAGGAAAAGAAGATATATTTAACTTAGATTATAAATGGATAAATGGAAGTTATCTTGAAGGAATAGTTGTTGGTGGTAATATAAGATGTTTATTAAAATTAGCAGGTACAAAATATATGCCTAATTTTAAAGATAAAATATTATTTTTAGAAAGTTTTAGTGGAAATTCAGCTAAGATGGTAACCTATATAACTCAATATAAAAACTTAGGTGTTTTTAATGAGGTAAAAGGAATAATATTAGGTGAGTTTACTGAAATGGAAAGAGAGAATTTAAAGCCTGATATAGTAGAAATATTAAAGAGAGTTATAGGAGAAATTAATATTCCAATATTAAAAACAAGAGACCTTGGACATGGTGCAGATGCTAAATGTATTCCTATAGGAAAATATTTAATCTTTAAATAAATGACTTTATTAAATTATTTTGATAATATATTATATTATGAAACAATGAAGAATTTTTATAGGTTGTTAAGAAATCAGGGGGTTTATTAAAAATGACAGTAAATGAGCAAAACTTAAAAGAAGAAGCTTTAAGATGCTTAATGTGCAAAAATCCAAGATGCAAGGCTAATTGCCCAATAAGTACACCTATTCCAGAGGTAATAGGATTATTTAAAGAAGATAAAATAAAAGAGGCTGGGAAAATTTTATTTGAAAACAATCCTTTATCAGTAGTTTGTTCCATAGTATGTCCTCATGAAAATCAATGTAAGGGGAATTGTATAAAAGGAATAAAGGAAACACCAGTAAACTTTAGTGAAATAGAGAGAGAAATATCAGAAGAGTTTTTAGATAATCTAGAACTTACTCAAGATACTATTTTAGAAGATAAAATTGCTATAATAGGTGGAGGTCCTGCGGGAATAACAGCTGCATTTATATTAGCTAAAAAGGGATATCAAGTAACAATATTTGATGAAAATGATAAAATTGGTGGAGTATTAAGATATGGAATACCAGAATTTAGACTTTCTAGAGATATAATAGATAAATATGAAGAGGCACTTCTTAAGTTAAATGTTAAAATAAGACCTAACACTTTAATAGGAACAGTTATAACTTTAGATATGTTAAAAAGTGATGGTTATAAAGCGATATTTATAGCAACTGGAGTTTGGAATCCTAAGACTTTAAATGTTAAGGGAGAAACTTTAGGCAATGTTCACTATGCTATAGATTATTTAAAAGCACCAAAATCATATAATCTTGGAGAGAGAGTAGTTGTAATTGGGGCTGGAAATGTTGCAATGGATGCTGCTAGAACTGCGAAGAGAAATGGTGCAGATACATATGTGCTTTATAGAAAAAGCTTTGAAGATATGCCAGCTACTAAGGTTGAAATAGAAGAGGCTAAGGAAGATGGCGTAAAATTTGAACTTTATAAGTCTCCTTTAGAGATTTATGAGGATGGAGTAAAATACATACAAACAGAGAGAGTAATTTCTGAGGATGGAAGAGTATCATTTAAAACCTTAGAAGGTAGTGAAGGTGTGTTTAAATGCGATTCAATAATAGTTGCTATAAGTCAGGCTCCTAGAACTAATATAGTATCTAGTAGTAGAGATCTTTCAACAGATAAATATGGCTTAGTAGTAACTGACGAAAAGGGAATAACAACACTTAATGGGGTTTTTGCTTCAGGAGATGTGGTAAGTGGGCCTAAGACTGTAGTTGAGGCAGTTGCAAATAGTAAAAAGGTTGCTCATGCTATAGATGAATTTTGTAAAAATAATTAAAAAGTAATTAATTTTAATATTGAATTAAATAATTCATAAGGCTGTAGGAAGTTTATATAAAATAAATTTTCCTACAGTTTTTTTATGTAATTAAAAGAGCTAAGCATTAAATTGGTGATGAGATTAAGCTTGTGCAGGAAAAGAAATTATTATTTAACTCTAAATAAAAAACTCTAGAATCTAATTTAGATTTTACTAAATTGTTCTAGAGTTTTATAAATATTGGTTATATTATATTTTATTAACGAGTTTTAGTTTTAAATCCATTAGCTCTAAATCCAGGTCCGTCAGAAACTATTCTACCTATACCTCTAATTTTTCCAGAGATACATCCTCTACAATGAGCAGGTGTATCGCCTGTACATATTTTACCTGGATATAAGGCATAAAGTTTTCTATATTCACCTTCAGTAACGTTAGGCATTACTACATTTGCTCCACATTGAAGAGCTATTACTCTTCCTTGTTTATTTAATGTTTCCATAGCTGTTGTAGCAGGAATATTTATATCAGGTAAAAGTAATCTAACTATAGCCATTACTTTTAAGGCTAGTTCAAATTGTCCACCTTCAGCATCTTTTAGTGGAGTATCTTCATTTGGAATAAATGGTCCTATACCATTCATATCTACATCAAGTTCTTTGAAAAATAAAATATCATCAGCTAAGGATTCTATTTTTTGACCAGGAAGACCAACAAGACAGCCACTTCCAACTTCATATCCAAGTTTTCTTAAGTTTTTAAGACATTGAATTCTATTTTCATGACTCATACCTGGATCAAGTTCTTCATATAATTCTCTATCTGTTGTTTCAATTCTTAAAAGGAATCTATCAGCACCAGCTTTTTTTAAGGCTTCATATTCTTCAAAAGGTCTTTCGCCTATGCTTAATGTTAAAGCAACTCCTAAGGCTTTAAGATCTTTAACTATAGGAACCAAACGTTCAACAGTATAATAATCATCTTCACCGCCTTGAAGAACCAAGGTTTTATATCCATAACCAACGGCTTTTTTTGCAAAATCTATAATCTCTTCGTGAGAAAGTCTATATCTATTAAGATTTTTATTATCTCTTCTAAGTCCACAATACATACAGTTTCTTTTACATATATTAGTGAATTCTATAAGTCCTCTTAAATGTACTTCATCACCAAGGTATTTTTTTCTAACTTCATCAGCAGCTTTAAAAAGTTCATCATTTATAGAATCATCTTTTAATAATGCTATAATTTCATCTCTTGAAAGTTCATGAGTTTCTTTTGCTTTTTGTATAATAGTATTCATATTAATCCTCCTAATTAATCTGGGTATAAGGATTTTAGATATTAAAAATTACTCTTTTTATCCTAAAATAATTATTAATTAATAATTATAATTTAACAAGCTCTTTTAAACAATATAGTTAAAAATAGATTAATAATTTATTATAACATGAATATTTTTAGAAAATCATCACTAGAACAAAATAGAAGAATTCTGAATAAGTTATAATAATATGGAATGGAAAATTCCATAGTGTTATAATTAGAAAGAAATGGGATACAATTTATAAAGAACCATTATTAATATTGGTAAAAATTTTGGAGGCCACAAAATGAAGAGAGACTTTAATGAGTTTAAAGAATTTATAAAGGGAAAAAATGTAGCAGTTGTAGGAATTGGGGTAAGTAACATACCTCTTATAAAGTTTTTAGTTAAACTAGGAGCTAAAGTAACTGCTTTTGATATGAAATCAGCTGAGGAGTTAGGTGGAATTTCAAAAGAATTTGAAATATTAGGAGTAAATTTAGAACTTGGAAAAGGTTATTTAGATAGATTAAC